>NZ_NHML01000033.1:0-108436 GCF_002165735.1 Rhodococcus sp. NCIMB 12038
CGTCGGGGACGTTGTCGCCGGCGCGTTCGATTGACTGCTGCAGGTCCAGTCCGAACACGGTGGCTCCGGCGCCGGCGAGACGCTTGGCGGTGGCGGCACCGAGGCCCGAGGCCGCTCCGGTGACCAGTGCGGCGGTTCCCTGAATTTCCACAGTTCGCATCCTTCGTTTCCGGCGACCTCCGTTGGCCGACCCTGGTGACCTGCACCATAACGGTCGCTCGGCGTGACGGCAGCGCTGAGGGAAGCATTACAGGCGGGAGAGCGGGTAGTTTCTCTCGCGGGTGGAGCGACGACCGTAGGGGGACGGATGATCGAGGATCGGCTCGAAGTGGATCGGGACGCGTTGGTGCGGTGCATCGCCGCGTGCGACACGTTGGCGGCGGACATGCGGGACCTGCGGGGGCGGGCGCATCGCGAACTCGCGCCGGAGAACTTCGGTCTCGGTGAAACCCATCTGCGGTCGGCGGCGGAACTGGCCGCGCGGTTCCGGGCGACGGCGATCGGCGGCCCGGGCGTCGCCGAAGAGAATTCGGCGGTCGGGACGTTCGCCGCGCACGAGCGTTACGCCCTCGACCTGAAGGCGAAATTCGAAGCGGCGCTGGCCCGGTACGACGAGCAGGACGCGGCGACGGCGCACCGTTTCGCGCAACTCTGACCGTGCTCGGCGCACATCTCCAAGGGAAACGTCGAGGGTCAGTGGATGTACGCCTGCCAGTCCGGCGGAACGCGCGAGCCGGGACCGGGGACCGTCTGGTCGATCGGATGATGTTGCGGCGGAGCAAGTTCAGGTCCCTCGAAGGCCGTCTCGGTGGCGTAGTTCCAGAACCACGACTCGCCCGGTTCGAAGCTCCGCACGACGGGGTGGCCGGTGGCCGCGGCGTGCTTGGTGGCGTGTTGTTCCGGTGACGAGTCGCAGCAACCGATGTGCCCGCACTGCGCGCAGCGGCGCAGGTGCACCCACCACCCGCCGGCGCTGTCGCATTCGACGCAGCCGTCTCCGCTCGGCTGCACGCTCGGGTCGATTCCGTCCAGCTCACCCATCGGTAACTCCTTCTGCTGCTGCAACTTCGGGTTCGATCGGAATGCGGACCTGGAATCGGGTGTCGCCCGGTTCGGACTCCACGCGCAGGTCGCCGCGGTGCTTCTTCACGACGATGCGCCAGGAGATGTCGAGACCGAGCCCAGTTCCCTCGCCCACGGGTTTCGTGGTGAAGAACGGTTCGAAGATGCGGGACCGGATCTCTTCGGGCACACCCGGTCCGGTGTCGCCGATCTCGATGAGGGCCATGTCGCCGTCGCGCCGGGTGCGGACGGTGAGGGTGCCGTGGCCGTTCATGGCAGCGACGGCGTTGTCGATGAGGTTCGTCCACACCTGATTGAGTTCGGCGGCGTACGCGGGGATCAGCGGCAGCGCCGGGTCGTACTCCTTCACCACCGTCACCGAATCGCCGATCTTGCGGCCGAGCATCACCAGCGAGCTGTCGAGCAGTTCCCGCAGGTCGACGCGCTGGTAGGGGGCGCGGTCCATCTGCGAGTACTGCTTCGCGGCGTTCACCAGCGTGGACACCCGGGCCGTGGAGTCGGCGATCTCGTTCATCAGCAGTTCGGTCTCGATGGTGTAGTTGAGCCAGCGGATCGCGCTCTCGACCATCGATTCGTCGTCGACGCTCGCGACGATCCGCTCGAGCCACGGCACGTCGAGCCCGGCCTGCACGAATGTGGGCGCCAGGTCCCAGCCGCCGGAGACGCCGTGGTCGTCGAACCAGTCGCCGAGTTCGTCCTCGCGGTCGGACGCTTCGAGCGGGGTCAGCGTCGGCGCCTTCGCCACCAGTTCCGCGGCCTCTTCCTGCAACCGGATCAACGTGGCCAGCGCCTGCCTGTCGTACACACCCGAGGCGATCACGCCCAGCTTCTGCCGCATGTGCGACACCCGGTCGCGCAGCGACGCCGTCGCCCGGACCGCGGCGGCCGCCGGATTGTTCAGTTCGTGCGTCAACCCCGCCGACAGCGAACCCAGCGCGAGGAGACGTTCCCGCTGGTCGACGACCTGCTTCGCGTTCTGGTTGCCGAAGAACAGCCCCTCCAGCAGATGCACGGCCATCGGGAACCATTCACGCATCAGCTGCCCGAACCGGTCGGCGTCGAGGACGAAGAACTTCGACGGGGCGGTGACGCGCATCGACGCGGTGTACGTCTGGGGTGCGCGGTCGCCGAGATACGACTGCCACGCCCCGGCGTACACGCCGCGCTGGGTCGTCCGGTTGAACTCGATGTCTTCGCCGCCCGACAGTTTGCTCAGCACGAGTTCGCCTTCGATCAACACGTAGAAGCACGTCGCGACCTCACCCTCCTCGAACACCGGCCCGGGTTCGATCAGCTCGACGTGCCCCTTCTCGCAGAGCTGCTCGAGCTGGTGGTCGGTGAGCTTCTCGAAGAGGAACAGCGTCCTCAACACGGGGGGATCGCACGGAAGTCGGCTCATGGTCTGCCCCTGGTCACGGTTGGCCGATGTAGCGGTGGACGAGCATCACGGCCATGGCGCCTTCCCCGACCGCCGACGCCACCCGCTTCGCCGACTCGGAGCGCACGTCCCCGGCGGCGAAGATGCCGGGAACGCTCGTCTCGAGGTGGTGCGGGAGGCGGTCGAGGGGCCAGCCGCGCGGCGGCTTGCCGTCGACGACGAGGTCGGGACCGGACACGACGAACCCGTTCTCGTCCCGCGCGACGACGCCGTCGAGCCAGTCGGTCCGCGGGGCGGCGCCGATGAACAGGAACAGGAATCCGGCGTCGACGGTCTGCTCGTCGCCGGTCGCGTTGTTGCGCAGCCGGATCTTCTCGAGGTGCGCGTCGCCTTCGACGCCGATCACCTCGGTGCACGGCCGCACGCGGATGCGCGGGTTCCGTTCGATCTGCTGGACGAGGTAGTACGACATCGAATCCTCGAGCGACTGCGCCCGCACGACGATGGTGACCGTCCGGGCGCCGCGCGAGAGGTAGACGGCGGCCTGACCGGCGGAGTTGGCGCCACCGACGATGTACACGTCCTGGTCGGTGCAGCGGGCCGCCTCGGTGACGGCGGAACCGTAGTAGACGCCGCGGCCGGTGAGGTCGTCGACGCCGGGCGCGGGATGACGCCGGTAGGAGACGCCGGTCGCCAGGATGACCGTGTGCGCGTCGACGGTGTCGCCGTCCGCGAACCGGACCGTCCGCGCCGAGCCGTTGACCTCGAGCGCCACGACGTCGCGGGTGGTGATCAGTTCGGCCCCGAACCGGGTGGCCTGCCGGCGGGCCCGCTCGGCGAGTTGCGCGCCGGACACGCCGTCGGGGAACCCGAGGTAGTTCTCGATGCGCGAACTCTGACCCGCCTGCCCACCGGTCGCCGTCCGCTCGATCAGCGCGGTGCGCAGCCCCTCCGACGCGCCGTACACGGCGGCACCGAGACCGGCCGGGCCGCCGCCGACGACGACGAGGTCGTAGAAGTTCTCCGACGGGTCGGTCCGCAGTCCGAGATGACGGCCCAGTTCGGTGTCCGACGGTTCCACCAGGCATTCGCCGTCGGCGCAGATCACCACCGGCAGGCGACCGCCGTCCTCGCCGGCCGCGCTGAGCAACCGCCCGCCCTCCGGCTCGTCCGACATGTACCAGCGGTACGACAGCTGGTTGCGGGCCAGGAACTCGCGCACTTCGGAAGACCGCGGCGCCCAGCGATGCCCCACGACCTTCGTCTCCTCGGCGGGGTGGTGATTTGACGACGCCCACGCCTCGAGCAGCGCGTCGACCACCGGGTACAGCTTCTCTTCGGGCGGATCCCACGGTTTGAGCAGGTAGTGGTCGAGGTCGATGACGTTGATCGCCTCGATGGCCGCGTCCGTGTCGGCGTACGCGGTGAGCAGCACCCTGCGCGCGACCGGGTACAGATCCATGGCCTTCTCGAGGAACTCGATCCCGCTCATCGCCGGCATGCGATAGTCCGCGAGGATCGCCGCGACGGGATCGCCGCGCAGCTTCATCTGCTTCATCGCGTCGAGCGCGGACTCGCCGGATTCGGCGCGGATGATCCGGTACTTCTCACCGTATCGGCGCCGCAGGTCGCGGGCGACGGCGCGCGACACCCCGGGATCGTCGTCGACGGTGAGAATCGCGGGCTTGCCGCTCGCTACGGGATGGTTCACACACGCCCTCTCGTCCGTGAGAACTGCGAGGTACCTCGAGGCTTCCGAGTATTGCCCGAGGGGGCGTCTTTGTCGACCGGGTTCAGTCCTGGCGCTGCATCTGTTCCTGCTCGGCCACGGCCCCTCGGCGGCGCCGCGACCACACGGCGCGTCCGGCGGCACCGACCAGCGCCAGAACGACGACGGCGGCCCCGGCGATCGGACCGGCGATGTTGCCGGGGAACAGGCCCTCGAGCAGCAACCAGACGCCGAACGCGAAGAACAGCACGGCCGCGCCGATGCGGATGACGCTCTCGGGCAGATGCTTGCCCAGCACGGCGCCGACGACGATGGCCATGGCGTCGGCCGCCACCATGCCGACGGTCGAGCCGATCCACACGCCGATCGTGTCGTGGTCGGTGGCGAGGGTGATGGTGGCGAGCATGGTCTTGTCACCGAGTTCGGCGAGGAAGAACGCGGAGGTGACGGCCAGGAACGCGGAGCGGGTGGCGCGGCGGGCCTTGAGTTGCTCGTCTTCGCTGAGGTCGTCGCCGCGCAGCGTCCACGCGCCGAAGATCAGGAAGGCGACACCGCCGACGACGCTGATCGCCGCGGTCGGCAGCGCGACACCGAGGTAGTGGCCGACGGCCACCGACACCAGGTGGACCACGGTGGTCGCGACGGTGATGCCGGCGATGACGACCCACCAGCGGTAGCGCAGGGCGAACGTCATCGCCATCAGCTGGGATTTGTCGCCCAGTTCGGCGACGAAGATCACGCCGAAACTCAGCAGCGCGGCGGTCAGCACGACAAATCCTCCTCCAGTAGTGGGTCGGAGGATGGAATGGATTCCTCCGGCCTGGCAGACGCGGCGGTGCGTCTGTCGGCCGAAGGTCTCGCCCACCGGTGTCGGAACCGGTCCGCCAGGCCGGGCCCGGAACCTCGCAGTGCGAGATTGCCGCGCCAGTATGTCGACACAGGCGATTGGGGGCTACTCCCCTTCGTTGCGACCCACGTTAGCGAGGGTCGAACGAAAAGGCAAAAGCGACAAGAAGTTTGGGCTCCCGGGAGCTCAAACTTCGGGTACCCTCACGAGGCCAGCAGCATGGCCAAAACGGCGGTGTCGGGATCGCTGATCGGGTCGATGCCGACCCGGCTGACCATGGACGTCACGGTCCCGTCCGCCTCTGCCTCCACCCACGCCGCCCGGTGTTCGAGCCCGAGGTGGGGGAGACCCGGGAGCAGGACGCAGCCCGAGGCCGCGCCCGCGCACTCGGGAAGCGACGGGGTGGTCTCCGACGGCGGGTGCAGCATCATCAGCGCCGGCGGCAGATGATCCGCGAACCGGCCGGGAGCGAGCGCGAACTCCCCGAGGACGGTGCCCTCGGCCACCACGAGGCCGACCGTCTCGGGCTCGGGTTCCTCCGGCAGATCCTCGTGCGCGCCGAAGACCGTGGTGGTGTGGAGCAACCCCGGAACGCACGCCACGCGCACGGCGAGCGCCAGGAGCTGAGCCCATTCCTTGGTGGTATCGGGCCAGCGCCCGGAAATGACAAATCCCCGCAAAGTACCCGCGGCCTGGAAGGGCGAGATGCCGATGTAGCCGTCCCTGTTCATCTCTGCCTCCTCGGTGTGATGACACGCTGCGAACACGACTGGTTCTGCACACCTCGTTGGGTACTTGAAGGATGCGCCCGACAATGCCTGGCACACAAGAGCATGTGAGTGCTAATCGTCCCTTGGGAACGCAAATCCACTCACGGGTGAACGGCATCTGACGGTCCGGCGTGCAGAAAACTGCCAGCTTTACTGCAGGTTTACCGCGAGGCGTGGCGGTTGAGGTGGGAGAGCCCACCGACGAAAGACCGAAAAGTATGGGATCGTCCGCGTCCGAACCGGAAGCGTCCGGATACCTGAAGACCCAGAATCTGCGCTTCTACCGGGAGAAGATCGAGGGCCTGGAGTTCCGCCGCAAACTGCGAGTCCGGCTGTGCAACACCCGCAGGCCGATCGACCACGACGCCCTCGAGACCAAGGCCAACGAGCGGATGCCCTACGGGGTCACCGCTTCCACCCGCGACTGGACATGTCGGTGGTCCGGGTGTCGAAGTACTGCCCTCGCGAAAACGGGGACCCCGTCGTGAATTTCGCTTTCCAGGATCTCAAAGGAACGTTCTCGGCGTTCGACATCGTCGTCTCGCTCGCGTTGTCGTTCTAGTTGTCGCCGCGGGGTAGACATCTCAGCGGGGCAAGAATATCTCAGAGAATCCTCAGAGTCGTCACAATCTGCCGCTACGAAAGCCACCTATCCTCACCGGAATGACCTCTGAGCGCACACGGAATTCCGCGAATCACGCCAAAACCGAGTCGACGCGAAAGGTCCTCACACCGCGGCGGGTCGCCGCGGCCGCCATGGCCGGTCTGGTCCTGGCATCCGCAGGCGGGCTCGGATACGTGTTTCTCGGCGGCGGCGCGGTCGACAGCCGGACGGTGGCGATCGTCAACACCGACGCCGGTGCGACCGTGGACGGAAAACCGGTGCGGGCGAGCGACACCCTGATCGAGAAGCTCGAGGCGAACGAGGCGTTCGACTGGCAGGTGGTCGACGCGGGCGCGGCGGCGGGCGGCGACTGGTTCGCCACGGTGACCGTGCCCGAGGACTTCAGCGAGGCCGTCTCCTCGGTGTGGGGTGCGAAGCCGCGGCAGGCGACCCTCGACGTCGACGTCGCGGGTTCCGACTCTGCCGCGTCCGAGGAACTGTCCGGGGTGGTGTCCTCCCAGATCGGCGCGGACGGCATCACGGATCTGCTGGCGGACATGTCCTCGTCGCGGACGCGGTTCCAGCAGGCGGGAATGACGGCCGGGTTCCTCGCGGCCGGGACCGCCGCGGCAGACGATGCGGCGCAACAACTCACCGAGGGCGCCGACACCCTGCTCCCGTATCTCGAGACGGCCCGAGCCGGCTCGGTGCAACTGCTGGGTGTGGCGGATCAGGTGGCGGGCGTGGTCGGCGAGACGTCGGGGACGGCCAACAATCTCGCGGACCGGTTGAGCGCGCTGGGGCTGACCCTGGGCGAGGCGAACGACAGCGCCACCCAGATGCGCACCAGGATCGACGACGCGATCCGCGTCCTCGACGGCACTCCCGCTGCACCGGACGTGGTCCCGTCGCTCCGGCAGGTCGGTGCCGACCTCGACCTGCTCTCCTCACAACTCGGTTCGGTGCCCGGTCTGCTCGGCGGGCAGGTCGGCCCCGACACCGACCTCGGCGAACTCGTCCGCGTGGCGATGGGTCAACTCACCGACGCCAGCGATCAGCTGAGCAGCGGGGCGCGGCAACTGAACGACGGCATCGTCCCGATCGCCGATCAGGCGCCTGCGATGCTCGAGGGCGCCACCTCGCAGATCGTCGACGGGTTCGCGAAGCTGAAGACGCTGTCCGGGCAACTGTCCACGGACCTCAACAACGGGGTCGCGGCGATGCCGGTGCGGACGGCGGCCCAGCAGAATCAGTTGGCGACGGTGCTCGCCGAACCGGTCGCGGTGACGCGCACCCTGTCCGCACCGGCGCCGATTCTCACCGCCGAGCACCTCGCCGTCGGCTTCGTGATCACCACCGTGCTGCTCGCAGGCGCCGTGGTGTGGATGGGCGTGCGGCGCAGGGCCTGACCGTCAGCCGGCGTCCTGGATCCGACGCCACGGCGCGGCCTGCTCGAGTTCGAACGCCAACTCGAGCAGGGTCCGCTCGTCGCCGTGATCGGCGGAGAAGTGCGACGCCAGCGGAAGACCGCGGGACGTCTCGTGCATCGGCAGCGAGATGGCGGGCCCGCCCGACGCGTTGTTCAACGGCGTGAACGCCGTGTAGGCGATCAGCTTGTCGAACAGTTCCTCGAAACTCTGCGTCGGCGAGAGGTATCCGAGCTCCGGAGTGGTGTGCGCCAGGGTCGGGGACAGGATCACGTCGTACTTCTGGAAGATCTGCGCGTACTCGCGGTACGTGCGCCGCAACCGGTACAGCACCCGCGGCGTCTTCGCGATGTTCTTGCGGTACATCGCGGCGAGTCCACGCGTCAGGTTGTCGGTGGCGTCGCGGTCGAAGTCCGGTCCGAGCATCCGCTTGCCGTTGCTGGAGATGACGAACGACAGGAACCCCCAGTAGATGCAGAAGTCCTCGACGAACGACGTGCCCACCGGCATCGGGCACTCCTCGACGTGGTGGCCGAGATCCGCGAGCAGGTCGGCGGTCGCGTGGACCGATTTGCGGGTCTCGTCGTCCGTGCGGGACACGGTGACCGAATCGACCACCACCCCGACCTTCAGGCGGGTGCTGCTCGGCCCCTCCACCAACCGGATGGGCGGCAGCGAGGGATTGCGGTAGTAGCGTTCCGCGGCCGCCATCCACCGTGCGGTGTCGCGCACCGAGCGGGTGACGGCGCCCTGCGCGATGATCCGGATCGGCAGCGTCTTGTCCATGGCGTCGGGGACGGTCCGCCCGCGGGACGGCTTCAGGCCGACGAGCCCGCAGGCGGCGGCGGGGATGCGGATGGATCCGCCGCCGTCGTTGGCGTGTGCGATGGGTACCACACCCGAGGCGACGAGCGCCGCCGAACCACCCGAGGACGCACCCGGCGAGAACGCGGGATTCCACGGGTTGTGCACGGCCTCGGCGTCCATGAACTCGGTGGACGCACTGAACCCGAACTCGGGCAGCCTGCTCTTGCCCAGCGAGAGCACACCCGTGGACAGGTACTGCGTGACGAAGTCGCTGTCCACCAGCGCGGGTTTCGCGGCGAACGCGACGCTGCCGTGCTGGGTGGGCACTCCGGCGACGTCCACGTTGTCCTTGACGACGGTCGGCACTCCCGCGAAGACGCCCTCGTGCGGTCGGTCCGCCTCCGTCAGCGCACGGTCGAAATCGGCGAACGCCAGGGCGTTCAGGGCCGGCCCGACCGACTCGGCGCGCGCGATCGCCGCCTCCGTCACCTCACGGACCGACACTTCGCCGGCGGCGATCCGGGCCGCGAGACCGGTGGCGTCGAGGTCGCCGAGCGCGTCGTCGCGGAAGGCGTGGACGACGGCGTCGTCCCTGGCGGGGGTACTGAACTCGGTCACTTGTGAAGCCTATTGGACGCTCGGCCTGCTCGGACAGGTTTCGCACCCGAAACGAGCACGGGCGCCCGGAGCACCGAGACGGTGTTCCGGGCGCCCGTGGCCGCGAAAAGCGAGGACTAGACGATCAGACCCGCGGTCTGGGTGCGTGCCTTCTCGAAGCGAGCGGAGACGTCCGCCCAGTTCACGATGTTCCAGAATGCCTTGACGTAGTCGCCCTTGACGTTCTGGTAGTCGAGGTAGAAGGCGTGCTCCCACATGTCGAGGAGCAGCAGCGGCGTGAGGCCGATCGGGATGTTGCCCTGCTGGTCGTACAGCTGGACGATGAGCAGACGCTGGCCGATGGAATCCCAGGCCAGGATGGACCAGCCGGAGCCCTGGATGGCGTTGGCGTTGGCCGAGAAGTGGTTGCGGAACGCGTCGAAGCCGCCGAACTGGTCGTCGATCGCGGCCGCGAGCTCACCGGTCGGCTTGTCGCCGCCGTCCGGGGAGAGGTTGTTCCAGAAGACAGTGTGGTTCGTGTGGCCGCCCAGGTGGAAGGCGAGGTTCTTCTCGTGCAGGTTGACCACGGCGGGCAGGGTGTCGGACTCGCGGAGCTCGGCCAGCTTGTCGAGCGCCGTGTTGGCACCGGTCACGTACGCGGCGTGATGCTTGTCGTGGTGCAGTTCCATGATCTTGCCGGAGATGTGCGGCTCGAGAGCTGCATAGTCGTACGGGAGTTCCGGCAGCGTGTAAACAGACACGAGGGTCCCTTCATCAACGGGCTGTGAGCCCTGGTGTGTTCCGGGTGTCGACGACACGTGGACACGCGTCTGACACCCGCCTTTGGCGAATCGTTCTCGGGTATATACCCAATCTCATTGGTACACCCTGCGCAACAGTTGGGGTCACGGAGCGATTCCCGGAACAGAAAGTTCGGGCACCCGAAAAAAGGCTGGCGCGGCGACACTGAATGTCGTGAGAATTCGTCCGAGCGGTGAACGGAACCTTAAGCTGACGCGATGCCTTCGCTGATACCCGTTGCAGATTCGCAGGCGGCCGCGCCGCGTGTGGAGCTCACGGGCGCGAATCTGCTCCGCTTTTTCGCAGTACTGGCCGTGATTTACTCGCACATCTCGTTCTATCTGATCGACGACCTCGGAACCGGATGGTGGTTCATCGACGTCGTCTATCAGATCTTCATCGAGCGGGGCGGACTCAACCAGCATTTGTCGTTTCTCGGGGTCGCCGTCTTCATGATGCTGACCGGGTTGTTGATCACCCGTTCGGCCATTCGCCACGAACCCGGGCACTTTCTGTTCAATCGGCTCGGCCGCATCCTTCCCGCCTTCTGGGTGGCCGTCCTCGCTGCGATCGTGCTGGTCCGCCTCGGCATCAACGGCATGTTCAGCGGGCAGGACGGTGTGTCGAACATCGACGCCGCGCTGAGTTTCGTGCTCGGCGGGTTCTTCCTCAAACCGGAGGTCGCGGTGCTGGGGGTCACGTGGACCCTCGCCGTGCAGATCCTGTTCTACTTCGCCTGCGTCGCCGCGCGTCCCGTGCTGCGCACCCTGCCCATCGCGATGCCGATGGCCGGCGCCTCGATCTGCGCCCTGATCCTGCTCTACAACCTGTACGCGCCGCAGCCGTACACGGTCCCGATGCTGTCGAAGATCGCCGCGACGCTGCCCGCCGTGTTCCTCGGGCAGATCATCTACCTCGGCTGGGCGCGGCTCGCGGACTGCCGGTGGATCGTCGTCGCCGGGCTGGCGCAGGTCGAGGTGATCCGCCTCGCCACCGACTTCCGGGTGTACTGGGCGGGCGATCACTACCTCTGGACGTTCGCCGTCGTCACCGCGTGCGTCGTGCTGGTGGGCCGGTACGACGGGCCCGCCGCGCACTGGGCCGTCGTGCGGTGGACGGCGACGCGCAGTTACGCGATCTACCTCGTCCACACGCTGATCCTCTACCGCGTGTACGAGCACACGGTCGGCTCGTTCGGCGAGACCGGTGCCGTGGTCGCGTTTCTGGTGGTGACAGCGCTGGTGTCGGAGGCGCTCTACCGGTGGGTGGAGGTGCCCGCGACGGGCTGGGTCACCGCCCGCGCCGAGCGGATGCGCATGCAGTCGGCGCTCGCCCGGAAGACCACTCCGGCACCGCGCGTAGCATCGAACCATGTCTTGGTACGACGAGCTTCTGGGTCGAGCAGCCGCTAAGTCCGTGATGGTCACCGCCGAGGACGCACTCCCCGGACGAAGTCAGCCGATCCCGGTTCCGGCGACGCATTACGTCAACGGTCACCCCCTGAAACCCCCGTTCCCCGAGGGCATGCAGACCGCGGTGCTGGGCATGGGATGTTTCTGGGGCGCCGAGAAGGAGTTCTGGCAACTCGACGGCGTCTACACCACCGCGGTGGGGTACGCCGGCGGCTACACGCCGAACCCCACCTACGAGGAGACCTGCTCGGGACGCACCGGGCACACCGAGGTGGTGCTCGTGGTCTTCGATCCGAAGGTGATCTCGTACGCCGAGATCCTCAAGGAGTTCTGGGAGAACCACGATCCCACGCAGGGCATGCGGCAGGGCAACGACCAGGGAACGCAGTACCGTTCGGCCATCTACACCATCGACGAACAGCAGGTGGAGATCGCCGAGGCCACCGGTGAGGCCTTCGAGAAGCGGCTCGCCGAGGCCGGGTACGGCGCGATCACCACGGAGATCGCCCCGCTCACGCACTTCTACTACGCCGAGGACTACCACCAGCAGTACCTCGCGAAGAACCCCGGCGGATACTGCCCCGTGCACGCCACCGGCGTCAGCTGCCCCGTCGGCCTGCTGAAGCAGGACGAAGTCCCCGCGCAGACCGACATCCTGCCGCCCTCGTAAGTCCCGGACTATCGACCACGGGTCGCGGACCACGTGAGCACGGCGGACGCCGCGATGGCGCTGACGGTGCGCACGTGGTTCCACCCCGTCCAGCCGGACACGTAGTCGCGCCAGTAGTCCGCCGAGCCCGCCGCAGTGGGGTCGATCGCGTCCAGCGCGTTGTTGTGCGGCACGTGGTAGACGATGGTCAGGACGATGCCCACGAGATACAGCGCGCACGCGATCACCGCGTACACCGCCGAACCGTCGTGCCGCACCACACTGACGATCGCGAGCGCGATCGATGTCAGCGCGGTGCCGAACAGCGCCGTCATGAACCAGAAATTCGGCGCCTCGCGGTTGATCGCCTGCATCGCCGAGATGCCCTGCGCCGGGTCCAGGCGACCGAGCCCGGTCATGATGAACGTGGAGAACGCGAACATCACACCGCCCACCACACCGGCACCGACCGCCGTGACGATCGTCAGATAGCGCTCCATGATCAAACCCTCCAGACCCCGGCCGCTGCCGCGGCACGGACGTAGTCGGTGAAGTCGCGGGGCGCGCGCCCCAGTGCGCGTTCCACCCCGTCGGTGAGTGAGGCGTTACGTCCGTCCAGCACCTCGTCGAACAGGTAGGTGAGCAGGCCGATCGCGTCGGACGGTACCCCCTGTCCTGCCAAAGCCGTCGAATACTCCTTCGAAGTGACTGGCGTGTACCGGATTTCGCGGCCTGTTGCCTCCGCGATCTCGGCGACGGCATCGCCGAACGACAGCAACCGCGGCCCGGTCAGCTCGTAGAGTTCGCCGGCGAGCGGCGAGTCGAGCATGAAACTCTCGCCGAAATTCTGGCCGAACCAACTCGAGCGCAGGATCGTCCACTCGGCGCCCGCCTTACGGATCGCGAGTTCGCCACGCTCCGCCTCGGTTTCGCCGCGACCGGAAAGCAGGACGAGACGACGCGCCCCGTTCGCGACGGCCAGGCCGGCGAACTCCTCGACGACCTCCGCTGCTCCCGGCGCCGCGAGGTCCGGGTAGTAGGCGATGTAGACCGACGTGATGCCGTCCAGCGCCGGGCGCCAGGTGTCCCGGTTGTCCCAGTCGAACGGGGGAGTGCCGGATCGGGAGCCGCCGCGGGCGGGCACACCGGCGGCGGTGAGCCCGGCGAGGACGCGGCTGCCGACCTTGCCGGTGGCGGTGAGGACGAGGGTGTGCGGAGTGGTTGTCATGTGTTCAGTCAAGACGGGGGCAGCGAGACTTTCCATGGTTGAAAAGCGCTGTTCCATACGCGAGCGTCTACGCTGGAGGCGTGGATCCCCTCGCCGGTCTCATCAGTGGTCCCCGCGCCGCCGGAGCGTTCGTGCTCCGATCGATCATGGAACCGCCGTGGTCGCTGCAGATCGACGATCACGCGCCGCTCAGCCTCGTCGCGATGGGCCGCGGCGAAGCCTGGATCCTCCCGCACACCGGCGAACCGGTGCAGCTCACCGAAGGCGACGTCGCGATCATCCGCGGACCCGAGCGGTACGTCGTCGCCGACCACCCGGACACCCCGCCGCACGTGATCATCAACCCCGACCAGAGCTGCACGACGCTCCGCGGCGAACCGCTCGCCGAGGCCATGGACCTCGGCGTGCGCACCTGGGGCAACAGCGCGAACGGCCGCACCGTGATGCTGACGGGCACCTATCAGACCCCCGGCGAGATCAGCCGGCGGCTGCTGTCCGCGCTCCCCGAACTCGTCGTGCAGCGCCGCGCCGACTGGGACTCCCGGCTCGTCACCCTCATGCACGACGAAGTGGTGCGCGACGAACCCGGGCAGGAAGCAGTCCTCGACCGCCTGCTCGACCTGCTGCTGATCGCCGTGCTGCGCGCCTGGTTCGCGAGGCCGGCGGCCGAAGCGCCGTCCTGGGTGCGGGCGCAGGGCGACCCGGTGGTCGGCAAGGCGATGCGCATCCTGCAGAACAACCCCTCACACCAGTGGACGGTCGAGTCGCTCGCCGCGGAAACCGGACTGTCGCGGGCAGCCCTCGCGCGCCGGTTCACGGAACTCGTCGGCGAACCGCCCATGACCTTCCTCGCAAACTGGCGGCTGTCACTCGCCGCGGATCTGCTCCGCGAACCCGACGCGACAGTCGCATCGGTGGCGCAGCGGGTGGGGTACGGAAGTGCATTCGCGCTGAGTGCGGCGTTCAAACGCGTGCGCGGCATGAGCCCGAAGGAGCATCGTGAGATGGCGGGCAGCAGATGAGTGTATTACGGCACAGTGCCCAATAACACACCGGATCGACTTGATCTTGTTTGCCTTGCGTACGACTCTGGATGGTAGGGAATTGTCGGCGAGAGGACCGGATCCGGAATGTGGAACAACTCTCAAGCACGGGGGCTGCGTAAGCGGTCGGCCCGTCAGCGGCACAACCCGCTGATCCGGCGCTCGGACCGGATCGAGAACATGCTCACCCTCGCCGTCGTGGTGCTCGCCTTCGCGATGCTGCCCCTCGCCATCCTCGTGGGCGCCCGGACCATCGACAGTCAGCTGACGCTGGCGGAGAAGCAGGTCGCGGACTACCGCACCGTCACCGCCACCACGCTCGCCGACTCCACCGGCGTGTCCGTCACCTCCGACGTCGCACCGTCGGGCGTCGACACCGCCCCCGCCAAGTGGACCTGGGGTAACGAAACCCGGCACGCCGACATCACCGTCGACCCCGCCACGCCTTCGGGAACGAAGCACGACATCTGGGTCAACGCCGACGGAAACCTCACCACCGAACCGATGTCGTCGTCCGCCGCCCGCGTGGCCGGCGTGATCGCCGGATTGTTCACCTGGTTCGCGGTGATGATGATCGCGCTGTCCGGCTTCCTCATCTGCCGCGCCTCCCTGAACCGCTCCCGCGACGCGCAGTGGGACCGCGACCTCCGCCAGTTCCTGGATTCGACCACCCGGCACTGAGCCGGGATCAGGGCTCGACGACCCGGCACTGAGCGGGAGTCGATCAGCTGATCGAACCTCGGAATTCGACCGCGTGCTGCGCGGCCTGCGTGGTGACGGCGATGTCGGCGACCGGGTAGACGTGGAAGTCGAAGAAGGGCCCGAACTTCGTCGGACCGTCCAGGATGTCGTTCGGGTCGTCGGCCTCGACGAAGGCGAATCCCCCGGTGCCGTCCAGGCGGCCGAGGAACTGATGGAAATTGGCCCCTTCGGCCGGCGTCCATCTCGCGAACACTTCGAGGCTCCGCCGTGCGGCCTCCTCGTTCTCGGCGGCGGAACCGCCCTCACGCACCGTCCACGTAATCACGTACTTCATCGCACCTGTTCATCTCCTCGTGGAGTCGACGCACGGTCGTTCCGGACGTACCCCGAGCATTCCACCGCCGGAGAGGGAACGGAACGTTGCTGAGCCCGCCGAACGAACCTGCCGGTCTCGAACGGGCGGTTCCGCCTCCACCTAGTTCAGCTGCGGGACGACCTCACTGGCGACCAGTTCCAGGTGGTCGAGGTCGCCGAGGTCGAGGGTCTGCAGGTAGAGCCGCTGCGACCCGGCCTCCGCGTAACGGCCGATCTTGTCGACGAGTTCGGCGGGCGACCCGGCGAGTCCGTTCTCCCGCAGTTCGCTGACCTCGCGTCCGATGTTGAGGGCGCGCTTCGCGATCTCCTCCTCCGTCCGCCCGCAGCACAGGACGAGCGCGTTGGAGTACACCAACTCCTCGGGGTCCCGGTCGATCGTCTTGCACGCGAGCCGGACCCGTTCGAACACGTCCCGCGTCTCGTCGATCGACTGGAACGGGACGTTGAACTCGTTCGCGTACTTCGCGGCCAGCGCCGGGGTCTTCTTCTTACCGGTGCCGCCGATCAGGACGGGCGGACCCTGCGGCTGCCGCGGCTTCGGGAGTGCCGGCGAATTCTTGACCGTCAGGTGCGTCCCGTCGTAGGAGAACGTCTCCCCGAGCGGGGTGCGCCACAGTCCGGTGATTACGGCGAGGGACTCCTCGAGCCGCTCGAACCGCTCCTTCAGCGGCGGGAACGGGATGCCGTACGCCTGGTGCTCCTCCTCGTACCAGCCGGCGCCGATGCCGAGGTCGACGCGACCGCCGCTCATCTGATCCACCTGCGCCACCGAGATCGCCAGCGGCCCCGGGTACCGGAACGTCGCGGACGTGACCAGGGTGCCGAGACGGATCGTGGACGTCTCGCGGGCGATGCCCGCCAGCGTGATCCACGCATCCGTCGGCCCGGGCAGGCCCTCGGTGTTCATCGCGAGGTAGTGGTCCGAGCGGAAGAACGCGCCGTATCCGAATCGTTCGGCGGCCTGCGCCACCGCCAGAAGATCGTCGTAGGTGGCACCCTGCTGGGGTTCGGTAAAGATTCGCAACTCCATGTGAACCACTCTGCCCGATCCGTGATCGGTACGCTGATTTCATGGCGAAGATCCCACTGAACCTGCCGAAACCGCTGGCCGACAAGCTGCCCGACGCGTTCGGCGGCTCCGGCGCCGGGGTGGTCCCGGTGGTGCGGCTGCAGGGGATGATCGCGTCCGGCGGAGCGGGTTTCGGGCGCGTGCTGAGCGCGGAATCCGTCGAGGAACCGTTGCGGCGCGCGTTCACCGCACACGGCGCGAAGGCGGTGGCGCTGCTGATCAACAGTCCCGGCGGATCTCCGACACAGAGCGAATACATCGCCGCCCGCATCCGTCAGCTCGCCACCGAACACGAACTGCCGGTGCTCGCGTTCTGCGAGGACGTCGTCGCGTCCGGCGGCTACTGGCTTGCCTGCGCGGCCGACGAGATCTACGCGACCGCGACTTCGGTGGTCGGCTCCGTCGGTGTCATCTCGGCGGGCTTCGGGTTCTCCGAACTGATCGACCGCCTCGGCATCGAACGCCGGCTGCATTCGGCAGGCGAGGCGAAGGCCCGCCTCGACCCGTTCTTCGCGGAGAAATCCGAGGACGTGCAGTGGCTGAACACGATCCAGGAAGGCATCCACGACGAGTTCCGCGACTGGGTGGTCGGCCGCCGCGGGGACAAGCTGAAGGCGGCCGAGGCGGAACTGTTCGACGGCGACGTCTGGCTGGGGCGCCGAGCCGTCGAACTCGGCATCGTCGACGGGATCGGCACCCTGCGCGAGGTGGTGGAGAAGCGGTTCCCCGACGCCACGATCGAGATGACCGGGCCGCGCCGCTCCCTCTTCGCGAAACTCGGGCTGCCCGCCGCGAGCTGGGACGACGTGGCCGCCGCGGTCGTCGGTGCAGCGAACGCCCGCGTCGCCTGGTCGCGGTACGGGCGGTAACTACTTCGGCACGACCACCCCGACCGGGCCCACCCCGATGCACACGGACAGGTCCGGGGTCAGGGTGCTCACGCGCAGGCTCTGACCGCCGCCGGTGAGCCGCACGAACACCGAGTTCGGGCCGCGGTGCACCGGCACCCGCACCGGGCTGCCGTCCTCCATCGCCACGGCGATCTCACCGTCCGCCGTAGCCAGGTAGTTGAGCTGCGCCGTCCACTCCCAGCCGGTCAGCGGCCCGTCGAGGGGAATCGGTTCGAAACCGCGCCGGTCCACCAGGTGCCCGCAGTCCGGGACGGGACCCGGCTCGATCGCGCGCACCCATGTCACCTGGGCGTCGACCACCGCACCGGCGTCGTCGATCATCCGGAGGTCGGGGGTGCTGTCGGAGAACGCGGGGCGGTCGCGGAGCGGGGCGAAGACCCGGCTCACCAGGTTGTTCGGGTACGCCACCGGCAACAGCACCCAGATGGACGTGGGCTGCTGGAGGATCGGCGCGTCCTTACGGTCGGCGAGCGACGCACGCGCGGTCGCGAGGTAGTCGGTGGTCGGGTTCTCCTCCCAGCTGCGGGTGAACGTGTACGTCGACCACAGACTGCTCGCGACGAACGCGCCCACGGCACAGGCCGCCACCAGCGGTCGCACCCGGACCGGCTCGGCTCGGCGACGGGGTGCACGGGCGATCACGGCGACGGCGATCGCGAGGATCACCGCGGTGTCGGTGAAGTAGCGCAGCGTCTGCGCGAGTTCGTACGTGGTGTCCGCGCCCCACCGGGTGACGACCATCGCCGTCACCGACAGCAGGAAGTACGCGGCCGTGAGCACCCACACCCAGCCGATCCGGCGCTTCAGCCGGACCGTCGCGACGACCGCCACGACCAGGGCGACCCAGCCGACCACCTCCAGCGCCGCCGACGGGGACGCCCACGGGGGGCTCGGAATCCACCGCTCCCACGTCCACGGCCCACCCACGAACGTGGGCAGCAGCCCGAGCGACGTGCCGTGGTGGAGCAACTCCAACGCGCGCGACGCCCCCGCCCATTCCCACTGCGACGCGACGGTGGAGAAGTAGAACCCGGCCCACACCGCGAGCACCCCCGCCGACGGGATCCAGAGGGCCGCGCCCCGCCGCAACGTCGACCGCACCGGCCGCTCCATCTCGCCGACGTGCGCGAGCAGGGCGACGGTCGCGAACGCGGCGAACGGCACGACGACGGACTTCTCGAAGAACAGCAGCGACGCGATCAGCACGACCGTGCCCGACACGGCGTACCGCCGCCGTCCGGTGCGGCACAATTCGAGGGCGTCGCCTGCCACCCACGCCAGCGCGATCTGCAGAGGCAGCGCGTTGAGCGCCGCCGCCCACCACGCGAACGCCGGCACGGTCAGCGGAGAGAACAGATAGATCGCCAGCGGAACCAGCAGTACGGGCCGCGGCCCGAGGATCTTGCGAAGCAACCGGAAGACCGCGTACGACGCCACCGCCTGCAGCGCGACCATCGTCAGCATCGGCAGGATCCACTGATACGGCGCGATCCGCGTCGCGATACCCGCCACCAGGAATGCTCCCGGCATGAGGTGGCCGTCGTGGTCGTAGAGCAGGAGGTCGCCGGAGAACAGGGGCAGGCTGCCGCCGCGCCCGGCGAGGATCAGATCGTCCCAGTAGAAGTCGCTGTTGGCGGCCACCCACGTCCGCACGAGAAGTTGCGCCGCGATCAGGGCGGCGGCCACCCGGAGGACACGGGCGGGCCCGAGGTCCCACCGCGAACCGGCGTCTTCCGTCATCGGTTTCCGAGATTACAGATTGGGTGGAACCAAACCGCGCCGGGCTGCGTCAGATCAAGTGTCGGGACATTTTCGCCCGGCACAGGTGGGGGAGACGACGGCCGGTCCGGAGTTCTCGGGTCGCTTCGCGGGCGATCCGAACTGGAGGGGTAATTCCGGGCCGAGCCGTCGGTCACCCGATACCGATTGTTTACCGAGCCGCGATGTCAAGTTCATCCACCGCTGTGGACCGTTCACTCGAAGCTGTCAACAATCACGGATTCACATGCGCTCTGACCTGTGTATAAGCACTACCCACACTGTCCATAACTGTGTATGAACCTGTGGAAACTGTGGATAACTCGGCATTTCCGGTGGTGCAGCTCACACATTCTCCCCAAAAAGGACGATTCGGTCGTGGGCTGCCCGTATTCGCGGGCCGTGACAGAATCGGCAATGTGAAGTGGGTGCGGAGGGCATGAGCGTCGTCGTTCAGGTGTGCGCGCGGTGCGCGGCCCGGTGGCCGGTCCTCGGCGCCCCGGCGCAGTGGTGCCCGCGCTGCCACGGTGTGCTGCTCGCCCCCGTCCGGAGCGACCACAACCAGCCGCCCGCGAGCCGGGGATTCCGCTGGATCGCGCGACCTCCGCTGCAGCGCAGCGGTCTCGCCGACGAGCCGTCGACACCCAGCCCCACCCCGCACTACACCGAGATCCCCCGCTGGGGACTCCACGATCACGTCGACGCCCCCTCCACGCGCCGCGACTGGCCGGAACTGCTCGCCGACAAGGCCGCGCGCTTCCTCATAATCACCACGGGCCTGTACGCGTTCGGGGTGCTCGCCGAACTCGGCCGGTACGCCGTCCTCCTCCGCAACCGGACCCGGCTGATCGACCCCACCGTGCTCGCCGTGTCCGACATCGCTGTTTTCCTCGGCCAGGCAGGCGGGATGCTCTTCGCGCTGCTGTCGGGAATCGCCGGAGTGTGCTGGCTGCTGCGCATGCGTCGCCGCACGTTCGCCAGGGCGAAGAAGTCCGACCCCCGCACGCCCACCGACATAGTCGTCGGGTGTGCGGTCCCGGGCCTGAACCTGGTGATGCCGGGTGTGTTCCTGCTCGAGGTGATCCGCCGCGACCCCCGCGCGGTCCTGCTGGTCCGCGCCTGGTGGAGTCTGTGGGTCTTCGGCGCCGTGCTCGTCGTCTTCAACTGGTTCTGGCGGTCCAGGCCGGGGCTGCAGGCCATGGCGGACGGCGTCCTGCTGGCCGCGTTCACGGCGCTGGTCGCCTCCGTGACCGCCCTCCTCGCGCTGATGGTGCTCCGGCGGCTCGAGGGCCGGACGCTGAAGGGCGCGAAGGAACCCGTCACCCGCTGGGTGATCGCCACCGATCCGCTGCCGCCGACCGATGCGGACAAGCCCGCCGGGAAGTCGGCGGAGAAGACGTCCGGGAACGCCGACCGGGAAGCCGTCGCGTCGTGAGCCCCGACCGGCGCGGGCCCCTGGTGGTGGCCCACCGAGGCGCATCCGCGGCCATGCCGGAACACACGCTCGCCGCCTACGAACTGGCCTTGGAGGAAGGTGCGGACGGACTCGAATGCGACGTGCGGCTCACCCGGGACGGCCACCTCGTGTGCGTCCACGACCGCACCGTCGACCGGACGTCCACCGGCACCGGCGTCGTCAGCGAGATGTCCCTCGAGGAGCTGACGGAGTTCAACTACGGGACCGAGGAGGAGCCCGCCGAACTCCTCGAGTTGAGCGCGCTGATCGCGCTCACCCTCGACTGGACGGCGCGCCCGGTGAAACTCTTCATCGAAACCAAGCACCCCGTGCGGTTCGGCGGCCTGGTCGAAAGCAAGGTCCTCGCCGAACTGCAACGCTTCGGCATCGCCGCACCCCCGTCCGCCGACCACTCCCGTGCCGTCGTGATGTCGTTCTCCGCCGGAGCGGTGTGGCGGATCCGGCGGTCGGCGCCGATGCTCCCGACCGTGCTGCTCGGCGAATCCGCCCGGTACCTCGGCGGGGGAGCCGCGACCACCGTCGGCGCCACCGCGGTCGGCCCGTCGGTGAAAACGCTGCACGAACACCCGGACATCGTCGACAAGGCCGCCGCCGCGGGACGGGCCACGTACTGCTGGACCGTCGACAACCGCAGCGACGTCGAACTGTGCCGCGAACTCGGGGTCAGCTGGGTGGCCACCAACCACCCCGGGCGCACCAAGAAGTGGCTGGCCTCCTGACCTGACCGGCGTCGGCGTGTAGGTTTTGGCGTCGTGGCAAAGAAGAGCAAGAGAAACAGTGGTCCGAAGCCCGACAGTGCCCGCGCCGAGAAGCTCGCGCAGCGGCAGGCGGAACGGGAGAGCGCCGCGGCGGCCGTGACCCGGCCGTTCGAGGGCCTCGCCGCCGAATGCGATCTGGTGGCGCTGCGCGAGTTCGTCCCGTCGGCGACCGCCCCGCTTCCCGTGAAGGATTCGTCCCGTCCGGTGACGCTCGCGACTGTGCTGCCCGGAGCCGTCGCGGCGCTGGTCCGCGACGAGGGGGACAGTGCCACCGGATTCGTCGGTGTGCAGGTCCAGGCGCATTCCGCCGACCTCGGCGCCGACCTGGCCGCGTCCGTCGCCTGGGTCCGTGACGCCGCCGGCGGCGAATCGCTGGCCTCCGCCAACCCGGGATCCGAGACCCCGGCGCTGGCCGACGTGATCGACGCGGACGCACCGCTCGACATCACCGTGCACCAGGATTTCAACTGGTGGATCCCGGAAGGTGTGGAGCCGGCCCCCGAGGTCGCGGCCACCGTGCAGCACGCGAATGCGGCGATCATGCCGTCCGCGCGGGTCGAGGCCGAGGGTGTCGTCGCCGCGTGGTGGGTCGACGCGGGCGAGAAGGCGCACATCCGCTGGGTGCGCCCGGAGAACGAGGACGATCTGATGCTGGCCCTGGCGCGCGTGCACGCGACCGGCGGCCTGCACCTCGGTGAGGGTTCGCGCTACGCCGGGTCGTTCCGGACCCACGGACTGCTGGTCCCGGTGTTCGACCTGGACCGCGAGAAGCATGCGAACGAATGGGCCGCCGCCACCGTCGAACTCGGTCAGCGACTGGCCGAGGCCCTGGCCGTCGACGCGCCCCTCACCACCGAGGAACGACGCGCCCGCGACGGACTGCGGGGCCGGCAGGTCACCCTGCGGTAGGCGCTTCGCGCTCGTGCGCCTTTCTGGTAGCTACAGCAACCAGAAAGGCGCACGAGCGGCGGAGCCGCCTAGATGGAACCGCCCGCTGCGTGCGGTGCGCCGGACGTGTCTGCGACGCCGCTCATCTCACGTGCGACGAACTCCTCGAGGTCGAACAGGTTGCTGCCCGCGCGGTCGGCGATGGTCAGCAGCGTCGTCATGCTGGCGACCTCCTCGACCTGCTCCTTGAGGAACCACTGCATGAACTGCTCGCCGAGGTAGTCGCCTTCCTCGCGGGCGGTGCTCGCCAGCTGCACGATCTGCTCGGTGACCGTCTTCTCCTGGGTCAGAGCGAGTGCGATCGGCTCGCGTGCGTTCTCGAAATGGCCCTTCGCCGCGTCGACACCCGACAGTTCCACTGAAATGTCGCGGTCGAGGAAGTACTGGACGATCATCATGGCGTGATTGCGCTCTTCGACGGCCTGCTTGTAGAAGTGCTTGGCCAGCTGCGGCAGGTCGGAGTTGTCGAAATAAACGGCCGTCGCGATGTACTGATGTGACGCGTTGAATTCGTTGCGAATCTGGTCGTGAAGCAGAGCGTGGAATTTCGTCTTGTGCGCGTCGGTCGAAGTCATGAAATGGATAATATCGCTGGTCAGAGCACGTGTCATCCAAGTTCGACCTTATTTTGGCAAGCGTTCCCAAACTAAAGTCAACCTAATTTCGGGACCATTCTGATGTCGTTTTCCTAACGTGAACTGGCGACGAACGGTGGGATGGAACGGGGCAATCCGCGTCGCCGGGCACCGGCCCCTGTATAAGATTCACATCGTTCTGACGGCGCGGCCCGGAGGGGCAGGCAATTGTTGAGACGATCCAGTGCGTGGATAGCGTTGATTCTGGGTGCCCTATTTCTGGGCGCGACGATTCCGGTTCCCGCGCAGGCCGACCCGTTGTATCCCTGGCCGGACCCCGACCCCTTCTATTCGGCCCCCGCCGACCTCGGGGTCCTGAATCCCGGCGACGTCGTGCGGACGCGCCGGATCGACACCTGGATGTTTGCGAATTCAGACGGGTGGCAGATCGCGTTCCGGTCGACGAACTCTGCGGGACATCCGATCCTGGCCGTCACCACCGTGCTGCTTCCCCGTGGCGTCGCGAACCCTCCGCTCGTGTCGTATCAGGCGATCGTGAATTCGCTGGGCACCAAATGCGCCCCGTCGCACTCGTTGTTCAATCTGGAACTGCAGGAGTCACCGGGCCTGTATCTGGGTCTGCAGCGCGGCTGGGCCGTGTCGGTGCCCGATCATCTCGGCCCGACGGGCGCATACGGTGCAGCAAAGCTCGGCGGCATGATCACCCTCGACAGCGTGCGGGCGGTGCAGCGGGTGGCCGAACTGGGGCTGACGCACAGCCCGGTGGCGCTGGCCGGCTATTCCGGGGGCGGCATGGCCAGCGCGTGGGCGGCGGCGCTGGCCCCGGCCTACGCGCCGGAGCTGAAACTCGACGCGGTGGTGGCGGGCGGGATTCCCGCGGACCTCGAGCAGATGGCCCTGGGTCTGGGGTTCAATCCGCATCCGGGGTTCGGGCTCGCGTTCGCCGCCGCGATCGGTTTGGAACGCGAATACCCGGAGCAGCTGCCGATCTCGTCGCAGCTCAACGAGACCGGGCTGTGGCTGCGCGAGTGGATGTCGAACGAATGCCGCCGGTTCCTGCTGTTCCACGGTGCCTTCCGCAGCGCCGGACAGCTGGCCGCGTCCACCAGCCTCATGGCGAGTTCGGGTGCGCACCAGGTGTTGCGCGAGAACAGCCTGCGCTACTTCGAGGGTGTTCCGACCGCGCCCCTCTACCTGTGGCACGGGACCCTCGACGGGCTGACGCCGTTCGATTCGGTCGCGGAGACCGCGCACCGCTATTGCGCTGCCGGCGCCAGACTCACGTTCGTGCCGTACGAGATATCCGAGCACATGACGACGGCAGTGGTGGGCTTTCCGGACGCGTACGAATACGTGGCCGCACGATTCCGCGGCGAACCGGCGCCCACCCGCTGCTGACCTGTCAGGTCAGACGCCGCCGCCCGCTCTCTTCGGCGCACCCGGCCGGACGGGCGTGTTCCCGCTCATCTCGCGGGCGATGAAATCCTCGATGTCGAACAGGTTGTCGCCGGCACGCTCGACGATCGTCAGGAGCGTGTGCATGTCCGAGACCTCCTCGACCTGTTCCTCGAGGAACCACTGGATGAACCGCTCGCCGAGGTAGTCGCCGCTCTCGCGGGCCGTGCGGGCGAGCTTGGTGATCTGTTCCGTGACGGCGCGTTCGCGCTCCACCGCGAGTGCGACGGGGGCGCGCACCGAGTCGAAATCGGTGACCACGTCGTCGATGCCGGTGACTTTCACCTCGAGGTTGTTGTCGATCAGGTACTGGATCATCATCATCGCGTGGCCGCGCTCCTCGGCGGCCTGCGAATAGAAGCGGCGAGCCAGTTGCGGGAGAGCGTGCGAGTCGAAATAGACGGCCACCGCGATGTACTGCTGGGATGCGGTGAATTCGTTGCGGATCTGCTGCTGCAGGAGGGCATGGAACTCGCTGGGTGCTTTCGGCGCCGGTTGCGTCATGGATGTCAGTTTACGGCCGAGCGTCACGGACCGGTGGTGACAAGTTCGGCCGGGACCTGACGGTCGTTGGCCAGTGCGTCGAAGAACTGCGACGCCCGGTCGTGATCCCAGAGCAACACGTTCCCGGAGCCGTCGACGTCCTCGAAACCGCCGACGGGGACGGTGGTCGTGACCATGTCGCCCTTGACCGCCCAGGCGAGTGCGGCGAGATTCCAGATGTGGTCGCTCTCGTCGACACGCAACGATGCGGCGGTGTCGGTGACGAGCGGCCAGACACGGAACGGGTTGAGCCACGTCGCCGGGCTGGTGGCCTTCGACATCAACGCCGCCATGAACATCCGCTGATGGTTCATCCGGTCGATGTCGGCGAGCGCGGTCGCGCGGCTGCGTACGAAGCCGAGCGCCTCCGCTCCCGCCAGTTCCTGGCAACCGGGCGCGAGGTTGATCCCCGCGAGCGGGTCGTCGATGGCGGTGTCCAGGCACATGTCGACGCCGCCGATCGCGTCGACGATGCCGGCGAATCCACCGAACCCGATCTCCGCGTAGTGGTCGATGTGCAGACCGGACGCTTCCTCGACCGTCTGGGTCAGCAGTTGCGGACCACCGAATGCGAACGACGCGTTGATCTTGTCCTCCCCGTAGCCGGGGATCGACACGTACGAGTCGCGCGGAATGCTCACCATCGTCGCCGGGCCGCCGCCGCTGGGGACGTGCACCACCATGATGGTGTCGGTGCGGTCGGGGCCGCTGTTGCCGCCGGTCGACAGCTGCTGTTCCTGTTCGGGGGTCAGCCCGGTGCGGCTGTCCGAACCGACCAGCAGCCAGTTCGTGCCGGGGGTGTCGCCGATCCGGCCGGGGTAGTCGGCCAGCGCGTCGATCCGGTTCAGTGAACTGTCGAGGTAGTAGGTCATGCCCGCGAGCGCCAGGACCAGCACCAGGAACAGGATGCCGATGCGACGCCCCCAGTGCCGTGGCCGCCGGGGCCTGCGCTGCTGCGGCGGCTCCGGGGTCCGCGACGGTGCGGGCGGCGGGGGTGGTGGCGTGCGCGGGGGACGCCGGTCGGGCACCCGTTGCGGCGGTGGTGGTGGCGCGTCGCGGTACGGCTGCGGCGTCTGGGTGGGTGCGTAGCCGCGCGGACCCTGCGGCGGGGCCGAGCGGGACAGCTGCGGTTCCGGGGCCTGCGACCACGCCTGCTGGGGCTGCGGCGGGGCGCCACGGCCGTCGCGGCGGATCACCTGGGTGCCTTCCTGCGGCGGCGGAGGGCCCTGACGCGGCGCGGGGTGTCGCGGGCGGGGCGCAGGAGGCCCCTGTTGCGGCGGACCCTGCGGCGGCACTCGCCGCGTTAGCGGAGGGACTCGCTGGTCAGGAGGCGGAACTCGGCGGTTCTGGGGTGGCGGCACCTGCTGCCCGCCCGGCGTCCGCCGAGGCGGACGGGGCGGCAGCGGAGGATAAGGGGCGTCGCCGGTCACCCGCACGACTTTACTGGTCCGGCCGGATTACGGAATCCAGCCGACGTGCCCTCGCAGCGCGGCGTAGCCGACGAACGCGACCGAATCGATGGTGGCGTGCGCGATCACGAGAGGCCACAACCGTCCGGTCTTCTGCCAGTACCGGCCGAACACCAGACCCATCGCGACGTTGCCCAGCCCGCCCCCGAATCCCTGGTAGAGGTGGTACGTCCCCCGCAGCAGCGCCGACGCCAGCAGCGAGGAATTCTCACTCCACCCGAGTTGCCGCAGCCGGGTGATCAGATACGCGACGACGAGCACTTCCTCCGCGCCGGAGTTCGCGATCGCCCACAGGATCAGGGCGGGCAGGCGCCACCAGTGGTCCCCGATCGTGCTGGGGACGACGGTGAGGTTGGCGCCGATCGCGCGGGCCAGCAGGTAGAAGCCGAGCCCGGGCAGACCGATGAGCGCGGCGAGCCCGACACCCTGCGTCGCGTCGGGGCGCCAGCGGAATCGGCCGAGCCCGACGTCGCGTGGGCGGACACCGCTCCGCCACAGGAGATACAGCCCCAGGGCGGCCCATGAGAGGAGTTTCACGATGCCGAGCAGTTGCCGGGCGACGTCGATGATCTGGTTCTCGGCGCGGGCGACGTTGAGGGCGACGGCCTGGTCGGCGAGGTTGCCCGGTGTCAGCAGCGACTCGGTCAGCGACAGCAGTCCCGACAGCCCGCTCGTCCCGAACGTGACGAGCAGGACGATCGTGATCTCGATCCACAAGGCGCGGCGCTCGGTGCCGGTGGCCACCGGCGTGGCCGGTTCGGGTGAGGCCGGCTGTAGCCAGGAGGTGAGCGTTGCGCGCGAGATCACGCCGCACACGCTAGCGTGCGGCGACGAAGGCCGGGTCAGCCGCGCGCGCGGAGCCCGTTCACGAACGGGCATCCCACCAGCAGCCGGATCGCCCTGCTCAGGGCGACGGCGTCGTCGACCGGAGCGGAGAACGGCATCCAGATGTCGCGGTCGCCGTGGTCGTTCTCGACGCGCAGCCGCAGTCCGTACCGGTCTATGCCCAGGGGGCGGACGCGTCCGCGCCGCATGTGCGGCGGCAGTTTGCGGGCCAGCATGTCGATGAGGTCGCGGTGGTCTTCGTCGAGGTGCTGGAGCCACGCCGTCTCCATCTCCCAGAAGGGGTCGGGCCGGGCGGCGAGCAGATCGTCGAGGGCGACGGGTTCGGCGCCACTCGAATCGGCGACCACCGCCGATTCGAGGCGCAGTTGCAGCAGCGTCGCATCGTGCCCGATGTCGAGAAGTCCGGGGTGCGGGTATTCGGAGGCCACCTCGTCGGCGAGGGTGCGGGTGTGTGCCTCGCACAGCGCGTGCAGGGTGCCGCGCAGCCAGACGAGCGACCGCACGGGCTCACGCAGCGCGAGCGGTGAGTTGTCGGTCAGTTCGAGTACGGCCGGGATGCCGCCGCCGCCGGCGAGCCAGGACAGCGTGGCGGCCGCCGACTCGGTGGGTACCGCGACGACGACGTCGCCGCTGGACCGCAGGTGGTGGACCGACGTGACGGTCGGCGCGCTGCCTTCGACGGCGAGTACCGCGTCCTGGGTCCGTGCGCACGAGCTACGCACACGCTCGGCGGTGGACGGACCGGTGGTCGTGACGGGCATGGAGCCTCCTTCAGGGTTCCGCGATACTGAGGTAACCCTAACCTAATGTGATGGAGTCGGCGAGGCAAGACCCCGAAAACACGCCGGTCCACGAGGCGGGCATACGGTGGGACGGTGGCCATACCCCTTTCCCTCGGTGTCCCGCGCTCCCGCGGACCGCAGTCGCTGCTCGCGGATCTGCTCAGCGGGACCGGGGACACGAGCCCGGCCGCCGGCGGCGCATTCGGACCGCGGGTGGTCGCGGCGTCCGCGCTGCTCGACGCCGTCGGCACCGACGCCGGCCGCGTGATCGTGGGGCTCGACGTCGACCCGGCCGTTCTCCGCACCCGCGAGCAGGCCTCCTACGAAGCGGTCCGCTTCCACCTCGACTGCCCGGCGGCCCAGCTCGGCGACGCGGTCGCGCTGCGGCTGCCGTCCCCGCTCGCCGTGTTCGTCTCCGCGGACGGCAGCGACGACGCAGGCCTGGCCGAGACGGCGCAGCACCTCGCGGACGCCGGCCGCATCCCGGGACTCGCGAGCGGGCACTCCATCGGCGAGGTCGCCGACTTCCTCGCCGTCCTCGCGCACGCCGACGTCGGATACGTGGCGCGGGCCCGTGACACCGCCGAGGTGCTCGCGCTGTTGTCGGGGACGGTCGCGTCGCTCCGCGGCGACGACGTACGGGCGGCGCTCGCGACCCCGGATCCCACGAGGCTCACGTCGCTGATCCCCGAGGCCGCGGAGGCCGTCCGCGAGGTCCTGCTCGGGGTCGAGGTCGACGACCCGATGCTCGTCGCCCGTGAGCTGGCGGACGCGGGTCTGCGGTAAAACATTCACCGTCAATGCGCCGGACCGTCAACGCTCGGTGCGTAATCTCGTAGTCGTGCCAAAGATCGCGTATTTCGGACCGTCGGGAACCTTCACGGAGATGGCGCTCGCCCAGCTCGAGGCGGCGGGTGCCTTCGACGGGCCCGTCGAGCGGGTGGCCGCGACAAGCCCGCCCGCCACCCTGGCCATGGTGCGTGACGGCGTCGTCGACGGCGCCGTCGTCCCCATCGAGAGCTCCGTCGAGGGGGCCGTGGTGCCCACCCTCGACACGCTCGCGCTGGGCGACCGCCTGCAGATCGTGGCCGAGACCGAACTCGACGTGGCGTTCACCATCCTCGGCGGGGCGGGCGTCGAACGGCTCGACCAGGTGCGCACCGTGCGGGCCTACCCGGTGGCGGCCGGTCAGGTGCGAATTTGGCTCGAGGAGAACTGCCCCGGTGCCCAACTCCAGACGGCGTCCTCCAACTCCGGTGCCGCCGAGGATGTGGCGAACGGCCTCGCCGACGCCGCCGTGTCCACCACCCTCGCCGGCGAACGGCTCGGGCTGCGCAGCCTCGCCGACGGGGTCGCCGACGAGAAGAGCGCCCGCACCCGATTCGTTCTGGTGACCGCGCCCACCCGGGTGCCCGCACGCACGGGCGGCGACCGCACCTCCGCCGTCCTCGAACCCCACAACACCCCCGGCTCCCTCGTCGGTGTGCTCTCCGAGTTCGCGACGCGCGGAATCGATCTCATTCGCATCGAATCGCGCCCCGTCCGCACCACCCCCGGTCTGTACCGCTTCTTCGTCGACTGCATCGGGCACATCGACGACCCGCTCGTCGCCGAGGCGTTCCGTGCGCTGCACCGGAAGTCGCACGTGCGGTTCCTCGGGTCCTGGCCCGCCGCCAACCCGAGCGGTCCGCCCCCGCCGTCCGACGGAGACGCGGCGGACTGGATCGAACGAATCCGTCAGGGAGAGAGGGAATCGTGAGCGGCAAGCTGATCCTGGTCCGGCACGGGCAGACCGAGGCGAACGTCGAGCGCAGGCTCGACACGAGGCTGCCCGGCGCCCGGCTGACACCCGAAGGGCTCTCCCAGGCGGAGCGGCTCGGAAACGACCTCGCCGCACGCGCGACGACGGCCGCCCTCGTGTCCTCGCAGGCACTGCGGGCCCAGCAGACGGCGCGGTTCGTGGAACTCGCGTCGGGCATCGCCGTCCAGGTGCGGGAAGGACTGCACGAGGCGCAGGCCGGCGAACTCGAGGACCGCAGCGACGAGGAGTCGCACAAGCTGTTCATGAAGACGTTCCACCTGTGGCACACCGGCGAACTGGACGCCCGGGTTCCCGGCGGCGAATCCGCCAACGACATCCTCGACCGGTACGTCCCGGTCGTGGACTCCCTGCGCGAGCAGTACCTCGACGACCCTGCGGCCTCGGGCGACGTCGTGCTGGTCAGCCACGGCGCCGCCATCCGGCTCGTGGCAGCACAACTCGCCGGGGTGCCCGGGCTGTTCGCCGCCAACAACCACCTGGCCAACACCCAGACGGTGGAGTTGACCCCCCTCGCGGGCGGCGGCTGGGAGTGCGTGCGCTGGGGAACCGTGGAGCCGCCGTTCGAGCACCGGGTGATCCCCGGCGCCGACGACCCGATGGGGTGACAACAGCGACCTGATCGCCGCCGGTCGGCGTCGTTGCGCGTACCCCGGGGTTGCGCGACGATGGAGGAAACCGTCCTCGAGGAGTGACGGCGGTGGATTGGTTCGTTGGCGAAAACTATTCGCTCGGTCGGCTGCTCGTCACCGAGGGGCTCGCCGCGATCTACCTCGTCGCGTTCCTGGCCGCGAGAAACCAGTTCCGGCCGCTCGTCGGCAGCACCGGGATGCTGCCCATCCCGAAGTTTCTCCGTGCCGTCCCGTTCACGCGTTCGCCGAGCATCTTCCACCTGCACTACTCGGACCGGTTCTTCGAGGGCATCTGCTGGACCGGCGCCGGGCTGTCCCTCGCCGCACTGCTCGGTCTGACGCAGGTCGTCCCGCTCGCCGTGTGCATGCTCGTGTGGTTCGCCCTATGGGTGCTCTATCTGTCGATCGTCAACGTCTCCCAGCTCTGGTACAGCTTCGGCTGGGAGTCGCTGCTGCTCGAGGCGGGTTTCCTGGCGATCTTCCTCGGCAACGCGTCGGTCGGGCCGCCGATCCTGGTGCTGCTGATGCTGAGGTGGTTGCTGTTCCGCCTCGAATTCGGGGCCGGGCTGATCAAGATGCGCGGCGACCGATGCTGGAAGAACCTCACCTGCCTGTACTACCACCACGAAACCCAGCCCATGCCGGGACCGTTCAGCTGGTACTTCCACCGGCTGCCGAAGCCGCTGCACCGGGTCGAGGTGCTCGGCAACCACTTCGCTCAGCTGGTGGTGCCGTTCGGGCTGTTCGCGCCGCAACCGGTCGCCGCCGTCGCCGCGACGATCATGATCGTCACCCAGCTGTGGCTGGTGGCGAGCGGCAACTTCTCGTGGCTGAACTGGACGACCATCGTGCTGGGTCTGTCCGTCATCCCGGACAGCGTGTACGAGGCGGTGCTGCCCGTCGACGTCCCGGCGGTCAGCGACTCGGCGCCCCTCCCGTTCGCCGCGCTGGTGATCGCGGTGACCGTGCTCGTCGTCGTGTTGAGCTACTGGCCGATTCGCAACCTGATCTCCCACGGGCAGCGCATGAATGCGTCGTTCAACAAATGGCACTTCGTCAACACGTACGGAGCGTTCGGCAGCATCACCCGGGTGCGGTACGAGGTGATCGTGGAGGGCACGTCCGACGCCCATCTCGGCGTGCATTCCGAGTGGAAGGAGTACGGCTTCAAGGGGAAACCGGGTGACGTCAACCGGCGGCCGCGCCAGTTCGCGCCGTATCACCTGCGGCTCGACTGGCTGCTCTGGTTCACGGCGATCTCGCCCGGCTACGCCGAACCGTGGTTCCGGGGTTTCGTCGAGCGGCTGCTACGCAACGACCCCGACACCCTGAAGTTGTTGCAGTACAACCCGTTCCCGGATCACCCGCCGAAACACGTGCGTGCCCGCATGTACCGGTACGAGTTCACCACCTGGAAGGAGCGCCGCGAGACCGGTGCGTGGTGGAAGCGGCAACCGGTGTAGGTCAGCGGAGCCGGTCGGCCAGCGCCTCCAGCGCCTGCCGCAGACGTTGCGGGGTGCCGGGGCTGAGCGACGACCACGCCACCCCGTGCGCGGACACACTGGACGTGCCGACGATGCGCCCGGCCCCCGTGTCGAACACCGTGACCGGGCCGCCCACCGGATCGTATTGCCCGTCGCCGTAGACGATTCCGACGATCTCGGCGTACGTGGTGCAGCCGGTCATCGCGTTGCCCAGAGCGGTCGCGTCGACCGCGGGCACACCGAGCGCGGCGAGCGCGGCCGCGAGCGACTTGCCGTCCCCGCCCTGATCGAAGGCCTCGCCGAGTTGGACCGTGGGTGCGTTGACGACGCCGACGTTCAACGGTTCCACCGCCCCCAGCGCGCCGATCACCGGCGCGAAGATGTCGGCGCCCGCATCCTGGACGACGTACTGGTCGCCGGCCCGCAGGGCCAGCACCGACAGTGCCTCGCCCTGGGAGACACACAGTCTCGAGATGCTGCCGTCGACGTACCAGCGCAGGGCGATCTCCCACAACGGCCGGGCCAGAACCCGCAGGCGGTCGGCGAGTTCGGCGTGGACCCCACCGCCCGGGAGCAGATCCCGGGCGGCGAGGGTGCCGGCGGCGCCGCGGAACGCGGCGTCCCTGGCGTCGTACGTGTCGTACCGCGGGGTGGCGTCGAGCACCACCGGCAGCACGTCGAGCGCGAGCGCGTCGACGAGATAATCCATTTCGTCGAGGCTCAGGGTCACCGCCGGCAGGGTCGGTACGCCCGGCTGGGTGCCCAGGTCGATCACCGTCCGGACTCCCGGTGGTCGGGGTTCGCGCCGATGACCGAGGGGATGACCGTGCGTCCGTCCGAGAAGTGCTCGAAGTTCTTCAGGTAGTCGGGGGTCTCCCGCTCGTCGTCGTCCTGTGAACCGGCCGCGCCCGCTCCGCGACCGACCGACATCGGTCCGTTGCCGGTGCCGCCGCGCGCCGCCGCGGCCGGGTTCACGTCGGCGCGAACGTCTCCGATCACCCCGCCGGGAGCGGCCGCCGGTGCGCCGGGCCGTGCGCCCTGGCCGCCGTCGGCCCTGCCCCAGCCCTCGGGCAGCGTCGCCCCGCCTGCCGCGCCGGCCGCGATGCCACCGACGGAGGTACGGGCCGCCGCGGCGCTGGTCGACGCGGAACCGCCGCCGTACGAGCCGCCGGACAGCATCGGCGCGCCGCCCATCATCGGGGCGGCGCCGCCACCGGTGACCGCGGACAACGCCGCGCCACCGATGTTGCTCGCCGCCGACGTGGCGGTGGAGACGGTGGTGCCCGCGATGCTGCCGACCTGCGACGCGGCCGTGGTGACGGCCGGATTCTGGCCCACGGCCATCACAGCGGCCGCGGCAGCGCGCGTCGGATCGAATTCACCGTCGGACGGGATTTCGTCGAAACTCCCGACCTCCTTCGAATCGGCCTTGGTGACGATCCGAGGGGGCTGCCGGTAGGTGCGTTTCAGCGCCAGGATGTTCGACGCGGCCTCGTAACCCTCCATCACGAGCCCCGCGCGGATGTCCATCGCACGGTCGGCGGCCTCCGCGGCCGCGGCGGTGCCGTTGAGCGCGCCACCCGTCGTGTATGCGGTGGCCTTCGCGGTCTTCACGGCGACGATCTCGGGAATGCTCGGCATGATCAGCGCGGCGGTGGTGTACGCGCCCGCTTCGAGGCCCGCCTTCGCGGCCGTGTCGGCGGCGAGTTCCGCGCATTCGGCCGTCCACACCGTGAACGGCGTGATCTTCGCGAGTGCCGCGACCGCGGACACACCCTGCCAGCCGGCCGCGAGTTCGGCCATCACGCGGACCAGCGTGAGGTTGGCATCGACGAAGCTGGTGGACAGCGCCGTCCACGCTGCGCTCGCCACGCTCAGCGGCACCGGTCCCGCGCCCGCGATGAGAGTGGTCGAGTTGACGGTTGCCCCGCGGGGCAACCAGATGACACCTGTCAGTCCCATGGTCATGTCTGATCTCCTGGTGGTTTCGAGGCGCCGGCCGTCACATGCCCGCAGCGAGGGTCGCGCCGAGCGCGACGTCCTCGGCGACATACAACGCGGCCTGGGTGCGGAGCGTGTTCGCGGTCTCGCGCATCTCGAGGATGCCCTGCGCGACAGCGGGGGTGAACGTGCTTGCGACGGTGTTGAAGTAACCGGCCGCGTGCAGGGACACCTCTTCGCTCCCGGAGGGGAGCACGCGGATGGCGGCGGAGCTGAGAGCGACCGCTGTCTCGAGACGCGCCGCGAGCGCGTCGAGTTCCACGGCGGCGGCGACGAGCGCTTCAGGTGCGACGTGCAGATCTGGCATGTGCGTCGAACTCCTTCTGACCTAGGCAGGCGGAAGGCAGTTGCCCCCCGGCAAACGAACTGCATGTGCAGCTGTCCCTACACACTTGGACGCCGCACCGCGCTCTTCGGTTCCCCCCGATCCCGAGAAATTTCTTCTCGGGAAAACCGTTCATCCCCAGCCGAGCTCGTGCAAGCGATCTTCTTCTATCCCGAAGTAGTGCGCAACCTCGTGTATGACGGTTACGGCTACCTCGTGGACGACTTCCTCCTCCGAACTGCAGATTTCGAGGATGGCGTCGCGATAGACGGTAATCGTATCGGGCAGCGATCCGCCGTAATGACTGTCCCGTTCCGTCAGGGCGATCCCGTGGTAGAGGCCCAGAAGATACGGGTCCTCGTCGTTGCGGTCGTCGACCAGGACGACGACGTTGTCGATCGCGGCCGCGAGCCGGGGTGGGATCAGATCGAGTGCGTCGCCCACCAATTCCTCGAATCGGTCGGGCGTCATGCTCACCGCCACATCAGTTCCCGGGGGGCGGGGCCGCGCCGGGGAGCGGCGTCGGCATGGACCTGCCCTCCGGGACCGGCGGCGGAGGCACGGGTGCGGCGCCGTTGATGAGGATCTCGCCCTTCGCCGAACCGGTGATGGTCGAGAAGCCGCCCGCGTCGGTCTCCTTGCCGACCGAGCAGTTCACCCGTCTGCTGCCCGCGAGCCAGCTGTCGAGTTCCAGGTTGTCCCAGAACAGCGTGAGCGTCTTGTTCCGCAGCGCGTCGGCGGAACCGAGGTATTCGTTGGCGGCCTGCGTGCACACACCCTCGAGATACTTGTCCTGATCCTCGACGGACGGCATCGACGACGGGAACTGGGTGGCCAGGTCGACGACGGAGATCACTTCGAAGGCATGGGGTTGCGCGCAGTCGACGGGATCGGTCGGCACGTTCTGATTGATCCCGATGCACGTGCCCGGGTCCCAGATGTTGGATTGGTCCTGCTCGGCCACCTTCCCGGTGAACGGCAGCAACGTTCCTGCCGTGCTGGAGAATTGGAGGCCGCACCGCAGGGTGCGTTCGCCCGCCGCCCAACCGGATTCGCTGGGGAACATCAGGCCCACACTGAACTTGCCGTACGGATCGAACTTCGCGCCGAGATAGGAGTCGACGGCGGGCACGCAGTGCTCGTCCCGCAGCGCGGCGAACCGCAGCGCACCCGGGTAACGCGAACCCGGACCGAACTCGGCCCCCGGATACACGCTGAGATCCAGCGGTGCTGCCACCTCGAACCGGTGCTCGTCCGCGCAGTCGACCTTCGCGACGTCCTTCCGGTCTTCCTGGGGGTCGGTCGACGGCGTCCAGTCGAGGCAGTCGCCCGCCGTCGCCGAAGAGAACGCGTCGCCCTCCGCCGAACCCGTCACCTGAGGTCCGGCACCCGGCGAATGCGCGGGGAGGTTCTCGCTGCGGTTGAAACCGCCGGCGATCGCGACCGTGGCGATCGCCGCCACCACGGCACCTGCCGCGACGGCCGCGAGCGCGCGACGCGTCGTGGTCGCGGACATGCTGCGGGGCGCCTTCTCCGGTTGCCCGGCATTCTGCGGCTGGGGGTCGGCGCCGTTCGACTGATCTGAGGACATCGATTTCCATAATGCCTGTTCCGATCGAGGAAGCAGAACAACTCCCGCAATCGGCTCGAACCCGGCGTAACTTCGATCACCATGAGTGACGACTCTCAACGCTCCGCCGAGCCGGTGGATCCAGAACTGCAGGAGCTCGCCGGGCGCGTGTTCGACACGGCACGATCCGGCGACGCCGTGTCCCTCGCCACGTACCTCGACGCGGGTGTCCCGGTGAACCTGGCCAATCAGAACGGCGACACGCTGGTGATGCTGGCCGCCTACCACGGTCACGCCGAGGCCGTTCAGGTCCTGATCGACCGCGGGGCCGACGTCGACCGGCTCAACGACAAGGGGCAGTCGCCGCTGGCAGGGGCGCTGTTCAAGGGCGAGGACGCCGTGGTGCGGGCCCTCGTCGCCGGTGGCGCCGACGCCACGGCAGGCCACCCGACCGCCGTCGACGCCGCCCGGATGTTCGGCCGCGAGGACCTCCTGACCCTGCTGGAACCGAAACCGGAGTGAGCCGCTCAGCGGCGCCCGGTAGGGTTTGAAGCCGTGATTGACCTGAAGTTCCTCCGCGAGAACCCCGACGCCGTCCGCGAATCGCAGCGCACCCGTGGCGAAGATCCCGCCCTGGTCGACGCGCTGCTCGAGGCCGACGCGTCCCGTCGCGCCGCCGTTCTCGCCGGCGACAACCTGCGTGCCGAGCAGAAGGCGTTCGGCAAGAAGGTCGGGCAGGCGTCCCCGGAGGAGCGTCCGGCGCTGCTCGAGGGATCCAAGGAACTCGCGGCCAAGGTGAAGCAGGCGGAGGCCGAGCAGCACGAGGCGCAGGCCGCGCTCGACGCCGCGCACCGGGCGATCTCCAACGTCGTGCAGGACGGCGCCCCCGCGGGCGGTGAGGACGACTTCGTCACCCTCGAGACAGTCGGGGAGATCCCCGCGTTCGACTTCGAACCCAAGGACCACGTCGAGCTGGGTGAGTCGCTGGGGTTGTTCGACATGGAGCGCGGCGCGAAGGTCTCCGGTGCCCGCTTCTACTTCCTCACCGGTTTCGGCGCCATGCTGCAGCTGGGAATGCTGCAGCTGGCCGCGCAGAAGGCGATGGCCAACGGCTTCCAGATGATGATCCCGCCGGTGCTGGTGCGACCGGAGATCATGGCGGGAACCGGGTTCCTCGGCGCCCACGCGGACGAGATCTACCACCTCGCCGACGACGACCTCTACCTCGTCGGCACGTCCGAGGTCCCGCTGGCCGGGTACCACTCGGGGGAGATCCTCGACCTCGCCGACGGCCCCAAGCGGTACGCCGGCTGGTCGACGTGTTTCCGCCGCGAGGCAGGCAGCTACGGCAAGGACACCCGCGGCATCATCCGGGTGCACCAGTTCGACAAGGTGGAGATGTTCACCTACTGCAAGCCCGAGGACGCCGACGCCGAGCACCAGCGCCTGCTCGCGTGGGAGCGCGACATGCTCGCCGCCATCGACGTGCCGTACCGCGTGATCGACGTGGCAGGCGGCGACCTGGGGTCGTCGGCGGCCCGCAAGTTCGACTGCGAGGCCTGGGTGCCGACGCAGCAGGCGTACCGCGAGCTCACGTCGACCTCCAACTGCACGACGTTCCAGGCGCGTCGTCTCGGGGTGCGGTACCGCGACGAGAACGGGAAGCCGCAGACGGCCGCGACCCTCAACGGCACCCTCGCCACCACTCGGTGGATCGTGGCCATCCTGGAGAACCACCAGCAGTCCGACGGCACGGTGCGGGTTCCTGAGGCGCTCGTGCCGTTCGTCGGGACGGATGTTCTGAAACCGTGATGCGCTTTCCTGAGATTTTGGGAAGGCTACCCTTGCGCGAACGGCAGAATGATGTAACCCTTACCTAATCTCGTTGGTAAGGAGCTCCACATGTTCGTGTGCATCTGCAAGGCCGTGACGGAAGACGAAGTGCATGAGCACTGTGCCGCCGGGGCCGACAGCGCGGATGCGATCGGCGAGCGTTGCGGCGCCGGCTGGGGATGTGGAACGTGCGTCGATCGGTTGAAGGAGATTCTGGGCGAGCGGACGGTCGTCGGCAGCACGGCCGCGTGACGTAGCTGCCTCACAACTGAATCCCGCGATTCGGCTCACAGGCGTAACGCCAGTGGTACGTTCGCCTCAACCGGGGCGAACGGAGAAGTCATGCGTGGCGACGACGAGATCATTGCTCTTCTCAACGAACAGTTGACCAGTGAGCTGACCGCGATCAACCAATACTTCCTGCACTCGAAGATGCAAGCCAATTGGGGCTTCACGAAACTCGCGGACAAGACGCGCGCGGAGTCCATCGAAGAGATGACGCACGCCGAGATCCTCACCGACCGGATCCTGTTCCTCGAAGCGCTTCCGAACTATCAGAAGCTGCTGCCGCTGCGCATCGGACAGGACCTGCGCGAGCAGTTCCACTCCGACCTCTCCATCGAAGTCGAGGTCGTCGAACGCCTGCGTCCGGGCATCCAGATGTGCCGCGAGAAGGGCGATGCCACGTCCGCGAAGCTGCTCGAGGGGATTCTCAAGGAAGAAGAGGATCACATCGATTACCTGGAGACACAGATCGAGCTGATGGACAAGATGGGCGACCAGCTCTACATGGCCCAGCTCGTCGACCAGCCACCGACCGTCGGATAGCCCGGGTGACACCCGCCGCAGGGTGAACGTACCTTTCGACGCCTCGGGTGCGCCGAAGGGTACGTTCGTCCGGCGCGGTCAGAGCTTGGCGGACCGCAGTTCGTGCCCCTTGGACGTCTTGCAGCGCCCCGACTCGAGGTCCCACTGCCAGCCGTGCAGGTTGCAGGTGAGGCTGGTGCCGTCGACGACGCCGAACTTCGACAGGTCCGCCTTCAGGTGCGGGCAGCGCCGCTGGATCTCGTAACCACCGAGTTCGATCGACGCCGAGTCGTCGTGGGCCTCGGCGAACCAGCCGTCGGCGTACGCGATGCGCTCGTCGGTGAGGCACTTGAAGAACGTGTACAGGAACTCGTTGTACCCGCCGACACGCCACGCCTCGAAGCGGGTGGACAGGAAGATGGTGTTCACCCAGTCGGGCTCGTCGTCGCGCAGCACCGTGCGGACCAGTTCGGGGGCGATGCGGAAGCCGTACCGGTACTTGCCGTCCTTCTCGCCGCGCGGGCGGACTGTGCGCGCCGGGAAGTCGAGGACGACGGTCTCGTCGCCCATCACCAGGCCGACGGGGTAGCCGATGCCGTCGCAGATCAGGTCGGATTGCTTCATGATCGGCTCGAACTTCGCCTTCAGCGCCTCGAGCAGCGGTTCCCCCTCGGCGGGCGCCCAGGTGGCCTTCTCGGCGGCGAGGACCGGCGCCATCCGCTGCGCCATGCTTTCGATGTACGCGGCCTTGTCGGAGAAGATCTTATCGACCTCGGCGTCCGGGATCGGGTGCGTGAGCGTCAGCTCGCCGCCCTTCAGGTCCGCGGTGGACCCCGGGATCATGAGGATGCCGCCGTCGTTGCCGTGGATCCGCATCTGTTCGAGGAACGTGATCTGGTCGGGGAAGATGTTGCCCTCGTCGCCCCGGTCGTCGTTGAGGTAGCGCAATGCGTCGTCGAGGAACACCGGCGGTCCGGCGGACGGCACCACCCACGTGGCCGCGACCTGCTCGATATAACTGCGGCAGCGGTCCATGCCGCGCTGACGCTTCTGCTTGCCGAAGTTGGCCTTCGTCTTGGTCGGAATGTCGTAGACCATCGGGTACCAGATGGCCCCGGAGTACTGCAGCAGGTGGATGTCGATCTGGCCGAACTCGTCGTGGAGGACGTCCATGTCGACGGGCCGGGCGTCGTTCATGTTGAAACAGGTGGTTTCGCCGTCGGACACCACGAGACCCGAGTCGCCGATCGGACCGTCGGCGGGCGCACGCAGCGCGATGATCATGATGTCCAGGTCACCCTTGGGGCCGGTGACCTTGTGTTTGACGGAGTCCTCGGTCTCGAAGAACTTGTGGAAGCCCAGCGCTTCGAGCTCGCGCCTGAGGTCCGGTACCGGATAGTCGGGGAGCAGCACGGTCGCGTCCTTGTCGACGTGCTTGGCCAGGTTCTCCGGGTCGAAGTGGTCCTTGTGCAGGTGCGACACGTACAGGTAGTCGCAGTTGCCGAGGGTGTCCCAGTCGAGCTGCGTGTTGTCCGGGAACGGGAACCAGGACCCGAAGTACGCGGGGTTGACCCAGGGGTCGCACAGGATCGAGCCTGCCTCGGTCTGGATGTGGAATCCGGCGTGTCCGACGCTGGTGACCTGCACTGGTATGCCTCCTGGGAGCTGAGCGACTGTTCCAGGGTAGGCGTTCCCCCCAGGTGAGTGACAATGCGCGCTCCAGCACACCGTGCCACTCACGTGGGGTCAGGTCACTTCGCCCAGGCAATAACCGTCGGGTCCGATGGACAGCGTGATCTGCTTGGTGACGGTCACACCGGACACGTCCGTGACCGGAACGGACACGTCCAGGTAGTCGCCGCGGACGGGGGTGGCGGTCATCGCGTCGGCGGCGAACGCCGTGGTCCCGGCCAGGACGTCCGGGTCGAGCCGGAGCGGCGGCAGGCCACCCGCGCCCGTGCCTGCCGGGTCCCACGGGCTCAGGCCGGGGCAGATCAGCGGGTAGGCGGTCTCGGTGTCCGCCCGGTTCACCGGCGCCCCGGACTCCCGCGACAGGAACCGGGTGACGGCGTATTCGGCGTCGGCGGGGGTGTAGAAGTCGACGGTCCCGGCAGGGTGGACGTGCGGGCAGGCGTAGCCGGACGCGATCTCGCTGCGTTTGACGGACACCGTCGTGCCGCCCCCCGTCCACGACACCGCGAACTGCCCGTCGAGGCCGGGTTGCGCGAGCGCCCCGAGGATCGCGGCCGTGTCGGCGTACTGTTCGGCGGCCTGGGCGGCCGGCAGCGTCCAGCATTTCGCGGGGACGGCGGCGGGCCGGGTGACCAGGTCGGTGGCCCAGGCTCGGACGGCGTCCACCGCTGCGGGGTTGCCGGGCACCTCGCCGACGACCACCTGCGGAACAGGGGCGGGCGGTGCGGTGGTCGTGGGCTCGGCTTCCGAGGTGGCGGAGGTGGGCGCGGACATCGTGTCGGCCGGGGGCTCCTCCGTCGGGATGCCGGACTGCGAATCGCACGCCACTCCCACCCCGAGGATCACCGCGACGACCGGCGCGATGAGCGCCCTCCTGCCCCTGACACCCATCTCCAGCGCGCCCTTTCTCTCGACTCCCCACCCAATGTCCGTCCCCGACGGCGGGCCAGATCGCGGATACCCGGCTACGCTAGCCGATTGTGGAACCCGTCTACCGAACCGTCATCGGCATCGCCCGCACCGTATTCACCCTCGAGGGGCTGAAGTTCACGGTCAAGGGTGATCAGCACATTCCGGCGACGGGTGGGGCGGTGATCGCGATCAATCACACCGGCTACATGGACTTCACCTACGCCGGACTTCCGGTCCGCAGCGTGAAGCGCTACGTCCGCTTCATGGCGAAGAAGGAAGTATTCGACAACAAGATCTCGGGCCCGATCATGCGCGCGCTCAAGCACATTCCCGTCGACCGGTCGGCGGGTTCGGATTCGTACAAGGCTGCCGTCGACTTCCTGCGTCGCGGCGAACTGGTGGGCGTCTATCCGGAGGCCACCATCAGCCGGAGCTTCGAGATCAAGGAATTCAAGTCGGGTGCTGCACGCATGGCGATCGAGGCGGACGTGCCGATCGTCCCGATGGTCATCTGGGGTGCGCAGCGGGTGTGGACCAAGGGGTTCCCGAAGCGGCTGGGCCGCACGAACACTCCCATCTCGATCGCCGTCGGTGAGCCGATCCAGCCGTTCGAGCCCGCATCCGAGCTGACCGAGAAGCTGCACGCCACGATGACGGCGATGCTCGCCGACCTCCAGCAGGGGTACGAGCACCCGGCCGGCGAGTACTGGGTGCCCGCGCGCCTCGGCGGCAGCGCGCCGACGCTCGAGGAAGCGAACAAGATGGACGCCGCCGACGCCGAGGCGAAGGCGCAGTCCCGTCGGGCCAAGGAGACCGGTACCGGTAGCTAGAAGGTGGCGGTGGAGCCTGTCTATACGGCCGTCGAGTCGACGGCCAAGGCGTTGTCCCTGTTCCAGGGGCTGCGGATGACCCGGGTCGGCCTGGACAACATCCCTGCCGAGGGCGGTGCGGTGCTCGCGGTCAATCACACCGGGTACCTGGACTTCGTCCAGTTGGCCCTGGCCGTCGGTGCGGTGGACCGCAAACTGCGGCTCATGGCCAAGGCCGAACTCGCGAACAACAGGGTGATGGCGTTCCTGATGCGCGGATGCGGCGTCATCCCGGTCGACCGGACCGCGGGCGCGGGCGCCTACCTCGCCGCGGTGGAGCGACTGCGCGAGGGCGAACTGGTGGGCGTGTACCCGGAGGCGACCATCAGCCGGAGCTTCGAGATCAAGGAACTGAAGTCGGGTGCGGCGCGCATGGCCCTCGACGCCGGGGTGCCGATCGTGCCCGTCATCGTGTGGGGCGCCCAGCGGATCGCCACGAAGGGCAGGCCGAAAAATCTTGGGCGGCATCGGTTCCCGGTAACCGTCGAGGTGGGACGGCCGATCGAGCCACGGGAACCGGCGGACGCCCTCACCGCGACCCTGCACACCGAGATGGACGCGATCCTGCGCCGGGTGCAGGACGGATTCGACCACCCGGCGGGCGCCGACTGGGTGCCCCGGCGCCTCGGCGGCAGTGCGCCCACCATCGAGGAGGCCGCCGAGATGGACCGCCGCGAGGCGGAGGAACGCCGGTCCCGGTAACGGCCGCCCGGCGGCGCCGCGGGCCCGGCAGGCAGAATGGCTGGGTGAGCCCAGACCGACCGAGCCTTGTAGCGTCCGATGTCGACGGCACCCTGATCGGGGAGGACGAGCGCATCAGCGCCCGCACCCGGGACGCCGTCGCGTCGGTCGTCGCGTCGGGGACACCCTTCGTGCTGGCCACCGGCAGGCCCCCGCGCTGGATCCATCCCGTGGTCGAGGGCCTCGGCTACGCGCCGCTCGCCGTCTGCGCCAACGGCGCCGTCATCTACGACAGCGACAGCGACCGCGTGCTCAGTGCCGCGACCCTCGACGTGGACACCCTCACCTGGCTGTCGGCGATCGCGCTCGACGTGCTGCCCGGCGCCGGTCTCGCGGCCGAGCGGGTCGGGGTCAGCGCCCACGACGCCGCGACACCGCAGTTCGTCAGTTCCCCCGGCTACCAGCACGCCTGGCTCAACCCCGACAACACCGAGATGTCCGAGAACGAGGTCGTCGCGGCCCCCGCGGTGAAGTTGCTGATTCGGGTGCCGGAAATGTCCAGTCAGGCGATGGTCGATGCGCTGGCGCCGCACATCGGGCGCCGCGCCGACGTCACGTTCTCCACCGACAACGGGCTGATCGAACTGTCGGCGGCGGGCATCACGAAGGCGTCGGGTCTCGCGCTGGTCGCGGAACGGCTCGGCGTGACGGCGTCGCAGATCGTGGCGTTCGGTGACATGCCCAACGACATTCCGATGCTGAACCTCGCGGGCCGCGGTGTCGCCGTCGAGAACGCGCACCCCGACGCCAAGGCCGCCGCCGACGAGGTGACGGCCACCAACTGGGACGACGGGGTCGCGAAAGTACTCGAGCGCTGGTGGTCCTGAGACCACCAGCGCCCGAGTGGGAGTAACCCGGTCAGCCGGCCGGAACCGGTGCCGGCTCGACGGGAGCAGGCGCGGGAGCCGGTTCGGGCGCAGGCGCCGGTGCCGGAGCGGGCTCGGCGGGAGCAGGCGGAACCTGTGCCGGGTCCGCGGGCGGTGCGACGGGAGCCGCGGCATCGACCCGGGCGCCGTTCTTGTAGGCCTCCGCGTAGGTGTCGTTGTACGTCTTCAACACCTTGGTGACGATGCCGGTGAGCTCGTTGAAGATCAGCGAGCCGTTCTCGAAGTCGGTGCGCAGACCGCCCGGGATCGTGTACTCGTCACTCGTCGGCAGGCCCAGTTCGCCGTTGTCGGCCCCGAGGTTCTGCCACGTCTTGAAGATCTGGCCGAGGACCGCCCACACACCGCCGTTGGGCGAGGTGAAGATGGCGCCGTTGGCGAACTCCGCGCCCGAGTTCCCGGCCTTGGCCTGCAGTAGCCCGGTGATGGCCTGGCCGAGCCTGCCGGTGTCGCCGCCTTCCGCGACCCACTTCTGGGCGACCGGCGACGGATCGGTGAGCCGCAGCAGTTCGGTGACCAGCGCGGGGATCCCGGCGCCGAGAGTGCCGCTGGCGTCCGTGCCCGGACCGCCGGACGGCGCCGGAGCCTGGCCCGAGGGTGCGTCCGAGGCCAGTGAGGCGTTGCCGCCGCTGAGGTTGGCAGCCGCGATCTGCCGGATCTCGTCCATGTGCGAGTACGCCGCGTCGCCCGGGCAGGACGTGTTGCCGACGTCGCGGTGCGCGAAGATCACCGGCAGGTCCACGGCCTCACCCTCCGCGTACGGGGTGAATTCGGTGCCCTCGGAGTACATCGTCGTTTCACCGAGCGGGTCGAGTCCGGCCTTGCCGAGCTTCCAGCCGAGGAACTTGCCGACGGCGTCGAGGGTGGCCTGCGGCGGATCCTCGGACGAGAAGTCGCCCATCATCGCGACACCGGTGGTGTTCTCGTTGAACCCGCCCGCGTGTGCGCCCTGGACGGGACGGTCGAGACCGCCTGCGCGGCCCTCGAAGATCTGGCCGTATTTGTCGACCAGCGCGTTGTAGCCGATGTCGCACCAGCCGAGCGTCTGCGCGTGGTACGCGTAGATGGCGCGGACGATCTCGGCTGATTCGGCCTTCGAGTAGTCGTTGGCGCCCGCGGTGTGGTGAACGGTGGCACCGCCGATGAAGTCGTCGTAGTCGGGGTCCTGGCAGCGGATGGACTCGTCCGCGCCCCACTGCTGGCGGCTGATGACCTTGGGACCGCCGCTGTCGAGCGGGCTCGCGATGTCGCTCAGGGTGGAGTCGCCGGGGCTGCTGCCCGGTTCGATGAGCACGGCGGTGACGTCGTCGGCGCCCGCCCGGGCAGGCTGCTGTCGCAGCGGCGTGTTGACGGCGGCGGGGATGTACCCGAGCGGCGCCGCCCCGTCAGCGGCGGGCGCCGGGGCGGGAGCGGGGGCTTCGGGTGCCGGTGCGGGAACCGCGCCCGGCGCGGGTGCGCCCGCCTGCGCGGGTGCGGAGGTGGGGGTCAGGATCTGGATCGCCTTCGTCAGCCCGACGTAGACGGGTTCGGTGGCGACCTTGCCGTCCGACGCCGTCTTGTCGGTGCGGCGGGTGTCGATCATGTCGGGGGAGACCCACTGTCCCCACGTTCCGTCGGCCTGCAGCGCACGGACCTTCGACTCCGCGGACGCGAGAGTTTCGGACGTGAGCGCCACCATGCTGAACGGGGTGTCGCGGGACAGTTCCTTGACGATCGCGCCGGGCTGCTGGTCGGCCGGGGGCAGGATCGCGGGGTCGGACACGTCGCCCGGGGCGGGGATTTTCAGCGGGATCTGCAGGCTGGGGATCTGGATTCCGCCGGGGAGTTGCACGTTGCTGGGGATGTGGAGGTACGGCGGGATCTTCAGGTTCCGGAGGTCGCCGATGTTGACGTCCGGCAGGTTCAGCCCGGTCAGTTCCTTCAGCGGAATCACGATGTCCGGGATCTGCGACAGCACTACCTGCGCGATCTCGGTGGACACGGCGGAGTTGGAGGTTTCGTTCGTGGATCGGACGTCCGAGGGTGCGCTACTGATGCCGTAGACCGCAACGGGACTTGCGACAGCCAGCGCGGCGACAGCCCCGAGGACGATCGAGGGCTTCGGTCGACGGTGCGGCAAGGGGGACTCTCCTCAGTTGTAGTTTCCTGCGAGCGACCTCGCGTGTCTGCAACTCGTGATGCTTGTGTGACAGGAGAGACTGTTGTTGCTAACTCCAATCACTCTTGCCACACTAGTCACACAGGTCCATAACGCTCAACCTTACATTGAGACTTTATCCCGAATTTCTCGGACCCGCTGAGACGAGGTGCACGCTCCGTCTCAGCGCTCGTTGTTCAGCGATGAGGAGTGCAGTGATGGCGAAGACCGAATTCGGGGTTCGTGCAGGTAGACCTGCCTGGACTCGCAGGAGGCGGTACATCGCGGGACCTCCCGCCCCGCGCGGGTTCAGGGCCAAGCTTCTGCGCGCGTCGGCACTCGGCATCGCACCCGTCCTCGTCGTCGGCGCCGTCACCGGCGTGGTCCTGCAGGTGCGCTCCTCCGGGCAGGACGTCCGGGAAACCGTCGCCTCCGACACGCCCTTCACGCTGTCCGGGCACGGCAACGGCCACGGTCGCGGGATGGGCCAGTGGGGCGCCTACGGATACGCGAAGGATCAGGGGTGGGCGGCCGAGCGCATCCTCGGCCACTACTACGGCGGCACCACGCTCGGCACCCTCGCCGACGCGCAGATCAGCGTCCGGCTGCAGGCGCGCGACGACCAGCCGCTCGACGTCTACTCCGACGCCGGCGCGGTCGTCGCAGGCAAGCCCGTCGGACCGGGCGAGGCCGTCCACCTGACCCCGACCGCGGACGGCGGCGCCAACGTCGTCGTCACCCGCGGATGTGCCGGCGACGTCCTGTGGCAGGACGCCACCGACCACCCGTGGGTCGACCCGATCGACCTCGCCCCCGACCGTCCCGCGAACGAACACCTCAAGCTGTGCGCCGGTGACACCCCCTACCGCGGCGCCCTCGGGGTCGCGCTCGACGGCGCCGCCGTGCGCACCGTCAACGTCGTCGACATGGACGACTACCTGCTGGGTGTGGTGCCCGCCGAGGCGAAGGCCGGCTGGGCCGACACCGGTGGGGCCGAGGCGCTTCGGGCGCAGGCCGTCGCGGCCCGCTCCTACGCCGCCGCCGAGAACCGGGAAGAGTACGCGAAGACCTGCGACACCCAGAGCTGCCAGGTCTACGGCGGTTCCGCGAAGGAGGACCCGCGGACCACGGACGCCGTCCGCTCCACCAAGGGCATGATCCTGACCAAGGACAACCAGCCCGTCGCTGCCGAATTCTCCTCGTCCACAGGCGGATACACCGCGGGTGGCGAGTTCCCGGCCGTCGAGGACCAGGGCGACACGGTGTCACCGAACCACGACTGGGTGGTGACCCTCACCGCGGGCGACATCGCGTCCGCGTTCAACGTCGGCGAACTCGAATCGTTCGAGGTGGTCACGCGCAACAACTTCGGGGTCGACGGCGGACGCGTCACCGGTGTGAAGGTGGTCGGAACGTCGGGGACCGCCGAGGCGACCGGCGCCGAGGCGAGGGCGAAGCTGAAGCTCAAGTCCGACTGGTTCACGCTCGGTGACGGACTCGCGGTGCCGGCGCCGCCTGCCGTCCCCGGCGAACCCGATCCGTCCATCCTCGCCTCCGCGGGCGAGGACACCGTCGGCACCACCGAGGGTTCGCCGATCGCCGAGAAGTACAAGGAACTCGGCGGCGTCAACAGCACACTCGGCGCGCCGATCGGTCCCGAGATGATGCTGCCGTCGGAGGCGGGCAAGTTCCGGATGTTCACCAACGGAACCATCATCTGGACGAAGAAACTGGGAGCGCAGGTGATCGACGCCAGCGTGCTCCGCGAGTGGCTCCCGACCGGCGGCAGCTAGGCCGAACACGCTAGACCGAAGACAGAGGAGCGGACCCCTCGAGCACGGCGAGCATCCCGTCGACGGACTCGGCCCAGCCGAAGTCCTCGGCCCGCCGCCGGGCCGACGCCCGGCGGGTGCGCGAGGGAATCTCGAGGATGCCGCTCACGGCTTCGGCGAACGCCGGGCCCCGGTCCCGGGCCAGGGCGCCGCAGCCGGGTGTGATGATCTCGGCGAGAGCCGACGACTGTGACGCGACCACCGGGGTGCCCGCCGCCAGCGACTCGAGCGCCGACAGGCAGAACGTCTCGTGCGGTCCGGGCGCCAGCGACACGTCCGCCGACGCGAACAGCGACGCTAGGCGGCCCTTGTCGCTGATGAACCCGGTGAAGTGCACGGGGAGCCCCCGGGCCCGGTACTGCAGCGCGTCGCGCCGGGGGCCGTCGCCTGCGATGACGAGCCGGGCGTCGTGCCCCTGCCGCCGCAACAGCCGGACGGCGTCGATGCTCCGCTCCACCTGCTTCTCCACCGACAACCGGCCGCAGTGCAGAAGGAAACGCTGCGCCGGATCGGCGAAGGAGTCGCGCATCACCTGGTCGTGTTTGCCGGGGTGGAACATCGCGAGGTCGACACCGAGCGGGACCCGGTGCAGGTTGGGGGCCCCGATCCGGGTGAACTCCTCGCTCGCGAAGTCCGTCGTGCAGACGACGGCGTCGTAGTTGCGCGCCATCCGGCGGTTCGCGACGTCGGCCCAGCCGCGGGCCACGCGCCGCGGAGCGAACTGGCCGAGCAACCGGTCGAGGCGCTCGTGTGACACGACGACACTGCGTACTCCGCGGGCCCGGGCCCAGGCCCCGAAACCGCGCAGCGTCAGCCGGTCGGACACCTCCAGGACGTCCGGTCCGAGACCGGTGACGACGTCGGCCACCCGGTGCGGATCGACGACGCGATAACCGCCGGTCCACGGGATGGTCGGGGCGGACCGGGTGATCCGCAGGACCCCGCTCGGCAGCAGCTCCTCACAGTCCCGCTGACCTGGGACGACGAGGATCACCTCGTGTCCGCGTTCGACGTACCCCTGACCCCAGTTGTGGAGGGCGGTGCGGAGTCCACCCGACCGCGGTCCGTAGAAGTTCGCCAGCTGGACGATGCGCACCCGCTCATGAAGCGCGATCGCCGCGTCGGCGGGAACAACGAGGTCTGCAGAACCGGTGAATACAGGGAGAACTCCTCGTGCGTGCCGAAGGGGTCCCTGCACCCCTTGGCCGCGCACAGGTCGCGGAGTCGCTTACCCTGGTTCATCGTGACCGCTGCAACCCCAGAGACAACCGCCCCTGGCCGGTACGACCTCATTGTCGTCGGCTCCGGATTTTTCGGACTGACCGTCGCCGAGCGTGCAGCAACACAGCTGGGTAAGCGTGTGCTGGTGCTCGACCGCCGTCATCACCTGGGCGGAAACGCCTATTCGGAGGCCGAGCCCGAGACCGGCATCGAGATCCACAAGTACGGAGCGCACCTGTTCCACACCTCGAACAAGAGGGTGTGGGACTACGTCACCCAGTTCACCGAATTCACGAACTACCAGCACCGGGTGTTCGCGCTGCACAAGGGGCAGGCGTACCAGTTCCCGATGGGGCTGGGTCTGGTGTCGCAGTTCTTCGGGCGCTACTTCACCCCGGACGAGGCGCGGAAGCTGATCGCCGAACAGTCCTCCGAGATCGACTCCAAGGAGGCGTCGAACCTGGAGGAGAAGGCGATCTCCCTGATCGGCCGCCCGCTGTACGAGGCGTTCGTGCGCGACTACACCGCCAAGCAGTGGCAGACGGACCCGAAGAATCTGCCCGCGGGCAACATCACCCGCCTGCCGGTGCGGTACACGTTCGACAACCGCTACTTCAACGACACGTACGAGGGCCTGCCCGTCGACGGCTACACCGCGTGGCTCGAGAACATGGCGAAGGACCCGAAGATCGAGGTCCGGCTCGAGACCGACTGGTTCGACGTCCGCGACGACCTGCGCGCCGAGAGCCCGGACGCCCCCGTCGTCTACACGGGCCCCCTCGACCGCTACTTCGACTACTCCGAGGGCGAGCTGGGCTGGCGCACCCTCGACTTCGAGACCGAGGTGCTCGAGACCGGTGACTTCCAGGGAACGCCGGTCATGAACTACAACGACGCCGACGTGCCCTTCACCCGGATCCACGAGTTCCGCCACTTCCACCCGGAGCGGGACTACCCGAAGGACAAGACGGTCATCATGCGGGAGTTCTCCCGGTTCGCGGAGAGCAAGGACGAGCCGTACTACCCGATCAACACCCCGGACGACCGCGCGATGCTCGCCGCCTACCGCGACCGCGCGAAGGAGGAGATGTCCGCGAACAGGGTCCTGTTCGGCGGCCGTCTCGGCACCTACCAGTACCTGGACATGCACATGGCGATCGCCAGCGCGCTGTCGATGTTCGACAACTCCCTGCGTCCGCACTTCGAATCCGGTGCGGACCTCGTGGGGGAGGCCGAATGAGCGCCCGGCATCTGCTCGAATCGGAGAAGGTCACCGAGGACGCGCCGCTTCTCGGCAAGTCGCTGCTGCAGCGGGTGATCCTGCCGCGCGCCGGTGAGCCGCTGGACGTGCGCACCCTCTACCTGGAGGAGGCGAAGACCAACAGCCGCCGCGCGCATTCGCTGTCGCGGACGTCGCTGTCGGTCGGTGCCGAGTCCGAGGCGTCGTTCTGTACCTACTTCAACGCGTTCCCGGCCAGCTACTGGCGCCGGTGGAGCACGCTGAACTCCGTGGTGCTGCGGCTCGAGCTGTCGGGGCACTGCCGCATCGACGTGTACCGGTCGAAGGCCGACTCGTCGCGCATCCACGTCGAGGGGCGCGAGTTCCAGGATGGCGACGCCTCCCTCGAGTTCGAGATCGAGTTGGCGCCGTTCGAGGACGGCGGCTGGATCTGGTTCGACATCACCAGCGACACCGAGGTCGTGCTGGAGAGCGCCGGCTGGTACGCGCCGGTCGACGCCCCCGGTGAGGCCACCGTCGCCGTCGGCATCCCCACGTTCAACCGGCCCACCGACTGCGTCAAGGCGCTGACGGCGCTGGCGTCCGACGAGCTCGTCATGGACGTCGTCAAGGCCGTCATCATCCCGGACCAGGGCACTCGCAAGGTCAAGGACGAGCCGGGCTTCACGGAGGCCGCGGAGGCGCTCGGCGACCGGCTGGCGATGCACGACCAGGCGAACCTCGGCGGGTCCGGCGGCTACAGCCGCATCATGTACGAGGCGCTGAAGACCACCGACTGCCAGCACATCCTGTTCATGGACGACGACATCGAGATCGAGCCCGACTCGATCCTCCGCGCGCTCGCCATGTCCCGGTTCGCGAAGTCGCCGATGCTCGTCGGCGGGCAGATGCTGAACCTCCAGGAGCGCAGCCACCTGCACTCGATGGGCGAGGTCGTCGACCGCAGCATCTTCATGTGGACGGCCGCCCCGAACGTCGAGTACGACCACGACTTCTCCCGCTACCCGCTGAGCGACCGCGAGAACTCCCGCCTGCTGCACCGCCGCATCGATGTCGACTACAACGGCTGGTGGATGTGCATGATCCCGCGGCAGGCCGCGGAGGAACTGGGTCAGCCGCTGCCGCTGTTCATCAAATGGGACGACGCGGAGTACGGCCTGCGCGCCCGCGCCGCCGGCTACCCGACCGTCACCATGCCCGGTGCCGCGATCTGGCACATGGCGTGGAGCGACAAGGACGACGCCATCGACTGGCAGGCGTACTTCCACTTGCGGAACCGTCTCGTCGTCGCGTCGCTGCACATGCCCGGCAACGGCCGCGGCCTCGTGATCAATACGGTCAAGGCCACGATCAAGCACCTGCTGTGCCTCGAATACTCGACGGTCGCGATTCAGAACCAGGCCATCGCCGACTTCCTGCAGGGCCCCGAGCACATCTTCGAACTGCTTCCCACCGCGCTCGGCAACGTCCACGCGATGCGCAAGGAGTACCCGGACGCCGTGGTCGTGCCGTCGTCGACGGACTTGCCGCTGCCCTCGGGTGCCGAGGTCGGCGCCGTCGGTGAGCCCCGCAACCCGCTCGCGAAGATCGTGCGACTCGGCAAGGGCCTCGTCCACAACGTCAAGCCGGCCCACGAGGAACACCACGAGCGTCCCCAGCTCAACGTGCCCACCCTCGACGCGCGGTGGTTCCTGCTGTCCCAGGTGGACGGTGTCACCGTCACCACCGCGGACGGCCGTGGAGTCGTCTACCGCAAGCGCAACCCCAAGCTTGCGCTCGCGCTGCTGAAGGAAGCGATCCGGCTGCGCCGCGAACTGGCCCAGCGATTCCCCGAACTCAAGCGCGAGTACCAGGACGCCGTTCCTGCCCTGACCAGTAAGGAGAGGTGGGAACGTGTCTTCGGCATCCAGTGAGATCCAGATCCTGCAGACCGTCCAGTCGACGATCGCGAGCCGTCCCGGCGTCGTCTCGACCGCACGGGGAATGTCGCACTTCGGTGAGCACGCCCTCGGGTGGGTGGCCGTCGCCGGCATCGGCGCGGCGCTCGACAAGCCCCGTCGCCGGCAGTGGGCGGGCGTCGCAGTGGGTGCTGTCGGCGCCCACGCCGCCTCGATCGTGATCAAACGCATCGTCCGCCGCCCGCGGCCGACCGACCCGTCGATCCAGGTCAACGTGTCGACGCCCAGCAAATTGAGCTTCCCGTCTTCGCATGCGACATCCACCACAGCGGCTGCCGTGCTGCTCGGCCGACTCACCGGGCTACCCTTGCCTGCGTTGTTGGTACCGCCGATGCTGCTTTCCCGGCTCGTTCTGGGAGTGCACTACCCGACCGATGTGCTCGCCGGATCTGCCCTGGGGGCCGCCTCCGCGGTCGCGGTGCTGAAGGCCGAGCAGAAGTTTGGAGAAAAATGAGCGAGGAACCGGCTGTCGTCACCGGACCCCCGACATCCCTGGCGGCTGGCATCGTCAAGGCCGTCCGCCCGCGTCAGTGGGTCAAGAACGTCCTGGTCCTCGCAGCTCCCGTCGCCGCGGGCACGGCGACGGAATCCGCCGTCCTGCTTCCCGTCGCGCTCGCCTTCGTGGTGTTCTGCATGGCAGCGTCCGGCATCTACCTCGTCAACGACGCGATGGACGTCGAAGCGGACCGCGCGCACCCCACCAAGCGATTCCGCCCCATCGCGGCCGGTGTGCTGCCCGTCAACCTGGCGTTCGCGATGGCCGTCGTGCTGCTGGGCGGTTCGATCGCCCTGTCGTTCCTCGCGAACTGGCAGCTCGCGGTCGTGATGGCCGTCTACATCGGCATTCAGCTGGCGTACTGCTTCGGCCTCAAACACCAGGCCGTCCTCGACATCTGCATCGTCTCGTCCGGGTTCCTGCTGCGCGCCATCGCCGGCGGTGTGGCCGCTGAGATCGCGCTGTCGCAGTGGTTCCTGCTCGTCATGGCATTCGGTTCGCTGTTCATGGCGGCCGGTAAGCGGTACGCCGAACTGCAGCTCGCCGAGCGCACCGGCGCGAAGATCCGCAAGTCCCTCGAGAACTACACCACCACGTACCTGCGGTTCGTCTGGACGCTGAGCGCCACCGCGGTCGTGCTCTGCTACGGACTGTGGGCGTTCCAGCAGGACGACCTGAAGGGCACCAACTGGTACGCCATCTCCATGGTGCCGTTCACGATCGCGATCCTGCGTTATGCCGTGGACGTCGACGGCGGCGAGGCGGGGGAGCCCGAGGAGATCGCGCTGGGCGACCGCGTGCTCCAACTTCTCGCGATTGCCTGGATCGGAGTGGTGGGTGTCGCTGTCTACCTCGTCTGACTTGGTAGGCGACGCCGAGGAATCGGGCGCCGCCGCGGAGCGGACCACCGAACGCCACCGGAAGGCCATCCTCTCGAGGGTGGTCTTCCTCGGGGGTGTGGCCATCTCGGCTCTCCTGATGTTCTGGGGTGCCTGGGAACGGCGATGGATTGCCGACGACGGTCTGATCGTGCTGCGCACGGTCCGGAACCTGCTCGCGGGCAACGGTCCGGTCTTCAACTCGGGCGAGCGGGTCGAGGCCAACACCAGTACCGCGTGGACGTACATCGTCTACGCGTTCAGCTGGCTGTCCCAGGCCCGGCTCGAATACGTGGTTCTGACGATCGCGCTGATTCTGTCCACGGCGGCGATCGTGCTCGCCATGTTCGGCACCGCGCGGCTGTACCGCGGTGGATCCTTCGCCGGCGGCGGCACGCTGTTCCTGATGCCCGCCGGTGTGCTCGTCTACATCGCGGTGCCCCCGGCCCGCGACTTCGCGACGTCGGGCCTCGAAAGCTGCCTCGTCATCTTCTGGATCGCGTTGCTCTGGCTGCTGCTGGTCCGGTGGAGCCAGGCGGCCACCCCGTCCACCACCTCGGTGCTGACGCTTGCGTTCATCGCAGGCATGGGCCCGCTCGTGCGCCCCGAACTGGCGATCCTGGGTGTGCTGTCGCTGGCCATGATTTTCCTGGCGCCCGGCCTCACATGGGTGGTGCGGGTGGCGATGGTGTTCGTCGCCGGCATCGTCCCGGTGGGCTACCAGATCTGGCGGATGGGCTACTACGCCCTCCCGTACCCCAACACCGCGGTGTCGAAGGACGCGGGCGGCGCGAAGTGGTCGCAGGGTTTCGCCTACCTGTGGAACCTGCTCGGCCCGTACCTGCTGTGGCTGCCGCTGGTCTTCCTGTTCGCCGGCGCCGTGATCGCCTGGCGCGGCCGGGACAAGGACATCGAGCATGGTGTTCGTCACACCGAGGGGAATCGGCTGACGCGCCTGCGCGGATGGCTGCGCACGCAGAATGCCGTCGTCGTCTTCGTCCTCGCGAGCGGCCTGATCCTCGGTCTGTACTCGTTGCGCGTCGGTGGCGACTTCATGCACGGCCGCGTCCTTCTGCCCGTTCTGTTCTGTTTCATCGTGCCCGTCGCGGTAATTCCGGTGCGAATTCCGGACCGCGCATCATGGGGCCGTAACAGGGAATCGTCGATTTTCCTGGCAATGGCTTTCCTGTGGGTCGGCACGGTCGTGTGGGCGTTTTTCGCCTCGAACACGACGGGAATGCCGGAAGGTGTCGTAATCGGACGTTCCGGAATTGTCGACGAACGCGCGTTCTACGTTCTCAACACCGGTCATGCGCACCCGATTCGCGCGGACGACTACCTGGACTACCCGCGGATGCGCGCCATGGTCCAGACCATCGCGGACACCCCCGACGGCGGCTTGCTGATCCCGTCCGCCGACTACACGTACTGGTTCGTCGTCCCACCGCCCCTTCCGATCCCGGAGGACGGCGCAGGCCACACCGTGTACTTCCTGAACCTCGGCATGACGAGCATGAACGTCGGCCTCGACGTGCGGGTGCTGGACCAGATGGGTCTGGCGTACCCGCTTGCGGCGCACACCGAGCGGCTGGACGACGGCCGTATCGGGCACGACAAAGCCCTCTACCCCGACTGGGTCGTGGTGGACACCGGAATGATCGACAAGCACCCCTGGATGCCCGGATTCCTCGACGAGGAATGGGTGACGGAGGCGCGGGTCGCGCTCACCTGTCCGGAGACGCAGGACCTGCTGACGTCGTACCGCTCGGAACTGACGTGGCCGCGTTTCAAACAGAATTTCAAGGATGCGCTGCATTTCGCGAGTTATCGAATCGAGCGCGTTCCCGCATATGAAATTCAGCGGTGCAATCTCGAGCCGCCGTTCCCGGAACCGGCCAAATAGGGCGTACCGGGCGGGGCCTGTGTCACCGGGGCGTCCCGGGCAGATCTCGATGTCGGAACATCAGATCTCGTTTGTGTAACGCTGGAACTGTCGGCGACGATGTACGTCGATGATGAGTCATCGTGACGGTGGTCTGGAAGTTCCCCGAAAAGCGCTCCGCGAGCGTTTGTCAGGGAAGTTCGTGTGACATACAGTCCACCAAGCGCAGTGTGACTTGGAAGAGGTCCGCTGCCGACCCGGCCTCGCGCCGGGGCCGGCAGGTCGCCTGTTCCCCGACGGAATCCGCCGGAGCCGCCCAGTTGGCGGAGTCCGCAGACGAAGAGAGTGAGCAGTATTCATGCGTTTTGCCAGACCGAGGTTGTCTCAGCGCCTCAAGCAGCGTGCGATGGCCATCGGTGCCGTCGCACTGGTACTGCCTGTAGGCGCAGGAATCGCTGGTGGAGCCGTTGCTGCAGCAGCACCGACGCACGCGGGGCCCGCCAAGACCGCGCCGGCCGGTGGCTACGAGGAACTGTGGGTTCCCTCTTCCATGGGACCGATCAAGGTCCAGGTCCAGTGGGCGGCCCGCGGCGGTAGCTCCGCGCTGTACCTGCTCGACGGACTGCGGGCCCGCAACGACCGCAACGCATGGAGTTTCGAGACCAACGCGTTCGACCAGTACCGCAACGACAACGTGACGCTCGTCATGCCCGTCGGCGGCGAGTCCAGCTTCTACTCGGACTGGTACTCGGCGAGCAACTTCAACGGTCAGCCCGTCACCTACAAGTGGGAGACGTTCCTGACCCAGGAACTGCCCGACTTCCTGGCCAATTACGGTGTCTCGCGCACCAACAACGCCGTCCTCGGCCTGTCGATGGGTGGCAGCGCCGCTCTGACGCTCGCCGCGTACCACCGCGACCAGTTCAAGTTCGCCGGTTCGCTGTCCGGCTACCTGAACATCTCGGCTCCCGGCATGCGTGAGGCGATCCGCGTCGCGATGCTCGACGCCGGCCGCTTCAACGTCGACTCGATGTGGGGCCCGCCGTGGAACCCGGCGTGGCTGCGCAACGACCCGTTCGTGTTCGCCCCGCGCCTGAACGGCCTGTCGATGTTCATCTCGGCTGCCAGCGGTCTGCCCGGTGAATTCGACCACCCGCGTGCGCCGATCGACTACTACAACACCGCGAACGGCATGGGCCTCGAGGCCCTCGCCCTGGCCAACACCCGCGCCTTCCAGGTGCGTCTGGCCACCCTCGGTGTGCCGGCCACCTTCGACTTCCCCGCCAACGGCACGCACTCGTGGCCGTACTGGGGTTCGGAGCTGTGGAAGGCTCGCGGCCAGATCCTGGACACGCTCGGCGCCTGGTGATCTAGACGCCACCACGTTCGTGGCGAATGCCGCCCCGCCTCACCGGCGGGGCGGCGCTCGTGCGTTCTGAAAGTGCTGCGTCCGGGATCGGAGGGTGAGAGGAAAACCTCGAAATCCGTTCCCCCCGGGAGTGCACAACGGGTCCCTTTGTCAGTAAGGTGATCCCGTCGAGACGCCACCCGCGCAGCGAGCGCTGCGCGGGTGGCGTCTGTACGTGAGATTTCACGAGAGTTGTCAAGAGGTTGCCGCGGCCGCGGCGCGAGACGCATCAAGCGGAGGGAAGACGAGTTCATGCGAGTTGGGGGTTCGACGAGAACAAGCGGATGGGCCAGGCGTACCGCCGCCGCAATTGCTCTGGCGGTCGCACTGCCACTGGGCGTGACCATGGTGGGCGGCGGCGCAACCGCATCCGCAGCCTTCGACCCCGCAGCGCAGGACTTCTGGGTCGACTCCTCCATGGGTCCGATCAAGAGCCGCATCTGGCGGGCCGCTGACGGCAACACCAACCGTGTCGTCTACCTGCTCGACGGTCTGCGCGCGCAGGACGACCTGAGCGGCTGGGAAGTCAACACCGACGCGGGCCCGTTCCTCGCCTCGCAGAACATCAACGTCGTCCAGCCGGTCGGCGGGCAGTCCAGCTTCTACTCCGACTGGTTGTCGAACTCGAACCTCAACGGGCAGAAGACCCCGTACAAGTGGGAGACGTTCCTCACCGAGGAACTGCGCGACGCACTGGCGAACCGCCTCGGCTTCCAGCCCACCCGCAACGGCGTCATCGGCCTGTCGATGGGTGGCAGCGCCGCCCTGACGCTCGCCGCCTACCACCCGGAGCAGTTCAACTACGCCGGCTCGCTGTCCGGTTACCTGAACATCTCCGCTCCCGGCATGCGTGAGGCGATCCGCATCGCGATGCTCGACGCCGGCCGCTACAACGTCGACGCCATGTGGGGCCCGCCGTGGAACCCGGCGTGGCTGCGCAACGACCCGTTCGTCTTCGCGAACAAGCTTCGCGACAACAACACCCGCCTGTGGGTGTCGGCCGCCAACGGCATCCCCGCCCCCGGCGGAGCCGCACCGACCGGACCCATGGACGTGTTCAACGCGACCACCGGTGCGAGCCTCGAGGCGCTGTCGCTGGCGAACACCCGTGCCTTCCAGGTCAAGATGGCGACCCTCGGCGCGAAGAACGTCACCTACAGCTTCCCGCCCCGCGGCATCCACACGTGGCGCTACTGGCAGCAGCAGATCCACGATCTGGCAGGCGACCTCGGCAACACGATCGGGTAGCTCGGAAGTAACAATTGCACCAGCTGTAACAGCGCGGCACTCCCACTCGTCTGTTGTTTGCGTGTAGAAAGAACCGGAACGCGAGGCCGTGCTCCGTGTTGGCCTCGACGCGCAGAGAGAGAGTGAACGTCATGCGAGTAGGCCTGTTCAGGGCAGAACGTCAGCGTTCGTCGACCGGAAACGTTCGAAGGCGCGCGCTCGCCTCGCTTGCCGCTGTGCTCGTGGTGCCGGTGGCGGTCGGGTTCACCCAGACCGCCACCGTCTCGGCTGCGCCCGTCGCCGCGCAGGCTCCGGTGGCTACCCAGGCCCCGGGCGGCGCGACGATCCATCACGTCGACTGGCTCACCGACCGTCGCGTGGCGATCTGGATCAACTCTCCGTCGATGGGTGTACCGATCCAGGTGCAGATGCTGCTGGCGCGGGACTGGAACTCGAAGCCGACGGAGAAGTTCCCGTCCGTCTACATGCTCGACGGCCTCCGCGCGCAGGACAACGAAAACGGCTGGACGCTCGAGACCGACGCCGAATCGTTCTTCGCGGACAAGAACATCAACGTCGTCCTCCCGGTCGGCGGCCAGTCCAGCTTCTACTCCGACTGGGTGGCCCAGGACAACGGCCAGAACTACCAGTGGGAGACGTTCCTCACTAAGGAACTGCCCCCGATCCTCGAAAGCGATTGGCGCACCACGCAGACACGTGGCGTCGTCGGACTGTCGATGGGCGGCACGTCCGCGATGTTCCTCGCGGCCCGCAACCAGGGATTCTTCAAGTTCGCCGCGTCGCTGTCGGGCATGCTCACCACCACGGCGCTCGGCATGCCGCAGGCCGTCGCCTACGCGATGAGCGACGCAGGCGGATTCGACGCGGACGCGATGTGGGGTCCCCCGACCAGTTCCGCGTGGGAGGAACACGATCCGTACCTGCTGGCCGACAAGCTCAAGGGCGTCAGCCTGTACATCTCCAGCGGCAGCGGCACCACGGGCCCGTACGACCAGCCGTCCGGAATCCCGGGCGTCAGCACCAACTACGCGGGCATGGGACTCGAGATCCTCTCGCGACTGACGTCCCAGACGTTCGCGACCAAGCTCAACAAGCTGGGCATCCCCGCCCAGGTCAACTACCGGCCGTCCGGCACGCACTCGTGGCCGTACTGGCAGTTCGAACTGCACCAGCTGTGGCCGCAGCTCGCGAGCGCCGTCAATGTCGAACCCGAGAAGCCGGTGTGCACCACCGGTGGCTCCATCGCCGGTGTCGCAGGCGCGAACCCGTGGATCGGCGACTGCCTGACCCCTGAATACAGCCTCGCGGGCGGAACGGTCCAGGACTTCCGCAACGGCCGGATCTTCGCCAAGTCCGACACCGGCGCACAGCCGGTGGCCGGTGCCATCGGCGGCGTCTACCAGGCGACCGGCGGTCCCGGCGGGCCGCTCGGCTACCCGACGACGCCCGAACTGGCCACCCCCGACGGACGCGGTCGCTTCAACCACTTCGAGCACGGGTCCGTCTACTGGTCGCCGCAGACCGGGGCGCACGCCGTCCGCGGCGCGATCCGTGACGAGTGGGCCCGGCAGGGCTGGGAGTCCGGACCCCTCGGATACCCGGTGGCCGAGGAAGTTCCCACGCCCGGCAAGGACGGCGCGGTGCAGGGCTTCGAGATCGGCGCCATGTACTTCAGTCCTGCCAACGGCACCCACCGCGTGCAGGGAATGATCATGGGCAAATACGCCGAACTCGGTTACGAGGGCGGCTGGCTCGGATTCCCGAAGACCAGCGAGATCCCCGTCAAGGACGGCGGCCGGTTCAACCAGTTCGAGGGCGGCAACATCTACTGGAGTCCGCTGTCGGGCGCCTGGGCCGTCGAGAACGGGCCGATCTTCGACGCCTGGAAGAGCGCAGGCTACGAGGGTGGCCGCCTCGGCTTCCCGATCAGCGACAAATTCGCCATTCCCGGTGGCGTTCAGCAGAACTTCCAGACCGGATTCGTCACAGTGATCGACAACAAGGCCGAGATTCACTGATGGCCGGACCGTACTAGAAATCTCACACGCAGCGGGCGGGGCCGGGTCCGGCGGACCAGGTTTCCGCCCGAACTGCGTCTGTACCCTGTCGAGAGACAACGACTTGGAAAGCAAGGACGGAAATAGATGCCGCAGCACTCACGTATCAGCACCACCTTCCGACGGTCGATCGCGGTAGGCGCGCTCGCCGTCGCAGCGAGCGGATTGTTGGTCGGGTGCGGTAGCGACGACTCCACGGCGACGTCCAACCCGTCCACCAGCGCGCCCACGACGTCCGCGGCCGCGTCCAGTTCCGCCGAGAGTTCGGCGTCCGCCGCGCCCAGCGCGAGCGCGTCCGCGTCGGCCTCCGCGCCGGTGACGAGCCCCGGCGAAGCGGCCACCGCACCGCCCGCGCAGCCCGAGGAAGTTCCGGGCGACTTCCCCGGCCCCAGCGAGGTCCCGGTCAGCGCCGACGGCCAGAAGTTCCTCGACGCGCTGAAGGCCAAGGGCATCGAGCCCGCCGCCGACGGCACCATGGCCGTCAGCACCGCCGACTTCATCTGCCAGGCCAAGGCCGAAGGCAAGAGCGACCCCGAGACGATGGTGTTCGTCACAGCGATGGTCGGCACCGAGGCGTCCGCTGCGGGGAAGGAACTGACCCAGGAGCAGGCGACGGCCAACGCCACGACCTACATGAACGTCGCCCACGCGACCTACTGCAAGTAGACGCCGATGTCGGTGACCGGGCGCGGAACGCGGAAGAAGAAGAGCAGCCTCCTGCGCAAACTGCTGGTGCTGATCGTGATCCTGCTGGTGATTCTCGTCGCAGTGATCGCGCTCTGGTATCTGCTCGCAGGGCGGCTGCCCAAACCGATCCCGACCCCGCCCGGTCCCGAGCGTCCCAATGCCCAGCCGGCGAGTTGTCCCGACGTCCAGGTGGTCGTCGTCCCCGGCACGTGGGAGTCCAGCGCAACCGACGACCCGTACAACCCGACGGCCAACCCGGCGTCGCTGATGCTCAACGTGTCGCGGCCGTTGCAGGAGCAGTTCGAGTCCTCGCGCGCCGACGTGTACACGGTTCCGTACGTCGCGCAGTTCTCCAACCCGGTCGCGTTCCCGCCGGACGGGCAGCAGTCGTACAACAACAGCCGCGGCGCCGGCACCGCCGCCACCAACGACATCCTGATCCGCCGGCACGCCGAGTGCCCGCTGACCAGCTTCCTGCTCACCGGCTTCTCCCAGGGCGCCGTCATCGCCGGCGACGTCGCGTCGAGCATCGGCGCAGGTAACGGCCCTGTTCCGGCGGACCTGGTGCTGGGTGTCGGGCTCATCGCCGATGGTCGCCGCGACCCGGCCGCCGCGACGAACGTCGGGCAGCCGGTCGCCGGTGTCGGAGCCGAACTGTCCCTGGCCGGTCTGCAGATCCCGGGAATCACGATGACCGGTCAGCGGCCCGGCGGTTTCGGGGAACTCGCCGACCGGGCGGTCGAGATCTGCGCCCCCACGGACGGGATCTGCGACGCGCCGGCGCAGGCGCTGAAGCCGAGCAACTGGATCGGCAGCGGATTGCGTCTTCTCGAGTACAACAACAACCCGGTCCACGCGATGTACAACTCGTACGTCGTCGACGACTCCGGCACGACGGCCACGCAGTGGATCGCCGGATGGGCAGCCCAGAAGATAGAGGCCGCCCCGACCCCGGCCCACAGTTGATTTTGTGGCGGGTGGGTTCACCGTGGTCGGTGAGCCGTGAATCGTCCCGAACAGATAGGCACGACGCGTACTCGCCGGTAGTGTGCGTTTCCCGGCACCGGTAGAGTGCTGCACTGTTGCTGCACCACCCGTGCCCGACCCACCGATGTTCACGTCCTGAACGGGGGCGTTTCACCACAGGAGAAGCTATTCATGAGTTCCGACGCCAGCTCGTTGCGTAAGTTCCGATTCGCCGCAGGCGGAGAGGGCAACGCGGACGAGGGCGGCGCGCGTCGGTTCGTCAAGCTTGCGCAGAAGGCCGAGGAACTCGGGTTCGACAGCTTCATGATCCCCGACCACCTCGGTAACCAGGTCGGACCGATCGCCGCGCTGGGTGCGCTCGCGATCGCGACGGACAAGATTCGGCTCGGCACCGCCGTCCTCGCCAACGGCTTCCGGCATCCGGCGATCCTCGCCAAGGACGCCGCCACCATCGACGTGCTGTCGGGTGGCCGCCTCGAACTCGGCATCGGCGCAGGCTGGATGAAGGAAGAGTTCGACAAGGGCGGCATCGACTACGAGCGTCCGGGCGTCCGGATCGCCAAGCTCGAGGAGACCCTGCAGATTCTCGATGTGCTGCTGCGCGGTCAGGAGTGCAACTTCGACGGCAAGTACTACCAGATCAAGGGGTTGACGGGCAGCCCGCGGCCGCGGCAGGGTCCGCGTCCCCCGATCGCCGTCGGCGGCGGTGGCCCCAAGATGCTGGCGCTCGCCGCCAAGTACGCCGACATCATCTCCGTGGCGACGCCGACCAGCAAGGAAGGCAAGCTCCTCCTGTCGGGTGTCACGCTCGAGAAGACGATGGAGCGCGTCGACCGGATCCGGGAGGCTGCCGGTGACCGGTTCGACGACATCGAACTGAACTGGACGATCACCACCATCGTCATCACCGACGACCGTGAGCAGACCGCCGAGATGGCGCTCGCCGCAATCGACCAGGGCTTCCCGCCCAACATCGAGGCCGACGTGAAGCTGTCCGTCGAAGACATCCTGAGCTCGCCGTATCTCGCGATCGGAAGCTTCGAGGAGATCGCCGATCAGATCCGTATGGTGCGAGAAAAGACGACAATGTCCTACGTCGGTGTGTTCCCCACACAGATGGATGCGTTCGCGCCGATCATCTCCCAACTGAAGGGCGAGTAGACGCAGCGTACCGAGGGCGGCGATGCCAATCTGTAACATATCGATGGTTTGGAATCGATGAACTTATTCGGGTGAGTGGCGTGTTACGTCCTTTCCCATGAGTTTTACAAGATCCGATTCGGCGAAGGAAGTCTGGGGCGCAGTCATGCTGGGGCATGCCTGTGTGATCGCTTCGGAGGAGATGGAATGAACGCGAAGTTCGATGATTTTATCGACGAGAAGGGCCACATCAGGCTCGACTCGGGAAGCACGCTGGTCGACTACGTCCAGCGGCACACCCGGGAGAACTCGGACGAGCTGGCATACCGCTACATCGACTACTCGCGGGACAGAGACGGCGAAGCGCAGGAGCTGACCTGGGAACAGTTCGGCTACCGGCTGCGTGCCGTCGCGGCTCGCCTCCAGCAGGTCACCAAACCCGGCGACCGTGTCGCGGTCCTGGCGCCGCAGGGTCTCGACTACGTCATCTCCTTCTTCGCCGCCATCCACGCCGGAGCGATTTCGGTGCCGCTGTTCGACCCCGACGAACCCGGCCACACCGACCGTCTGCACGCCGTCCTCGGTGACTGCAAGCCTGCCGCCATCCTCACGGCCACCTCCTCCGCCGCGGGTGTTCGACAGTTCTTCCGGTCCCTCCCGGCCGCCGAGCGCCCCCGGATCATCGCCGTCGACGCCATCCCCGACAGCGTCGGCGAGTCCTGGGTGCGCCCCGAGATCGATCTCGACGACATCGCGTACCTGCAGTACACGTCCGGCTCGACCCGGGTGCCCGCCGGTGTGGAGATCACGCACCGCGCCGTCGGCACGAATGCACTGCAAATGGTCGACTCCATCGAGCTCAACGAGAACTCGCGCGGCGTCACCTGGCTGCCGCTGTTCCACGACATGGGGCTGCTGACCGTCATCCTGCCCGCCCTCGGCGGCAAGTACATCACCATCATGAGTCCGCGCGCGTTCGTGCAGCGGCCGTACCGGTGGATCAAGGAACTGGCCGCGGTGTCGGACGGTGCGGGCACGTTCGCGGCCGCACCCAACTTCGCGTTCGAGCACGCGGCCGCCCGCGGCCTGCCGAAGAGCGGCGAGAGCCTCGACCTGAGCAACGTGATCGGCCTCATCAACGGCAGCGAGCCGGTCACCACGTCGTCCATGCGCAAGTTCAACGAGGCGTTCGCGCCGTACGGCCTGCCGAAGACGGCGATCAAGCCCTCGTACGGCATGGCCGAGGCCACGCTGTTCGTGTCCTCCACCCGGCACTCGGACGAGGCCCGCGTCATCTACGTCGATCGCGACGAGCTCAACGCCGGTCGCGTCGTGAAGGTGGACCAGGACGCCGAGAACGCCATCCCGCAGGTGTCCTGCGGCTACGTCGCGCGCAGCCAGTGGGCGGCCATCGTCGACCCCGAGTCGCGCATCGAGCAGCCCGACGACCGGGTCGGTGAGATCTGGCTGCACGGCGAGAACATCGGCATCGGCTACTGGGGACGCACCGACGAGACCGCGGAGACGTTCCACAACAAACTCACCAACCGGCTCGCCGAGGGCAGCCACGCGGAGGGTACGTCCGAGGACGCCAACTGGATGCGCACCGGCGACTACGGCGTCTACATCGACGGCGAGCTGTTCATCACGGGTCGCGTCAAGGACCTCGTGATCGTCGACGGTCGCAACCACTACCCGCAGGACCTCGAGTTCTCGGCGCAGGAGGCCAGCACCGCGCTGCGCCCCGGCTTCGTGGCCGCGTTCGCCGTCCCGGCCAACCAGCTGCCCGCCGTCGTGTTCGAGAACACGCACTCGGGCCTGAACTACGACGCGGACGATTCCTCCGAGCAGCTGGTGATCGTCGCCGAACGCGCACCGGGTGCCGGCAAGGCCGACCCGCAGCCCGTCGCCGACACGGTGCGTGCCGCGCTGTCGACCAGGCACGGGGTCACGGCACGCGACATCCTGCTGGTGCCCGCAGGCTCGATTCCTCGTACGTCGAGCGGCAAGATCGCCCGCCGCGCGTGCAAGGCGAGCTACATCGAGGGGACCCTGCGCGGCGGATACACGCAGACGGCGTTCCCCGACAGCGTTTCCGAATAGTCCACTTCCTGACGGGTAGCTTGGTGAGTTGATGGCTGAAAAAGATGATGACCGGACCAGCACGGGTGACATGACGGTCGCGCAGCTGCGCGACTGGCTGCGCAACTGGATTGCCGACGCAACCGGGCAACCGGTCGGTCAGATCACCGACGACCGCCCGATGGAGGAGTTCGGTCTGTCGTCACGCGACGCCGTCGCACTCAGCGGCGAGATCGAGGAACTGGTCGGAGTCACGCTCACCGCGACGGTCGCCTACCAGCACCCCACCATCGCATCGCTGGCCACTCGCATCATCGAGGGCGAACCCGAGCAGCCCGACGACTCTGCTGACGCCGCGTACTACACGTCGGCGGCGACGTCGGACGCGCACGACATCGCGATCGTGGGCCTGGCCTCACGCTTCCCGGGCGCGGGCAAGACTCCCGCCGAGATGTGGCAGATGCTCGCGGAAGGCCGCGACGGCATCTCCGACCTGCCCGCGGGCCGCTGGGAGGAGTTCACCTCCGACCCGCAGATCAAGGCCGCCGTGGAGAAGGCCAACACGCAGGGCGGCTACCTCGACGACGTGAAGACGTTCGACGCGGAGTTCTTCGCGATGTCCCCGCTGGAGGTCGCGAACGTCGACCCGCAGCAGCGTCTCGCGATGGAACTGACGTGGGAGGCCCTCGAGCACGCCCGCATCCCGGCCAGCGACCTCAAGGGTGAGCAGGTCGGTGTGTTCATCGGCAGCTCGGCCAACGACTACCAATTGCTCGCGGTCAGCGACCCCGTCCACGCGCACCCGTACGCGCTGACCGGCACGTCGACGTCCATCGTCGCCAACCGGGTCTCGTACTTCTACGACTTCCGCGGACCGTCCATCGCCCTCGACACGGCCTGCTCGTCGTCGCTCGTCGCGGTGCACCAGGCGGTGCGCTCGCTGCGGTCCGGTGAATCGGATCTCGCGCTCGCCGGCGGCGTCAACATGCTCGTCGCGCCGCCCGCCACGCTGGGCTTCGACCAGCTGGGTGTGATGGCCCCCAACGGCCGCATCAAGGCGTTTTCCTCCGACGCCGACGGCATGATCCGCGCCGAGGGCGGCGGGCTCGTCGTCCTCAAGCGGCTCGAGGACGCCGAGCGCGACGGCGACGAGATCTTCGCCGTCATCGCCGGCAGCGCCGTCAACCAGGACGGCCGCTCCAACGGTCTCGCGGCCCCGAACCCCGACGCGCAGGCCGACGTCCTGCGGCACGCCTACCGGGACGCGGGCATCAACCCGGCAGGCGTCGACTACATCGAGGCGCACGGTACCGGCACCATCCTCGGCGATCCCATCGAGGCGGACGCGCTCGGACGCGTCGTCGGTCGTGGACGTGCCGACGACAAGCCCGCGCTGCTCGGTTCGGCCAAGACCAACTTCGGTCACCTCGAGGCCGCCGCGGGCGCCGCGGGTCTGATCAAGGTCGTGCTGTCGATGCGGGAGGACACGCTTCCCCCGACGTTGAACTTCGCCGGACCCAACCCGTACATCGCGTTCGACAAGGCGCACCTGCAGGTCATTCCCGAGGGTGCGGCGTGGCCGCGCTACACGGGGACGGCCGTCGCCGGTGTGTCCGGATTCGGGTTCGGTGGCACCAACGCGCACGTCGTCGTGCGCGAATACACCGGGCCTGCCGTCGACGACACCGCCGAGCCCGCCGACACGGTCGCCCCCGCCGCGGTGGCGGTCGCCGAGACCGAGCCGACGGTCGTCCTTGCGGTCTCCGGTGCGCTGCCGTCGCGTCGCCGCCGGGCCGCCGCCGATCTGGCCGACTGGCTGGAAACGGAAGAGGGCAGCACCACCCCGCTCGCCGATGTCGCCCGCGCTCTCGCGCGCCGCAACCACGGCCGCTCGCGGGCCGTCGTCCTGGCGAAGACCCGCTCGGAGGCCGTCACCGGTCTGCGGGCCGTCGCCGCAGGCAAGCCCGGGCAGGGTGTGTTCACCGCGGATTCGCCGTCGTCGAAGGGCGCCGTCTGGGTTCTGTCGGGCTTCGGCTCGCAACACCGCAAGATGGCCAAGCAGCTGTACCTGGAGAACCCGGTGTTCGCCGCGGCCATCGACGAGGTCGACGCGCTGATCGAGGACGAGGCCGGCTACTCCATGAAGGAGAAGTTCCTCGACGACGCGATCGACTACGACGTCGAGACGTCGCAGGTCGGCATCTTCACCATCCAGATCGGTCTGGCGGCGCTGCTGCGTCACCACGGCGCCGAGCCCGAGGCCGTCGTCGGCCACTCCATGGGCGAGGCTGCCGCCGCGTACATCTCGGGTGGTCTGCCGCTCGAGGACGCGGTGCGGGTGATCTGCGCGCGGTCCCGCCTCATGGGTGAGGCCGAAGCCACGCTCGAGGGCGACGACATCCGTCTGATGGCGCTCGTCGAGTACAGCGCATCCGAGATCGAGACCGTTCTCACCGATTTCCCGCACCTCGAGGTCTGCGTGTACGCGGCCCCGACGCACACCGTCATCGGCGGCCCCGAGCCCGAGGTCAACGCCATCGTCGCGCGGGCCGAGGGCGAGGAGAAGCTGGCCCGCGTCCTCAAGACGAAGGGCGCCAGCCACACCTCGCAGGTCGACCCGCTGCTGGGCGAACTGGCCGCGGAACTGGCGGGCATCGAACCGACCAAGCTGAAGCTGGGCGTGTACTCCTCCGTCGACCAGGACACCTACTACCGCGCAGGCCACGAGCCGATCCACCGCGAGGAGTACTGGACCAAGGGTCTGCGCCACAGCGTGTACTTCACCAACGCCGTCCGCCTCGCCGTCGGCAGCGGGCACACCACGTTCGTGGAGCTGGCACCCAACCCGGTGGCCCTGATGTCCGTGGCCGCCACCGCGTTCGACGCCGGCCTGCACGACATGCAGCTCATCCAGACGCTCAAGCGCAAGGAGGACGAGCCGCTCGGTGTTCTCGCCGCGCTCGCGCAGCTGTACGTCCACGGGCACGCCGTCGACCTGTCCTCGCTGCTCCCCGAGGGCGACTTCGCGGCCGTTCCGCGCACCGCGTGGATCCGCAAGCCGTACTGGGTGGAGACCCGGATCGACTCGAGTGGCAACACCCGGGTTCCGGGTGCGCACGTGTCGCTGCCCGACGGCCGCCACGTGTGGGAGGTCCAGGCCGGCGCGGTCACCGACCTGCCCGCACTGGTCACCGCCGCCGCGTCGCAGGTGCTGTCGGACGTGACGCTCGCCGCGTCCGTCCTGCACGCCCACGCGCCCGCCGAGGGAACGCTCACCACCACGCTCAACCCGCATCCGGGTGGCGCGTCGCTGCAGGTGCACGCGAAGAGCGGCGCGAACTTCACGCTGCTGTTCGACGCCGCCGTCACGTCCGGGGACGCACTGCCCGAGCCCGTAGTCGCAGCGCCGGTGCAAGTGGCGTCGCCGGTGGAGGAGCTGCCCGAGGTCGTCGAGGACATCGGCGAGAAGTGGGACCCGAACGGTTCGCAGACCCTCGAAGACCGTCTCGCGCTGATCGTCGCCGAGTCCATGGGTTACGCCCCCGAGGACCTGCCCGCCGAGATCCCGCTCATCGAGCTGGGCCTCGATTCGCTGATGGCCGTCCGCATCAAGAACCGCGTCGAGTACGAGTTCGACATCCCGCAGTTGCAGCTGCAGGCGGTCCGCGACGCGAACCTGATGGAGGTCGGCAAATACCTGCGCTACGCGGTCGAGAACCGCGAAGAGGTGCAGGCGCTGGCGGACAAGCAGAAGGCCGAGAAGGAAGCGGAGGAGGCCGCGGAGGCCGCTGATGCTTCGGAGGCCGACCGTGACGCCGCGGCAGCTTCGGAGGCTTCGCTCGATGCCGAGAACACGTCCGTGGAGGCGGAGGCCGAGGCGATCATCGAGGCCACCCCGGTCCCGCAGCCGGAGGCTGCTCCCGATGTCCCGCAGGCTGCGCCCGATGTCCCGCAGGCTGCGCCCGAGGAAGCCGCTGTGGACAGCAAGGAAGCGTTCGCCGAGGCGACCGGCACGGACGTGCCGCCGCGTGACGCCGCCGAGCGTCTGACGTTCGCCACGTGGGCCGTCGTCACCGGCGAGTCCGCCAAGGGCATCTTCAACACGCTGCCGATCCTGAACGACGACACGGCGGAGAAGCTGGCCGCCCGGTTGTCGGAACGCGCGAACGGTGAGATCACGTTCGACGACGTCCTGGATTCCACCACCATCGAGGAACTGGCCAATGTGGTGCGCGGTTTCCTCGAGGATTCCGGCAAGATCGACGGGCTGGTCCGCGCGCTTCGGGCTCGCCCGGAGGGATCCGACGCCGTCCCCGTGTTCGTGTTCCACCCGGCCGGTGGGTCGACGGTCGCGTACGAGCCGCTGCTGAAGCGTCTGCCCGAGGGCACGCCGATGTACGGGTTCGAGCGCACCGAGGGTCCGATCGACGTGCGGGCGGCGGAGTACCTGCCGTTGATTCGCGAGATCCAGGGTGACGGACCGTACGTGCTGTACGGCTGGTCGCTGGGCGGTGTGCTGGCGTACGCGGTGGCGAAGCTGCTGCGCGAGTCGGGCGCGGACGTCCGGATCGTCGGCCTGATCGACACGGTCATGGCCGGGGAGAAGGTCGAGGACACCCCCGACGAGATCCGTAAGCGCTGGCAGCGGTACGCGGCGTTCGCGAAGAAGACGTACAACGTGGACTACCCGCTGCCGTACGACAAGCTCGCGGCGGCGGAAAGCGACGAAGAGCAGATCAAGATCCTCACGGAACTGCTCAAGCTGAGTGGCACCAAGATTCCGGGCGGAATCATCGAGCACCAGCGCACGTCGTGGCTCGACAACCGGGCCATCCAGACTGCCGAACTCGAGCAGTACGACGGCGACGTCGTCCTGTACATGGCCGACCGCTACCACGACGACGTGATGAACCTGGAGCCCGCGTTCAAGACCCGGAAGCCGGACGGCGGCTGGGGCGACGCGGTGACGAACCTGGAGATCATCCACGTGGGCGGCGATCACATCCAGATCGTCGACGAGCCGTACATCGCGAAGGTCGGTGCCGACCTCACCAAGAAGCTGGCGGCGATCCAGGCCGCCGGAACCGGAGCGCATCAGTGACCACCACGACCGCAGAGAAGCTTGCCGAACTGCGCGAAAAGCTGGAAACGGCGAAGGAACCCGCGGGCGAGCAGGCTATTGCCAAACGCGCGAAGAAGGGCATTCCGAGCGCGCGCGAACGCATCGACATGCTGCTCGACCCGGGAAGTTTCATCGAGGTCGGCGGTCTGATGCGCCAGCCCGGTGACCCGAACGCGCTGTACAGCGACGGCGTCGTCACCGGCCACGGGACCGTCGAGGGACGCCCGGTCGCGGTGTTCTCGCACGATCAGACCGTGTTCGGTGGTTCGGTCGGCGAGATGTTCGGCCGCAAGGTCGCCGCGATCATGGAGTTCGCCGCGAAGATCGGCTGCCCCTGTGTCGGCATCAACGACTCCGGCGGAGCCCGGGTGCAGGATGCGGTGACGTCGCTCGCCTGGTACGCGGAACTGGGCCGTAGGCAGGAGCCGCTGTCGGGCATGTGCCCGCAGATCTCGATGATTCTCGGCAAGTGCGCGGGCGGTGCGGTGTACGCGCCGATCAACACCGACGTGCTGGTGGCCACCGAGGAGTCGTACATGTTCGTCACCGGGCCCGAGGTGGTCCGGAAGATCACCGGCGAGGACGTCAGCCTCGACGAACTCGGTGGTGCCCGGAACCAGGCCCAGTACGGCAACCTGCATCACGTGGCGCCCGACGAGAAGGCCGCGTTCGAGTGGGTGCGCAAGTACCTGAGCTTCCTGCCGTCGAGTTGCATGGAGAAGCCGCCGGTCGTCAATCCTGGTCTCGAGCCGGAGATCACGGACTCCGACCGTGATCTGGACACGTTCATCCCGGACGCCGACAACGCCGGTTACGACATGCACGACATCCTGCTGCGGATCTTCGACGACGGCGAGTTCCACGAGATCGGCGGGCAGGTGGCGCTGAACATCATCACCGGCTTCGCCCGCGTCGACGGCAGCACGGTCGGGGTGATCGCGAACCAGCCGCTGGTGGCGGCGGGTGCGCTGGACGCCCAGGCGTCGGACAAGGCCGCGCATTTCATCCGCATCTGTGACGCCTTCGACATCCCGCTGGTGTTCGCGGTCGACACCCCGGGGTTCCTTCCCGGGCTCGAGCAGGAGCGGATCGGTGTCATCAAGCGCGGTGGCCGGTTCATCTTCGCGTTCGTGACGGCGACGGTGCCGAAGGTGACCGTCGTGATCCGCAAGGCCTACGGCGGCGCCTACGCCGTCATGGGCTCGAAGCAGTTGGGCGCCGACATCAACTTCGCGTGGCCGACCGCCCGCATCGCGGTGATGGGCGCCGAGGGTGCCGTCGACCTGATCGGTCGTAGGCAGATCGAGGCAGCGGGCGAGAACGCGCCCGCCGTCCGCAGGCAGCTGATCAACTTCTACAACGAGAACATCGCGACGCCGTACATCGCCGCGGAGCGCGGATACATCGACGCCGTCATCGAGCCCGCCACCACCCGGCTCGAGATCCGCAAGGCGCTGACGATGCTGCGCGACAAGACGGTGCAGCGCAACCCGCGCAAGCACGACCTGATGCCGCTGTAGTTCGATGCCGCTGTAGTTCGATGCCGCTGTAGTTCGTTTCCGCACCTGCGGTCGGCGGTCATGCCGACCGCAGGTGCGTTTCGGTGTGCACGAACACCGGCGGCCGGGGACGCGACGCGGCCAGCGTGTACGCGGCGCGCAGGTCGGCGAGAACGGTCGACGGGTCGGTCCGGATCTGCTCCTGCAGGTGCGTCACGACGACGATTCCCTCACGTTGCATCCGGGCCCGCCGCGTCCTCGTCGCCTCGTGTAGTTCGGGCGAGAAGTGGTACTTCGGCGAGTCGATCTCCCAGGCGACGGCGACGTCGTCGAGCCAGCCGTCGGGTCGGGCGACCCACAGCCCGGCCGCGGACAGCACGTCGACGTCGTGCCGCATCGGCGGAAGCCCGCTCGTCGCATACAGATTCTGCGCGTGGACCCGGGCGACGGAATGCGCGTCTTCGGTCAGTTCACGCAGGACGGCCCGGGGCAGGTGGTTTCCGCGGTCGCTGCCGTGTGCGAGTTCACGGACCAGTTCGTCTACCGTCACGTCGCCGCGCCGGATGCCTTCCGCCAGGAGCGCGTGACAGGGCTCGGCCGTGAGCGTGCGACGTCCGGCGTCCAGAAGGCAGCGCGGCGGCGGAGCGAGGCGCAGAAGCCCCCGGTGGACGGGTGCGGGCAGGTGCCGCGTCCGCTCGACCTTCACATACGACCAGTCCCGGCGATGCCGGGTGGACGGGATGAGCAGCAGCACGTCGTTCCGGGACGACGACGCCGGGTACCCGAACGCGGCCAGCGCGGCGAGACCCGACAGGAGCGCGTCCGGGCCGCCGTATTCGAGCGCCGCCAGGTTGCGCTGCAGCGTCGTCGGTGGCCCGTCGTGCATAAGGACGACGCCGGGGAGGATCCGCTGCCAGGGACCACCGGCGCGGCAGCGTGCGGCGATCGTGCCCCTCGCGACGCCCAGCCGCTCGAGGGCAGCGACGCGGACTACTCCGTCGCGGCCGACAGCGGCTGTCCCAGGGAGGTCTTCGGCCCAGCTTCCACTTCGCATGGGTTCGAGCCTGCCCTGGGCGCAGCGGCCCGCTGCCGAAAAGCCCAGGTCGGAAATTGGCCTGTGGATGGACGGAAAGTTGTGGACAACTCCGCCCCCGGGCCCGCTACGGGGTGGGGTACACCCGCAGGGTGCCCGGCTTCCACAGACCGGACCGGGTGGCGGTCTCGGTGTCGACGGTGGCCGCAGTGGCGTCCGGGTAGTACCGGTCGAAGCGCTCGAGGGAGCCCCAGTCGCGTCCCCAGTCGTCCCGCATGTACGTGGGGATGGCGGTGGCGCTGGCGAGCAGTTCGGTGAAGCCGAGGGGGCCACCGTTCTCCGCGGACTGCCAGGTGTCGGTGGAGCTGACGGCCAGCGGACGGTCGGGGAGGATGCGGTAGTTCGGCATCTCCGCGACCCCGTACTGGTGGTCGAACGGACGCTGGCACGGGAACTGCAGTCCGACGGCCCAGTCCAGCAGCACGGGCTGCGAACTGCCGATCGTCGAGTTCAGGGTCTCGAGCTTCGGGACCCGCGGCGGGGTGAACGCCAGCCACTGGTCGCCGGTGAGGTTGGGGTCGTTGGCGACGATCCGCACGGAGTCGGCGTCGGGGGACAGTTCGCTGATCGGCACGCGCAGGTTGCGCCACGACGGCGCGGGCCCGATGTCCTTGGGCAGGTAGGTGCCCTGGGCCTGGACGGTGCCGTCGGGCTGACGCTTGCCGTATTCGAGCAGCAGCGACTGCCCGTACGTGAGGGCGCCGGTCGGGTCGACCGACCAGATGCGGCCCGCGGCGGACATGACGATCAGCGGGGTGTCGTCGCTGCGCTCGGGGAGGGCGTACCAGCTGGACGACAGCGTCGCCGGTTCTTGCACGCCTTCCTGGTAGCTGCCCATGACGGGGGTCGTGGCCGGGTTGAGCCCGAACGGCAGCTTGGCGGTGCTGCCGTTGACGCCGACATTTCCGGTGCCGCCGCTGGTTCCGGCGCTCGATCCGGTCTCGAAGCTGGGCCCGACGCTCTGGTTGTCGGTGTTACCCATGCCCTGCTTGACCTCGACGTAGTCGGCGGTCAGGTCGGACGGAACCCCGTTGGGGGAGAAGCCGACGGGGTTCGCTCCGCCGAGCGGGTCGGCGGGGTTCGCCAGCGGCGCTGCGGGATCGTTGATGGGCGTGAGGTTTCCGCTGTTGGTGTCGCCCTCGACGAGGACGTCCTCGGCGAGCCCGCACGTCTGCCCGGTGAGGGAGTCGAAGTTGGAGCGGGCCAGCGAGTACGCCGGGTACTGGGAGACGGCGCCCTTGAGTAGGGAGAGGACTTCGAACAGCACCATGATGCCTGCGATGACGGTGAGCGGGGCGGCCGCGAATTTCCTGATCCGCCTGCCCTTCTCGGTGTTCGCGCGGACGGGTGGCGCGGCGAATCCCTCACGCAGGTACTGCCATGCGGCAAGGGCGACGGCCAGCCCGAACAGGACGAGGAAGAACGTGTTGGACTGGCGGCCGCCGATGGAGACGGTCTTGTCGAACCACGGCACGCCGTAGCTCGAGACGTACCAGTAACCGTTGATGCCTGCGAACGTCAACGCCAGCATGAGCAACAGTCCGGCCAGGAAGATCGTCCGGTTGCGGCGCGAGCGCAGCGCGGACGCCGACACCGCGACGGCGGTGAGTGCGGCCAGTGAACCGGCGATGCCCGCGTACGCCCCGAAGTGGTGGGTCCACTTGGTGGGGTTGAACATCATGAAGAAGATCGTGCCGAACACGACGCCGAGCAGGCGCCACGACGGTCCGGTGGCGGCACCGGGAATCCGCCTGCGGCGCAACAGGATGAACAGTGTCGTCAGCAGGCACAGGATCATCGTCAGGAACGCGAAGCGGCGGGCGACGGAACCGTCGACGGTTGGGACGAACAGGTAGTAGTAGCGCAGGAAGTCCTTGTACCACTCGAGGTTCGGGCCGATCAGGGTGCGAACCCGGGTGGCCTCCATCACCGCGGCGACGGTCTGGTCGGCGAACACGACCACGAGGACGATCGTTCCCGCCGCCGCGATCGGCGCGAGCAGCGGCAGCGTCCCCACCTGGCGGTGACGTTTGACGATGATCCGGATGAGCGGGCGGGCGCCGGCGAGCAGGGCGGCCACACACATCAGGCCCGTGGGAGCGGCCGCGAGAGTGAATGCGCCGATCAGGACGGCGACGGCCGCGGGGAGGAGACGTCCGGTCGCGATGGAACGCTCGATGGAGCACCACGTGAGCAGGGCGCCGAGCGCCACGATGGGCTCGGGCCGCAGACCGTTGTTGTAGGGCAGCCAGAACGCGAGGAACACGAGTCCGCCGGTCCACAGCGCCACCTTGTTGCGCCGGACCGACCGGCCGAGGCGCGGAGCGACCTCCCGGCTGATCACCATCCAGCACAGGATCCCGGCGATGAGGGCGGGCAGTCGCATGAACGGGCTGGCCGTCGAGATCTTGGCCATCGCGGCGAGGACGTCGTAATACCAGCCGAACGGCGCCTCGGGGACACCGAACCAGCGGAAGTAGTTGGCCATGTAGCCGGCGTGGTCGGAGACCCGGGCCATGGTGAGCAGATAGCCGTCGTCGGACGTGTTCGCGCCGATGAAGTGCCACAGCACCAGCGTGCCCACGACGATCGTGTCGAGTCCGGTGAACTTCCACCAGTGCGAAGGCAGGAAGTTGCGGTGCCCGCGCCCGTCCGTGCCGTCGAGGCGGCCGAGGGCGACCAGGGCGATCGCCGTGGCGAGGAGGGCCACGATCATCGCGACCAGCTTGATCAGCGTGGGGCTCGACGAGAACCGGGAGTCCACGTTCATCGTGAACGACAGACCGGCAGGAGCCGCCCCGTCGCGGAGGTCGCTGAACACGCCCACCACCTGCGGGCGGAGGTCGCCGGTGAGGGAACCGGCGATCGGGTCGCCGGTCGGGGTGGTCAGGCCCACGAATTCGGCGGATGTCGCGTCGATGTTCGATGTGATGCGGATCTCGCTGCAGGCGCCCGACTGCACCTGCGCGCGCGGCGCCGTCGCGATGGTGACGTTGCGGTCGAGCACGTCCACGGACTTGTCCGACACCCGCACGAACATCGCGTTCAGCGCGGCACCCTCGCCCTGCGCGGGCGCCGTGGCCAGCAGGATCCCGCCCTGCGCGGGCAGCCCGGCTACCGCCGAACACGGGATCGTCGCCGCCAGGTCGATCGGGACCTGCGACACCAGCGGTGCCTCGAGGTCGCCGACGACGCCGTTCTCCGGCCAGTTCACCGCTGCGGTCGTCTGCTGCACCGGCATGAACGGCGTGGCCACTGCCAGCACGAATCCGATGAGGCCGGTGACGATGGCGATCAGACGAGCGGTCCGGTACTCGCTCCGCCGGTCCTGGCGAGCAGGCGGCGAAGAGACTTCGGGATCGGAGACGGAAGTTGTCAGAGCATCGGGCACGGTTGTCGATGGTATGTCAGGAACCTGAGGAGGCATATTGCCGCCTACCAGAGGGTAGGGGCGTCTCTAGTAGTAGCGCACCGGTCCGGCCGACCACGTACCCGACCTGGTCACCTGTTCGGATTCGACCTGGGCGGGTGTCGCCGACTCGTCCAGCGGTGTGTACCGCTCGAGTGAACCCCAGTCGCGGTCCCAGTCGTTCGACAGGTACGTGGCCAAAGTGCTCGCCGACAGCAGCTGGTCGGTCCAGCCCAGCGGGCCGCCACCGAACTTGTCCTGCCAGGCATTCGTGGACTCGGCCCCGATGCGGTCGGGAAGGACACGCCACTGCGGGACCTCGGCGACCCCGTACCGGTGGTCGAACGGGCGCTGGCAGGGGAATGCGAGCCCGACGGCCCAGTCGAGGAGCACCGGGTCGCTGGACCCGACGACGGTCTGCAGCGTCTGCATCTTCGGCACCCGCGGCGGGGTGACCGCCAGCCACTGGCCGGGATCGGTGTCCGGGTCGTCCGCGACCAGTCGGACGGTGTTCGCCTCGGCGGGGAGCTGATCGAGCGGCACCCGCAGGTTGCGCCACGACGGCGACGGTCCGATGTCGATCGGGTCGACGGTGCCGAGCGCGGTGACGGACCCGTCGGGTCCGGTCACCCCGTACTCGACCTTCAGACTCTGACCGGGGGTGACGACGCCGTCCGCGTCGACCGACCGGATGCGTCCGGCCGCCGAGATCGTGAGGATCGGTGCGTCGTCGCTGCGGTCGGGCAGCCCGTACCAACCGGTGGTGAGAGAAGCGGGTTTCTGCTCCCCACCCCGCTGGTAGCTGCCGAGAACGGGGGTTCGGGCGGGGTCCAGGCCGAACGGCAGCGTCACGGTGCTGCCGTTGACTCCGGCGGTGGCCTCGGTGCCGCCGCCGGTTCCGGAACTGGTGCCGGTGGTCGTCTCGTCGGTCTCGGTGTCGACGGTGTTGGCGCCGCCGGTGGCAATCTTCTCGGAGTCGGCGGTGAGGTCGTCGGCGATGCCGTTGGGGGTGAAGCCCTCCGCGGACGTCGCGCCGAACGCGCCCGCACCGTTCGGATCGGTGACCGGTGTGAGCGGCTGCAGCAGTGCGGCGGTCGGGTCGGTTTCGACGAGGACCTCGTCGGCGAGCGCGCACGTGCCGCCGGTGACCGATTCGATGTTGGCCTTCGCGATGGAGTACCCGGGGTACTGCGCGACCGCGCCCTTCAGCAGCGACAGCACCTCGAACAGGACGACGGCACCGGCGGCGACGGTCAGCGGTGACGGCGCGAGCATCCGGGCGCGCTTCCCGTTGGGCTTCTTGCCCGTCTCGTACGGCTCGCGGACGTGGTACCAGGCGGCGAGAAGCAGCGTGAGGACCGTGAGTCCGAGGAACAGCGTGGAGAAGCCCTTGCCCGCGATCATCGGCGGCTTGTCCCACCACGGGACGCCGTAGCTGGAGACGTACCACCAGCCGTTGGAACTGGTGAACGCGACGGCGAGGATGAACAGGACACCCGCGGCGAACAGCGTGCGGTTCCGTTTGGAGCGGATACTCGCTGCCCCCACCCCGACCGCGGCGAGCACCGCGACCGAACCCGCGAGCCCCGCGTACACCCCGAAGTGGTGGGTCCACTTGGTGGGCGTGAACATCATCAGCAGCAGCGACGCGAACACGATGCCGAGGATGCGGCGCGACGGTCCGATCGCGGTCCCGGGCACCTTCCCCTTGCGCAGGATCAGCATCACGCAGACCACGACGCACAACAGCATCACGAACACACCGAAACGTCGGGCCAGCGAGCCGTCCGGGGAGATCCCCATCAGCGAGTCCCAGCGCAGCCGCTCGTCGAACCAGGCCACGTTGGGGCCGAGGGCGGTGCGCACGCGTGTCGACTCGAGCACCGTCGCGAGTGTCTGATCCGCGAAGACGGCAACCAGCACGACCGTTCCCGCGGCGAGGATCGGCAGGATCTGGGACGCGAATCCCACCCGGTGGCCACGCGCGATGATGATCTGCAGGATCGGCCGTGCACCGGCGATCAGGGCGGCGATACAGATCAGCCCGGACGGTCCGGCGGCGAGCGAGAACGCGGCGATCAGCACGGCGACGGCACCGGGAAGCAGTCGTCCGGTGGCGATGGCCCGCTCGATCGAACACCACGTGAGGAGGGCGCCGAGCGCGATGACCGGTTCGGGACGCAAACCGTTGTCGTACGGCAGCCAGAACGCCAGGAAGACCAGGCCACCGGTCCAGAGGGCAGTCCTGTTGCGGCGCACGGCCACACCGAGGCGGGGAATGACCTCCCGGCTGATCACCATCCAGCAGAGCAGCGCCGCGAGCAGCGTCGGCAGTCGCATCCACATGCTCGCCGTGCTCACCTTCGCCAGCGCCGCGAGCAGTTCGTACGACCAGCCGAACGGCGCCTCGGGGACGCCGAACCAGCGGAAGTAGTTGGCCATGTAGCCGGAATGCTCCGACACCCGCGCCATGCCCAGGAGGTAGCCGTCGTCGGACGTGTTCGCGCCGACCACGTGCCACAGCAGCAGCGTCCCGATCACGACGGCGTCGACGCCGGTGAACTTCCACCAGTGCGCAGGCAGGAAACGTCGGGCGCGCCTGCCGTCGATGCCGTCCACGCGGTGCAGCGCGTACAGCGACGTCAGCGTCGCGAGGACGCACACGATCATCGCGAGCAATTTGAGCAGCGTCGGGCTGGACGAGAACCGGGAGTCGGGCTCGACGTGCACGCTCAGGTCGGCGGGCGCCGCGCCCTGCAGATCGGTGAACAGGCCGACCATCTGCGGTCGCTGGTCGCCCTCGACGGACCCGGCGAGCGGTTCGGCGGTGCCCGTGACCTCGGCCGACGTCCGCTGGTAGTCGGACGTGACGGTGAGTCCGGTGCAGCCCTGCAGATCCGCCGCACCCGCCGAGATCAGGGACCTGCCGCGCAGGGTGACGTCGATCGTGCCGCCGGCGCCCGCCTTCACGACGAGGCCGTTCTTCTCGAAGTCGGGCGCCCGGTTCGGGAGGGTCGAGACGACGGTGCCGCCGTCGGGCCCGAGTTGGGTGAACACCGAGCAGGGAACGTTAACCTGCATGGCCAGCGGCGTGTACGAGACGAGTGGCGCCTCGACACTGGCGAGGGTGCCGCCCTGCGGCCAGTCGATCGTCGCGGCGTCCTGCTTCACCGGCAGGAACGGGGTGGCCAGCGCGAGAACGAAACCGATCAGGCCGGTGACGATCGCGACGAGCCGGGAAGTGCGGATGCTCCGAACGTCGGGCAGCGGCGGTTGTGGCACAGCACGATGTTAGTCACCCGTGAGTACTTGTTAACCGCCGGACGTTAATAAGTACTCACGGGTGGCGCAGCCACCGGACGTCCCACACCCACACGCCGTCGACAGATTTCGCGGGCGCCCCGACGAGTTGCCGGACCGTCTCGCGCAGGACGCGATCGTTCTGGGTGTGCGGCAGGACCAGGACGTCGGCGTTCCAGAACTTCAGGTCGGTCAGCGCCTGGGCCCTTTTCGCGTCGTCGATGGCCGGCACCTGGCCGGACGACTGCGCGGAGGCGAGCAGCAAAGCGGTCGGGCGGTCGTCGGGCCCGTACTTGCCCCGCTGCTCGCTGCCGGCCGGGCCGACGAAATATCCACCGGCAATGGGGAATGCGAGATCCTGCTCGGTTTGCCAGCGCAGCATCCGGGCGTTCTCCGGGGAGGGCAGCGGCACCGTGACGACGGAACCGTCGGTGACGTATTCCCGCCACGTGCCGTCGGCGAAGAAGTTCGGTGCGGTGTCACGCTGCACGACGGCGAGGGGTGTCGGCGTCAGCGGAAGCAGCGCCACCGCGAGCCACCCGACCCACAGCAGGGTGGTGGTCCGCTGGCCCTCGCGGGCGGACGCCAGGGCGCGGTCGGTGCCCAGTGCGAGCAGCAGGGCGGCGGCGGGCAGGCAGCCCATCGCGAAGCGCGATTCGAGGACGGATTCGAGGAGCGGCAGGTGTGAGATCAGCTTCCACGGCAAGGGAATTCCGGTGTCCCAGCCGCCGATCGTCAGCGACATCCCGAGCGACAGGACGCCCATCACGGTGACCGTCGCGGCCGCGGCGCGCGCGAGCGGCATCCGCCACAGCCACAGCGCGGACAGGCCGAGGAGAATCAGCAGGGGCCAGCCGAAGTACGCGTTCTCCTCGGTGGCGTTCATGCTGAACTCGGCGGACCCGGGCTCGCCGGCCAGGGAGGACGTCGGGAAACTGGTGAACGATTCGGTGTCGTTGCCCACCGGGCCGTGCTCGATCGCCCGGTAGCTGTCGGGTCCGAAGAACTGCCACCACAGGGGAACGGCGGCGATGGCCAGCGCGACGCCGCCCGCGATCGCAAAACCCTTGATGCTGTGCCTGACTGCCGCGAACGCGGTCCGCGGTCGCGACGCCGCGTAGGCGACCCCGAAGACCGTGAACGCCAGCGCGTAGATCAGCAGGGGTTCCTCGCCGAGGAAGATCTGGTAGGCGATCAGCAGGCCCAGCGCGATGCCGTCGCGCACGGGTCGCGCGCCGCTGCCCAGCCGGATCACGGCGAGCGCGATGAAGGGCAGCAGGAACAGGGCGACGAAGTTGGGATGCCCGTTGGTGTGCGAGATCAGGGCGGGTGCGAAACCGCACAGACCGCCGCCGACCGCCGCCGCGAGTCGCGAGGACACGACGTGCCGTGAGAAGGCCCAGTACCAGGCAATTGCCGTGCCCGACAGGCCAAGTGTGAGTGCCAGAGTGAATGTGACGTTCGGTCCGAACAACAACGTGACGGGCGCCAGCGGAACGCTGATACCGAACATCGCCGTGTTGCCCATGAGATTGACGCCCAGCGGATAGTTCTGCAGGTCGCTGGACAGCGGGTTCTCCAGATGGACCAGCGAACGTGCGGCGACCGCGAAGAACCATTCCCACATGGTCTGGTCCTGGCCGCTGCGGACCAGATAGCCGGTTCCGAGGTGTTTCCACTGGCGGGCCAACACGAATGCGGCCAAGCCGACGTAGAAGACGACCACTGCGACATCGGCCGGGTGCGGCCGGAAACGCGAGCGGACAGGGCGAGCGGTGGTGCTGGTGCTCTCGGCGGGCCGAGTCGTTTCGACCGGGGTGAGTATCTCAGTCACGCAGCAGCGCCTCCGGTTCTCGGGTCGATGTCAATCGGTCGAGGGTACCGGAGGTCGCTGAGAGCTTCCTGGGTTGCGATCGGGTAATTGTTGCGTGTATCACATCAAGTTGATTTGTGAACTTCTGATCAATACAGGGATATTCTTCTGCCCCACTGGTTACGCTCAGCATGCTTTTCCGTATCGGTTGCAGTGCATTCTGAATGGGGTCGGCATGACGGACATCAGCACATCTCGATTTGGGTACAAACGCTTCACACGGACGGTTGCAGTCGCAGGCATCGCAGCGCTTGCCATGGTAATAGGCAACGGCTCGGCGTCGGCCGGCGTGGACAATTCCAGCTCCGTGATCGATTCACGAGGAAATCGCATCGAAGTCGTCCAGGGCGACACGCAGTATCAGACCGTACCGCCGCTCGACGGCGTACCTACCAGCGTGGAGTTCTTCCACAACGGTTACGCGGGGGTCGCCATCACCGGGCCGAACGCGGAAGAGTTCAAGGGAACTCAGCTCACCGTCGGTTATCAGATCGGTTACCCGGTCTCGTTGGCAGGCGCGACCATCGTTCTCAACTCGCCCGGGCTCGGGTTCGCAATCGGGTCGAGCAATGGAATCAACGTCGATTTCGGCCCGATGGGGATGCTCGAAGGTTTCGGACTGAACGCAGGGACCAACGCGGAACTCGCCGGCGACATCATTCCGTCGCAGGAACTCGACATCGACCTGGAACCGGGTGGAATCACCACCGTCCCGCTCCTGGAGGGTCAGGAGTTCGACGGATCGGCGGCTGTGGTCAGGATGCAGGGAGTTCACGGTTCCATCTCCGGTGCTATCGGACCGGTCACCATCCGTCCGTACGCCATGGCGGTGACGGAGAACGGTGACACCGTGATGACTTACGGTGTGCCGCAGAAGCTCAACTAGGCAGCCCGCCCGACAGGGTGCCTGACAGGGGTCGCCGGACCGAGGTCCGGCGACCTTTGTCGGCTCACATGGACGACGACGTCGCCGGCGACGAACACGGCGGCGCCGAGCAGTGCGATCACGAAAAGCGCCCAGTGCCCGACGTAGACACCGACGATCGCTCCGATCGTCGCGGCTAGTCCGGCATGCACGATCACCTCACCGGGAGCGGTGCCGAGTAGATAGTCTTCGGCACCGTTACCGGCGCGTCGAGGCTCCACTGCATCCGGCATGACCGCTCCTCGCGACGACCCGACATTTCCCCTCGGGGCGCGGAAAATACCCGCTTCCCTGATTGGGTGCGGAGTTCCCGCGGCGCGGCGAAATAAACTCGAACAGACCGATCAGTTTCTTGTGACGACGACGAACGGCCCGGTCTCCGACACCGTGAATCGCGGGTCGTCGAACAGTTCCTTCGGGAACGTGACGGTGTAGCGGCGCACGTTGGGGTCGTTGGGATACACGTCCTCGGCGAGCCGCAGCGTGTACCCGACGGGGCCCTGACGGAACACGAACGCGTCGGGGGCCCGCCACGGCGCCGCGTCGAGTGCGGCCACCAGCTGGTCGGGGGTCTCGAGTTCGCTCCACTCCGCGATGGTCCGCGCGCGTCCGGCGAAGTCCGCCAAAGGATTCGAGTAGTGCGACGTCAGCGCCTGGAATCCGAGGTAGGGGTAGAAGCTGAGGAAGCTGGTGTCGGCGGTGAGGACCACCGTGTCGTCGCGGTCGCGGGGGACCTGCGCCCGGATCAGTTCGTCGACTGCCGCGTAGTGGGCGGCGGCACCGGGTGGACGCTGGTCGGCGCGTTCTCCGTTGCCGTCGGTGTCGGTGTAGGCGACGGCGATGTCGGAGTCGAGGAACTTCGGGATGTTCTGGACGAACGACAGCGCACCGAGCACGCCGATCACCAGGACCGCCCCCTTGACCCGCGGGTTGTCGCTGGTCGCGAGCACGAGCCACCCCGCGAATTCGACGAATCCGAAGACGCCTGCCGCGCCGAGCAGGACGATCAGCACAGGCTCGAGCCGGAACGAGAGCAGGGTGCTGCCAAGCACCGTGAACGCCATCGACAGCAGCGACCACAGGTAGATGGCCACCACGCCGACGCCGAGGGCCTGCGCGCGCCGCGATGTCGACGCGCGGGCGACGAGCCAGATGGTGCCGAGCAGGCACAGCGCCCCGGTGAGGGAGAAGTGGATCATCGGCAGCGGCAGTTGTGCGCCTGCCTCGGGCAGGTAGTGCAGCGCGGTTCCCGACGCGGCGGGCGAACCGCCCACGACCTTCAGCAGATACGGCAACCACACGGTCAGGGCGAGGAGCCCGGACACGGCGGCGATCACGATCAGCCGGACCAGCGGGTCGATCGCTGCCCGCCACGACTTCCGGTCGCGCACCCGCAGCGCCGCCGCCAGTAGTGCGAGCAGGGTGATCGCGAAGGCGGCGAGTCCGAGATAGAGCGTGTAGAACGTGGCGGCGAGACCGAGGAACAGGCCGGTGCCGATCACGGCACCCCAGCCGCCGCGGCCGTCGACACGATTCAGTCCGCCCCAGGCGAGGACGAGCGCGGGACCGATCAGCAGCGTGATGACGGCGCCGTACGGTTCGGGCGAACCGTAGGCCAGGACGAGGGCCGTCGTCGCGAGGGACACGACGATGGCGAGGTCGTGGCGGATCAGGTTGCTCCACAACACCAGTGCCACGACGGCGGCGACGGCGAGGGATCCGATGGCGTACGGCTTGAACGCTTCCCAGCCGTCCATGCCGAGGAGGTTGGCGACGCGCCCGCCGGCCCAGAACCAGCCGGCCGGGTAGTACGGCGGCAGGTCGGCGTACGTCATGTCGCGCAGTGCGGCCGAGTCGGTCAGCCGCGTGAGGTATTCGGTGCGGAATTCCTGGTCGACGGAGACTCCGTGCAGGTACAGCTTGGTCGCGGCGAGCGGCAGACCGAGCGTGACGGTGACGAACCCGGACAGGCTCGCCCACGACAACAGTCGGGCGAATCGCACGGCCCGGTGCAGCCGGACCAGCAGCACCGACACCGCGATCCCCGCGATGGCCACGACCTGGCCGACCGTCGTGACGGCCTGGGTCACGTTGGACGAGTTGAACGCCGGCCACTGCACCCGCCCGAACGCGAACAGTCCGACCGCTGCCACCACCGCGGCCACGACGGCCCCCAGCAGCATTTCGACAGCTGTCGACAGGGACCGTCGGGCCGGTGCTACGTCTGCTTCCGTCACGAGGGCGAAGCTTAGATGGGCAGCTTCTTGAAGATCGGTCGCGGGATGTGCCGCAGGATCATCATCACGTACCGGAACGCGCCGGGCGCCCAGACGAGATCCTTGCCCTTCTCTGCCGACGTGACGGCGAGCTTGGCCACGTCTTCCTTGTTCACCGTCAGCGGCGCTTCCTTCACGTCCGCGGACATGCGGGTGCGGACCTGGCCGGGACGGATGACGAGGACGCGGGGGCCGAACTCGCGCAGGGCCTCACCGAGTCCGAGGTAGAAGCCGTCGAGTCCCGCCTTGGTGGAGCCGTAGACGAAGTTGGAGCGGCGCACGCGCTCGCCCGCGGCGGACGACATGGCGATGATCTGGCCGAAGCCCTGTGCCTTCATCTTCTCGCCGACCAGCACGCCGACGGACACGGCCGCGGTGTAGTTGACCTCGGCGATCTGGACGGCCTTGCGCTGGTTCTGCCACAGTTCCTCGGCGTCGCCGAGCAGGCCGAACGCGACGATGGCAACGTCGACGTCGCCCTTCGCCCAGGCGTCGTCGATGACCTTCGGGTGGGTCTCGGTGTCGACGGCGTCGAAGTCGATGACGTCGACGGCGTTCGCGCCGGCCGCCTTCAGCTGGGCCACCGCGCCGTCGCGCCCGGGGTCGCCCGGCAGTGCGGCGAGGATCACCCGCATCGGCGCCTTCTTCAGGTACTCCTCGCAGATCGCGAGACCGATCTCGGAGGTGCCACCGAGCAGCAGGAGGGTCTGGGGGTTCCCGACAGCGTTGATCACTACAGTTCCAACCTTCTGGACATATCGGAGGCGAAGACATTGGTGGGGTCGTACTTGCGGCGGGTGGCGATCCACTCGTCGATCCGCGGGTACATGGCGTGGAACGTCTCGGCGGTTGTCCGCGAGTCCTTGGCCGTGTAGAGACGGCCGCCGAACTTCAGGACCCGCTTGTCGAGTTCGGTGACGAACTCGTTCAGGCCGGGCTTGATGCGGAAGTCGACGCAGATGTTCCAGCCCGGGATCGGGAAGCTAAGCGGCGCCTGGTTGCCCTCGCCGAACAGCTTGAACACGTTGAGGAACGAGTAGTGCCCCGACGTCTGGATGTCGCGGATGATGGCCTTGAACTCCTCGACCGCGGTGGTCGGGACCACGAACTGGTACTGCAGGAATCCGTTCGATCCGTAGGCGCGGTTCCACTCACCGAACATGTCGAGCGGGTGGTAGAACTGCGTCAAGTTCTGAACCTTGTCGCGGTAGGTGCCGGACTTCCGGAACCACAGCTCGCCGATCATCGAGAAGTTGAACTTGTTCGCGAGGCCGTTCGGGAACACGTCCGGGAACGTCAGCAACTGCGGCGCGTCGAACGCCAGCGGGTTCTTCTGCAGCTTCGCAGGCAACTGGTCGAGCTTCGCCAGCGAGCCACGGGAGATCGCGGCCCGGCCCAGCTTCGGCGGCGCGGCGATGGCGTCGAACCACGCGCTCGAGTACTCGTAGTTGGCCTCGCTGCCGTCGCTGTGCAGCGCGATGGTCTCGTCGAGCGTCTGGGTGACGTCGCCGTCGGCGATGAAATACGCCGTCTCGGTCGGCGTCATCTTGATGGTCGCCTTGAGGATGATGCCCGTCAGGCCCATGCCGCCGATCGTCGCCCAGAACAGCGCGCCCTTGGGGTCGTTGCGACCGCCCTTCGGCGTCAGCGTCCGCACCTTGCCGTCGGCGGTGAGCAGGTCCAGTGACACCACATGGTTGCCGAAGCTGCCGGCGCTGTGATGGTTCTTGCCGTGGATGTCGGAGCCGATGGCCCCGCCGACGGTGACCTGCCGGGTGCCAGGCAGCACCGGAACCCACAGGCCGAACGGCAGCGCCGCCTTCATCAGCTGATCCAGGTTCACACCGGCGTCGACCTCCACCAGGTGGGTGTCGCGGTCGATGCGATGGATCCGGTTCAGCGCATTCATGTCGATGACCAGGCCACCGGCGTTCTGCGCCGGGTCGCCGTAGGAGCGGCCGAGGCCACGGGCGATCACCCCACGCTGCAGGTGAGCCGGCTTCGACTCGTTCTGCTCCGCGACCTGGGCGACCGCTTGCGCGATCACCTCCACGTCGGGAGTGGACAGCACCTGCGCCGTGGTGGGCGCGGTGCGCCCCCAGCCGGTGAGGGTGCGGGTCTGTGTGGGGAGCGCCTGGGTGGGCGTCTCTTCTGCTGTCGTGGACATCGGCATAGAGGCTACCGCCTGTGAGTACTTCTCAACCGCGGGCGGTTAAGAAGTACTCACGGGGCGCTAGCCTCGTCGTCGTGTCAGAAACCCAGCCGAGTCACGAGCACGAACCTCACGTTCCGCTCCCCGTCGAGATCCCCGTCACCGAGAACATCGCCGACGACGCACTGGACCTGAAGACGCAGATCGTCCGTTTCGTCCTGACCGGTGGGCTGTCGGCGGTCGTCGACTTCGGCCTGTACTTCCTGCTGTTCGAGGTGGTCGGGCTGCCCGTCAACGTGGCGAAGTCGATCAGCTTCATCGCGGGCACCACCACCGCATACCTGATCAACCGCCGGTGGACGTTCAAGGCGGAACCGAGCCGCGCCCGCTTCGTCGCCGTCGTGATCCTGTACGCGGTCACGTTCGCGGTGCAGGTGGGCCTCAACTGGGTGATGTACCACGCATTCCCCGACGAATGGTGGCGTCTGCCGCTCGCGTTCGTCATCGCGCAGGGCACGGCGACGGTCATCAACTTCGTGGTGCAGCGCGCGGTGATCTTCAAGATCCACTGAGGCGGCCGCCGGAAGCTTCCACTGACTGGCCCGGCAACCGGGCGGCAATGCCCCGGCGGGTGCTGCGATACCGACTGGTCGGGTGTTTCGGTAACGACTCAGCAACTTCCCTGGCGCTGCCGACGCGTTCGGTGAGAATCGATCAATGCTGATTGTTCTCGATACCTCGGCCGTCACGCGAGACGCGCGCTTCGAGACGTTCGTCCGCGACACCCTCGACCGGGGCAGCCGGGTGCTCGTCCCCCGACTCGTCCTCGTCGAGGTCGCCCACCGGTACCAGCGGGAGTCGGTCGCGATGATCGAGGCCCTCACCGTCCAGGCGCGGATGTACGACCGGCTCGGGCTCCGCGACGACCTGTCGGCGTTCGTGGACGCCGCGCGGGCCAAGGCCGACGGCTACGTCGACTCGCTGGCCCGGCAGCTGGAGGCGATGGGCTGCGACGTGATCGAGCCGGCGTACACCTCGCACCTCGAGGTCGCCGCCCGTGAACTGCAGCGCCGCCGCCCGTACGTGGACCGGAAGCGGCGCGGTTACACGGCCACGGTGAACTGGTTGACGGTCCTGGACATCGCGGATCGCCGCCCGTCCGAGGACGTCGTGTGGGTCAGCGCGAACTCCCGGGGGTTCGGGAGCGGCGAGCCCGGGGCGTGGCACGACGAGATCTGGGCCGAGCTGCAGGACCGCGGTCTCGACCACCGGCTGCGGTGGGTGACCGGGCTCGACGACGTGGATCTGCGGGACACCGGCCTGCCCCGCCGCGAACGGGTCTCCGTGCCGATCGCTGCCCCGCCTGCCGCGGTCCCCGCCCCGCCGTCCGCGGTCGCCGCCCCGCCGTCCGCGGTCGCCTCCCCGCCCGCCGCGGCACCACGACGACCCGTTGTCGCGGCCCCGCCACCCCGGTCGCCCCTCGTCGTTTCCGACCCCGTGGTCCCCCCGGTCGCGCAGACGCCGCGCCCCCGGGTGGCGCCGCAGCGGATCCTGCCCTCGGCCAATGCGGACACCGGTGGCCGCCGCGGTATCGGCCGAATGCGGGGCGGTCGCAAGCGCAAGGTCACCGTGGTGGAGGAGCTGGACGACCTCGATTTCGGCTGAGCCGACCCGCCGGTAACGATTCGGGCACCGGGCATAACGACTTGGGGCCGAAGCCGCCATCAGCGACACACGAGCGTGGCAGGTACTCCAAGGTTGAACTTACGTATCCGTCAACGGCGACGGGTATCGGCGACCAGGGGAGAAGGCATGAAATCTGTGCCGAACGACCGCAAGCCGTCTGCGCAGCAGCGGAATGGGACACCGACCGTCCAATACCGTTCGGGGGCGCGGCTGGCGGGGCCGAGTATTGAATCCCAGGTTCTCTACCAGGCATGCAGATGGTTCCTCCGGCCCGTGGTGCGGATGGCGCCGATCAACGAGTCGGCCATCCGCAGGGCCGCGCTGCTGGACCTCGCGGCGGGGATCCGCCCCGCGTCCGGTATCCGCCGCCAGAAGGTGCGGCTGCCCGGGTTCGATGCGGAGATCGTCCGCGCCCCGGGAGTCTCACCGGAGCTGAGCGACGGCGTCGTCCTCTATCTCCACGGCGGCGGGTTCCTGTGCTGCGGACTGAACACGCACCGGCCGGTGGTCGCGACGATCGCGAAGCTGACCGGACTGCCGGTGATGCACGTCGGCTACCGGCAACTGCCCGACACGAACATCAGCGGTTCCGTCGACGACTGCCTGACGGCGTACAAGTGGTTGCTGGAGAACGGCGCCCGCGCGGGCGGGACGGTGTTCGCCGGTGATTCGGCGGGTGGGTTCCTCGTATTCGCGACGGCGTTGAAGGCCCGCGAGGAGGGTGTCGATCTCCCCGCCGGACTGGTCGGGCTGTCGGCGCTGCTGGACCTGGACTGCGCCGACAAACTGGTGCACGCCAACGCCGCCCGCGACGTGTTCGCTCCCGTGGAGGCGCTCGTCACCATCGGCAAGCTGGGCGGCGAGGTGGACGGCGTGCTCGACCCCGCGCTGTCACCCGTGAACGGCGTGCTCGAGGGTCTGCCGCCGTCGTTGCTGTTCGCCGCGGAAGGGGAGGTGCTGCGGTCGGATTCGGAGCTGATGGCGCATCGGCTGAGCGCTGCGGGTGTGCCGGCGACGCTGCAGATCTGGGACGGTCAGGTGCACGCATTTCCGGCGTTGTGGCCCGGACTGCCGGAAAGTCGTGTGGTGCTTCGGCGTATCGCGCGGTTCGTCGCGTCGCGGGTGCGGCCGGACGACGGTGTGGCCCGGGACAAGACCGCCTGACTACCGCGGCGGTCCCTTCTCCAGGACGATCGTCGTCGACCGCGCACTACCCGCCTCGTCGAGCCAGCGCAGTTCGACCGCGTCGCCGGGGTGCCGCGCGATCATGAGTCCGGTGAGGTCGTCCGAGGAGCGGATGGGGATTCCGTCGAACTCGGTGACGACGTCCCCGATCTCGATGCCCGCATCGTCGGCGGGGGTGCCGATGCTGACCCAGAGGACCTCGGCGCCGCGAGCGTCGTCGGTGACGCTGATCCCGAGGAGGGGAGTGTCGCCGATGTGCACGGTGGCGGACGCCGCCCCGGCGCGGACCTGATCGACGATCGTCATCGCGGTGTCGATGGGCACCGCATACGACCTCGGCTGGGCGGGAGCGGGTTTCGCCGGATCGGAGTCGGCGTTGCCTGCGGTGTTCACGCCGATGACGGCAGCGGCGTCGTCGACGAGGGGGCCACCGGAGTCGCCGGGCCGGACCGCCGCATCGATCTGGATCAACCCGTTCAGCCGGTTCCGGGAACCGTCGGTGGAACTGCGGGCGGTGATCGCCTGCCCGAGATCGGTCACGAAACCCCGCGCCGCCACCGGAACTCCGCCCCCTTCGGCGTTGCCCACCGCGGTCACCGGGTCGCCGATGCCGATTGCGGTGTCCTTCGCGAGGGTCGCGGCGGGGAGGTCGCCCGCGCCCTGGAGCCGGAGGACCGCGATGTCGCGCGAACTGTCGTAACCGAGCACGTCCGCGACGTATTCCGCACCGTTACCGAGGCTCACCGCGCTGATGTCGAGTGCCCCGTCGATCACGTGATGATTGGTGAGGACGACGCCGTCGGGGGTGAGCACGATGCCTGTTCCCGCGGTTTCGACGAGCCCCGAGTCGGCGACGAGGGTGACGATCGCCGGGACCACCCTGGCCTCGACCTCCTCCGGGGTCAGGACGACGGGCGGCGGCGGTGGCGGTGGGGCGGGCTGGGCCACCGTCGCCGCGGGCTGCCGCGATTCGCGGACCGTCGGTGCGCTCAGCAGCAGGCTGCCGATCACCGCCGTGGCCACGGCGAGGACCGTTGCGGCGCGGGGCGTCGTCATGCCCGGGTGTCGTCGTCGCGGATTCGGTCAGGACTGTTTCAGCGACCCCCAGCCGTGCCAGGTGTCGATCTCGATCCACGCGCTGACCCGTTTCCGGTCGCGGACGGGGTACGGCTTGCCGCTGTAATGCGTCGCGAGGCGGTCGATGTCGGCGAGGTCTTCGTCGTCGACGAACTCCGTCACCCGGCCCTGGACGCTGACGTGGGTGATCCAGTCGCCGGGGTCCATCGCGGTGAGGCTGACCCGGGGGTCGCCCCGCAGGTAGTCGAGGCGCTTTCGCTCGGCGTCCATGTTGACCAGCACCCTGCCGTCCTCGTACAGATACCAGGTGGCCACGGACACGGGCTGTCCGTCGGGCCGGACGCAGGCGATGGTGGCGTAATTGGGCCGCGCGAACATCTCGGCGGCCTTCGGTGTCAGAGGTGGCTTCGACATGTCCGAAAGATACTCCCTAGCGTCGGTCCCGGAACTGCGGTTCGCGCTTGTCCTTCCGCGCGGTGGTTGCCTCCTCGAAATTGTCGGTCAGCAGCCGCACCAGCAGCTGTCCCAGGCCTTCCTGCTGGATGTGGGCTTCGAGCGAGGCGGCGTCGAGCCCCGACCACAGCGTGCGCTTCGTCAACTCCAGACCCGGCCGGGAGAAGCGCGACATGCGTTCGGCGAGGTCGAAGCATTCGTCCAGCACGTCCTCGCCGGGCACGCACCGCGACACGAGTCCGATCCGTTCCGCCTCCTCGGCGTGCACGTCGCGCCCGGACAGCATGATCTCGAAGGCCCGGGACGAACCGATCGCGCGGGGCAGGAGGTAGCTCAGCCCCAGTTCGCTGGCCGTCAGTCCGTTGTTGATGCCGGCCGCGCGGAAGTACGCGTCCTCCGCCGCGATCCGGATGTCGGAGGCGAGCGCGAGGCAGAGCCCACCGCCGATGGCGGCACCGTTGACGGCGCTGATCACGGGCTGGTGCATCCGGCGGAGCGAGAGCACCACGTTGTCGAGCATCTCCATGGCCCGCAGTGCCACGGTCGGCGGGGTGAGGCCGTCGACGTGGGGGAGCGGGCCCGCGGACCTCTGGTCGGCGCCGGAGCAGAAGCCGCGGCCCGCGCCGGTGACGACCACCGCGCGGACGGAGTTGTCGTTGCTGATCTCCTCCAGCGCGTCGCGGAACGGGATCATCACGTCGAACGCCATCGCGTTCATGCGTTCCGGGCGGTTGAGCGTCACCAGGGCGATACCCGGCCGGGGGTGGTCGACGACGACGAAGGTCACGCCTCGATACTAGAACACGTTCTCGTAAGTCACCCCCCATGTGAGTGTTTTCGTGTACCCGGGCACACGAAAATACTCACCTGGGGAAGCACACGAAAACACTCACGTGGGGAAGGTGGGGAGCACTCCGGTGGAGATGGCCTGCTTCAGCGACGGCGCCGCCGAATCCTTCTCGGACAGCTGGAACGTCAGCGGGCTGCCGTCCCGGCCCGTCGTCGGCCAGTCGATGCCCAGGTCCGGGTCGAGCGGGTGCAGGTCGTGGTCGAGGGCCGGCGTGTACTCGATCGAACACAGGTACATCACCGTCGACGCGTCTTCGAGGGACAGGATCGCGTGGCCGACACCGGCCGGGAGGTAGACGGCGCGGCGGTCGACGTCGTCGATGAGCACCGAATCCCACTGCCCGAACATCGGCGACCCGACCCGGAGGTCGACGATGACGTCGAGGAACGCGCCCTTGACGCAGGTGACGTATTTCGCCTGCCCGGGCGGGTTGTCGGTGTAGTGGATGCCGCGCAGGACACCGGCGGCCGACACCGAGCAGTTGGCCTGCGCGAGTTCGAGGGGGTGCCCGACGGCGGCCTCGAACTCCGACCCCTTGAACCATTCGAGGAACACGCCGCGGTCGTCGCCGAATTGCCGTGGGGTGATCTCCCACGCGCCGGGGACCTTCAGTTCCCGATACTCCACGTCACCAGTCCTTGCCGCGTTCGAGAAGTTCGAGGAGGTAGTCGCCGTAGCCCGATTTGCCGAGAGCCTCCGCACGCGAACACAGTTCGGCGTCGGTGATGAACCCGCGGCGCCACGCGACCTCTTCCGGGACGCCGATCTTCAGCCCCTGCCGGTGTTCGAGCGTGCGCACGAAGTTCGACGCCTCGAGCAGCGAATCGACGGTGCCCGTGTCGAGCCACGCCGTTCCGCGGGGCAGCACCTCGACCTGCAACCGTCCGGCCTGCAGGTAGGCCTGGTTGACGTCGGTGATCTCGTATTCGCCGCGGTCCGACGGCCTCAGGTCGCGCGCGATGGAGACGACGTCGTTGTCGTAGAAGTACAGCCCGGGGATCGAGAAGTTCGACTTCGGGGTGGCCGGCTTCTCCTCGATCGACATGGCGCGGCCGGTGTCGTCGAACTCGACCACACCGTAGGCGCTGGGATCGGACACCCAGTAGGCGAAGACGGCGCCGCCGTCGATGTTCTCGAAGCGGTTCAGCCGGGAACCGAGACCGGGGCCGTAGAAGATGTTGTCGCCGAGCACGAGGGACACGGACTGGTCGCCGATGTGGTCGGCGCCGAGGACGAACGCCTGCGCGAGGCCGTTCGGTTCCGCCTGCACCTTGTACGTGAGGTTCACCCCGAACTGCGAGCCGTCGCCGAGCAGCCGGCGGAACTGCTCGGCGTCGTGCGGGGTGGTGATGACGAGGATGTCCCGGATGTTCGCCAGCATCAGGGTGGAGAGCGGGTAGTAGATCATCGGCTTGTCGTAGACCGGGACCAGTTGCTTGCTCACTCCGAGGGTGATCGGGTGCAACCGGGACCCGGTGCCGCCTGCCAGGATGATTCCACGCATGTGCGCAGTGTTCCAGTGTTCGCGCCGGATAGAAACTCGGGCTCGCCACTAGGGTGGGTGCACATGAGGCTTCTCGTGACCGGCGGCGCCGGGTTCATCGGTGCGAATTTCGTGCACCAGACGGTCGCCGAGCGGCCGGACGTGCAGGTGACGGTGCTCGACGCGCTGACGTACGCCGGCAACCGGCGCTCGCTCGACGCGGTGGCCGACCGCATCGAGTTCGTGCACGGCGATGTGGCGGATTTCGCGCTGGTGGATCGCCTGGTCGCGGAGTCGGACGCGGTGGTGCACTTCGCCGCGGAATCGCACAACGACAATTCGCTGGCCGATCCGACGCCGTTCGTGCAGACGAACGTGATCGGCACGTTCTCGCTGCTGCAGGCCGTCCGCGCCCACGACGTCCGCTATCACCACATCTCCACCGACGAGGTGTACGGCGACCTCGAACTGGACGACCCCGAGCGCTTCACCGAGTCGACCCCGTACAACCCGTCGAGCCCGTACTCGGCGACCAAGGCGTCGAGCGACCTGCTGGTGCGGGCGTGGGCGCGGTCGTTCGGGGTGCGGGCCACCCTGTCGAACTGTTCCAACAACTACGGCCCCTACCAGCACGTCGAGAAGTTCATTCCGCGTCAGATCACCAACCTGATCGACGGGGTGCGCCCCCGCCTGTACGGCAGCGGGAAGAACGTGCGCGACTGGATCCACGTCGACGACCACAACGCGGCCGTCTGGACCATCCTGGAGAAGGGCAGTCTCGGCCAGACGTACCTGATCGGCGCGGACGGCGAGGTCGACAACCGGACCGTCGTCGGGACGCTGCTCGAACTGTTCGGCCGCGACGCCGACGACCTCGACTTCGTCACCGACCGCCCCGGCCACGACCTGCGCTACGCGATCGACTCGACGCGTCTGCGCACCGAACTGGGCTGGACGCCGCAGTACGAGGATTTCCGCAGCGGGCTCGAGGCCACCGTGCGGTGGTACCGCGACAACGAGTCGTGGTGGCGGGCGCAGAAGGAATCCGCGGAGAAGGCGTACGCGGCTACGGAATCCGTCATCGGCTGAGGCGCGCCGGTCAGGCCGGGACCGACCCGCGGAACGCCCACGCCCGCGCCGTCAGTGCGATGCGCCCGGCGTCGTCGCGCGGCAGTCGGGCATCGAGCAGGTCGCGAAGAGCGGTTCGGCGTCCGGCGGGCAGCGACGTGCAGTAGCCGGGCGCGGGGCCCTGACCGCCGAGGAACGGCCGCCAGAAGTCGTCGAAGCCGGCGAACACGGTGGGAACGTCGAGCGGGTGCACGGTCACCTCGGTGAACCGTGCGGTGGCCAGCGCGTCGCGGAGAGGCTGAGGCCGGCAGAGCGGGAAGCGGACCCCCTCGTCGAGGGTCGCGGCCGCCTCGTCGAGTTCGCGCGCGGCATCCCAGAAGACGCGGATCATCTGCATGCCCTCGGCGTAGTCCCACACGTACCCGGCGACCGTCCCGCCCGCGCGGGTGACGCGGCGCATCTCGGCGAGCCCCTCCACCGGATGCGGCACGAAGTTGAGGACCAGCCCGGACACCACCCGGTCGAACTCGCCGTCCGCGGCAGGGATCGATTCGGCGGTGCCCGGCCGCACGTCGAGGCGGGGATCGTCCGCGCCGGCCCGGGCCGCCGCGGCGAACGGCTCCGAAGGCTCGACCCCGACCACCCCGGCGGGATCGAAGAGGCGGAGCACGGTGTGGGCGAGGGCGCCGGTCCCGCACCCCACGTCGCACCAGACGCCGCCCGGACCCGCGGCCAGCCACCGCAGGAACCGCGGCGCGACCAGCCTGCTCCAGCGACCGATGTAGTTCTCGTACGCGGGATCGACCTCCCAGGCGTCCGTCATCGCGGTCTCCTCACGACGGCTGCGGCACCCGGGAATCCTCGTGCACGAGGGCGTTGCGCAGCGAACGCGAACCGGCGACCGCAGCGACGAAGCCGGCGAGCACCTCGCACAGCGTGAACACCAGGCGGGATGCGAGGGCCAGCCCGAGCGCCACCCCGCTGTCCATGAACGGCGACAGCGCCGCGACGACGACGGCCTCGCGTACCCCGATGCCGGACGGTGCGACGACCACCAGCACCCCGGCGCACATGCCGAGGGCGATCGCGCCGATGCACTGCACCAGGGTGCCCACCGCGAACCCCGACGTGCTCGACGCGAGGAGCCACAGATGCACGCCGTACAGCACCCAGCTGACGGCGCACCAGCCGAGGGCCCGCCCGATCTTGTGCATCGTCAACTGCCGGTGCAGCGGGGCGCGCCGCAGGATCCGCAGGGCCAGGTTCACCAGCCGGGTGAGGATCGGGGGATAGCAGCAGACCAGAGCGATCGGGACGAGCACGATCACCGCGACCGCCGCGACGGTGCTGATGTGGAACAGGGCGGGCAGCGCCAGCAGCCCGACGACCAGTGCGGATGTGATGCTCAGCCCGACGGTGACGAGGACGGCGACGAATCCGTTGGCACGCGACACCCCGGCCCGGCGGACGAGTTCGGTCTGGAGGACGAACGCCCACACGCTGCCCGGCAGATACTTGCCGAGCTGGCCGACCAGATAGCAGCGGGCGGCGTCGAACGCGGGAATCGGGTGTTCGAGGGCGCCGAGCGCGTGCTGCCACGCGCGCACCGCGGCGGCCATGCCGAGGAACACGAACACCGCGGAGGCGGCGAGCGCCCACCAGTCCAACTGGCTGATGGTGTCCCGGACCTCGGCCCACTGCGATTTCACGGCGAACACGACGGCGACGACGATCGCGAGGGTGACGAGGATTCGCAGCGCGTTCATCAGGACGGCGCGGCCGCCGCGGTCGGGGACGATCTCGGGATCGGTGTCCACGAGGACCACCCCCTCACCGGCAGTGCGCTGCGGCAGTGCAGCGTTCGTTTCCGACGATAGCAATCAGGGGGCGCAGGATCAGGAAACGAGCGGTTTCACCGCAAGCCCACGCCACCACGCGAACGCGTCGGCGAGCGACCGCGGGAGTTCCGCGTCCGCCTCGAGCCGCCCCGACGCGAACAGATTCACCACCGCCTCGATGTCCCGGTCGGCGATCCCGGACCGGCTCATCCCCACCCGGTTGGCGCCGCGCAGGACGGCGGGATTGCCGAACACCGTGGCGAACGGCGGAATGTCCTTGGCGACGACCGATCCCATTCCGACCATCGCGCGCGCCCCGATCACCCGCCGCTGATGCACCACCGCGCTCATGCCGATATTGACGCCGTCGCCGAGGGTCACGTGGCCGCCGAGGGTGCTCGACGGTGACAGGACGCAGTCTTCGCCGATCCGGACGTCGTGCTCGACGGACGTGTGGTTCATGACGAATCCGCCGCGCCCGATGGTCGTCGGCCGCTCGGCGCCTTGCTGGACGGCGCTCATCTCCCGGATCACGGTGCCGGCGCCGATCACCACACCCCGGTGCGGGCTGACCTCCGTCCACGTGCGGGGATGCGTCTTCCCGATCCACTCCGGCGGCGCCCCGAGCGTTGCGTGGGCGCCGATCCAGCAGTCGTCGCCGATGTCGAGGGGGCCGGTGAGGACGGCATACGGTCCGATGCTGACACGGTCCCCGACGGTGACGCCGTCGCCTATCACGACGGTCGGGTGGATCTCGCAGTTTTCACCGATGGTCATGAAAGTTTCGGATTCCTTCCAGGAGCCGTGCAGACCGTGGGAACCTTCAAGGGGTTGCAATCTGTGAAGACGGTGTGAACTGCACGTCAATCTATCGGAGGAACCGTGATCGCGATCTCGAGTATTTCCTTCGGAGAGGATGTCGAGCGCGAGGTCCTCGACACCCTGCGATCCGGGATGGTCGCGCAGGGACCGAAGGTCGCGAGGTTCGAGGAGGGGTTTGCCGAACTCGTCGGCACCCGGCACGCGGTGGCCGTCAACAGCGGGACCACCGCGCTCATCGCGGCGCTGCGGGTGCTGGACCTCCAGCCCGGCGACGAGGTGCTCACCACCCCGTTCACGTTCGTGGCGACGCTCAACGCGATCCTCGACGCCGGCGCGACGGCACGGTTCGCCGACATCGGGGAGGCCGACTTCGCGATCGACCCCGACGTCGCGGAGCAGTGCGTGAACGAACGCACCCGGGTGCTGATGCCGGTGCACCTGTACGGGCAGACCGCGGACATGGGTGCGCTGATGCCGCTGGCCGAGTCGCGGGGACTGGCCGTCGTCGAGGACGCGGCGCAGGCGCACGGCGCGACGTTCGACGGCAGGGGCGCGGGCAGTTTCGGGCTCGGCTGCTTCTCGTTCTACGCCACCAAGAATCTCACCACCGCCGAGGGCGGGATGGTCACGACGGACGACGACGCGGTGGCCGACCGGTTACGGGTGCTGCGGAATCAGGGCATGCGCGGGCGCTACGAGTACGAGATGGCGGGCCAGAATTTCCGGATGACGGACCTGCAGGCCAGTCTCGGGTTGCCGCAACTGGGTTCGTATCTGCAGCAGGTGGAGTCGCGCCGGCGCAACGCGGAGGCGCTGCGGACCGGGTTGAAGGACGTCGAAGGTCTGGTTCTGCCTTCGGAACTCGCGGGCCGCGGGCACGTGTGGCACCAGTTCACCGTCGTCCTCGCGCCGGACGCACCGATCGACCGCGACACCCTCGCCCGGCGTCTGGGCGATCGCGGTGTGGGCAGCGGCATCTACTACCCGAGAACCGTCTACGACTACGACTGCTACCGCGAGCATCCCCGGGTGATCGTCTCGCCGACCCCGATCGCGACGTCGGTGGCCCGCCGATGCCTCAGCATCCCCGTTCACGCCGCGCTTTCCACCGACGACGTCGACCGGATCGTCGCGGCTGTCCGCGAGGCGATGGAGGCGTGATGACGTCCACGCGACCGCGGATCGCGCTCGTCGGATCCGGGAAGATGGGTTCGCTGCACGCCCGCGTCCTCGCGCAGTCGCCGCTGTGCGACCTGGCGCTGCTCGTGGAACCGCGGGAAGACCACGGACGGGAAGTCGCCGAGCGGTTCGGCGCCGAGTGGGCCGCGGATTTCGACGACCTGGACGGCATCGACGCCGTCGTCGTCGCGGCCGCGACACCCGCACACTACGAGGTGGCCGGCCGCGTCCTGGACCTCGGGAAGCCGCTGCTCGTCGAAAAGCCGCTCGCCGCAACGTACGAGGAGAGCACCGATCTGGTGAAACGCGCCGCCGCGACGGGTGTCCCGCTGATGTGCGGTCTGCTCGAGCGGTTCAACCCGGCGGTGCGGACGGCGCGCGAATTCGCCGGTGACGTGTGGCAGGTCAACGGAATCCGGCACTCGCCGTTCGTCTCCCGCATCCCCACCGGCGTCGCGACGGACCTGCTGATCCACGACGTCGACCTCGCGATCGGATTCGTCGGATCGCCGCCGGTCGGGGTGAAGGCCGAATTCGGCTACTTCCACGATCGTTCGCGGCGCAACGACGCCGAGGACTGCGCGGAGGCGGTGCTGCGATTCGAATCCGGTGCGGTCGCCACCATCTCGGCCAGCCGGGTGAGTCAGCGGAAGGTGCGGCAGTTGTCGCTGCTGGAGCCGGACCGTCTGATCGAGATCGACCTGCTGCGCCGCGACATCACCATCTACCGGCACATCGACGACGACCTGCCCGCCGACCGCGACGGGTACAAGCAGCAGACGGTGATCGAGATCCCCACCATCCGCTACAGCGACGAACCCCTCGCCGCCCAGCTCGCGCATTACGTCGGGCTGGTCGGCGGCGAGGGGGACGCCGACGCGGAGCGCGAGTCGATCCTGCCCGCGCACCGCGTGGTCCACGAGGCGACCGTGTCGGCTACCGGCTGAGCGCTCCGGCGACCGCCAGGCGGGTGTCTTCCGCGATGAGGTCGGCGTTGAGGGTGGCGGCGGCGGTCAGTCCGGCTCCGGCGGCTACGATCACCTGCGCCTTCGGGTCCGCGACGTTGCCTGCCACCCACACCCCGGGAACCGCGGTGGCGCCGGTCGCGTCGGCGGCGACGGCGGTGCCGATCACGTGTCCGGCCATCTCCATCTCGGTGGTGCCGAGGCCGAGGGTCGTGAGGAAGTCGGCGCGGGCCCGGAACAGCGGCGGGACCACCACGGCGGCGAGGGGGAAGACCCGGCCCGTGCGCAGCCGGACACCGGTCAGCCGGTCGCCGCGCACCTCGAGTCCGGCCACGCCCCCGTCGATCACGGCGACGCCGCGGGCGGCGAGTTGCTCGTACTCCTCGCCGGTGGGTTCGTTCGCGTCGTTCAAAAACAACGTCACCTGATCGGTCCACTGGCTCCACATCAGCGCCTGGTGCACCGCCAGCGGGCTGCCGGCCAGGACGCCCACCGGCTGGTCCCGGACCTCCCACCCGTGGCAGTACGGGCAGTGCAGCACGTCCCGTCCCCACCGTTCGGCCACGCCGGGGATGTCGGGGAGGACGTCGACGAGTCCGGTGGTCACGAGCAGCCGCCGCGCCCCGACGGTCCGGCCGTCGAGAAGCGTCACCCGGAACTCTCCGTCCCCGATCTTCTCGGCGGATGTGACGGTTCCGGTGACGATCTCCCCGCCGTAGCCGGTGACCTCCTCGCGTCCGGCGGCCAGGAGTTCACCGGGCGGGGTGCCCTCTCGGCCCAGATAGTTGTGAATGTGCCCGGCCGGTGCGTTGCGGGGTTCGCCCGCGTCGATCACGAGCACGGATCGGCGGGCCCGCGACAGGGTCAGTGCCCCGCTGAGTCCGGCCGCGCCGCCTCCGATGACCACTACGTCGTAGCTGTCTTCCATCGCGTTCTCCTTCGTTCGTCGACCTCGTGACGTCCACTGTTCGGGGAGATCGCGATCCTGGCAAGAATGTTTGCCAGTGTGGCAACATGGTGGTGTGAACGACGATCTACTCGATCTGGACGGCGTCCTCGACGCCGTGGGACCGCGGCTCAAAGCGCTCCGGCAGCAGCGGGGCGCGACCCTCGCCCAGCTCTCCGAATCCACCGGGATCTCGGTGAGCACGCTGTCGCGGCTGGAGGCCGGTCAGCGCAAACCCACCCTCGAACTGATGCTGCTGCTGGCCCGCGCCCACCAGCTGCCCCTGGACGAACTGGTCGACGCACCCGCGACCGGCGACCCGCGCGTCCACCTGCGGCCCCTCGACCGCAACGGCACGACGATCATCCCGCTCACCCGCAGGCCAGGCGGGATCCAGGCGTTCATGCACGTGATCCCGCCGGGCGACCCGACAGCGGTACCGAACCTGCAGGTCCACGAGGGCTACGAATGGCTGTACGTCCTGTCCGGCCGGCTGCGACTGCTGCTCGGCGAACACGACGTGATCCTGACGCCGGGGGAGGTCGCGGAATTCGACACCCACGTGCCGCACTGGTTCGGCAATCCCGGACCGCAGCCCGTAGAGATCCTCAGCCTGTTCGGTCCCCAGGGCGAGCGGGCGCACGTCCGGACCGTCCCGCGGGGAACGGCGCAGGGCAGCGACCGTCGGTAGAATTCGTGCGGACCGGTGACGAGCGCTCCCTCCGAGGCGCAGGACGTGATGGGGAGGCCCTGTGCGACGCTGGATTCTCGGTGTTCCCGTAGCGGTGCTGATTCCGCTCCTCGCCGCCTGCTCCACGTCCACGGCACCGCCGGTGGCGCAGCCGCAGGAAGAATCGCCGCCCGTGGTCGCGACGCTCGTGGGCCTGGGCGATTCGATCCCGGCCGGTGACGGTTGCCCCGGATGTACGCCGTTCGTGGAACTGTTCGGCGATCAGCTGTCCGGCGACGACGCCGTGCCCGTCCAGGTGGCGAACCTGGGTGTCGGGGGCTGGACCAGCACCGACCTGCTCGACTCCCTCGAACCCGGCGCATACGACGCCGACGCGGTGAGTGCCGCCGATCTCGTCACCGTCACGATCGGCGCCAACGACTTCTACACCGAACTCGACGACTACCTGGACGGCGACTGCGGCGGCGACGACGGGCTCGGCTGCTTCGCGCCGGTGCTGCCGCAACTGCAGACCACGTTGACGTCCGTGCTCGACCGCATCGCCGAACTGCGGGCCGGTCAGCCGACCGCGGTGCTGGTCACCGGGTACTGGGACGTCTTCCCGGACGGCGACGTGGCCCGCGACTTGTACGGCCCGCAATTCCTCCGCGACAGCGCCGCGCTGACGTTGCGCGCCAACGACGTCATCTCGGGGGTCGCGGGCGCGGAGGGCGCCACGTACGTCGACCTGTTCAGCACCTTCAAGGGGACATGGGGCGACGGCGACCCCACCGGACTGCTGGCCGACGACGGCGACCACCCGAACCAGGTCGGCCACCAGCTGATCGCCGACGCGTTGTCGTCCGCAGCGGCCGCGGGATCCGGCTCCGCCGACGTGTCGGCGTTCACGTCGTCCGGGTGGTCGCCCCGCTGAGCTTCCGGCGGCGGACCACCGGGTCGACGACGGACAGGATCAGCACCACGACCGTCGCGGCCCCGAACGCCGCGACGGACAGGTTCTCCCGCGGCGGCCGGAACGTCACCACCAGTTCGTGGTCGCCTGGCGGCACCGACACCTGGAGCAGACCGTGCCAGCCCGCGGGCGCGTCCACCGGCTCGCCGTCCATGGTGGCCGAGTAGCCGGGCCACGCGAGGCGGGCGAACGAGACGGTGCCGCCGGCGCCCGTCACCCGCACGGTCTCCGTCGCCGCTTCGGTGTCGGACGAGAGCACCCGGACGCCGTCGGACGCGAACGACACCCGCCCGGGCAGGGGCAGCGGCCGGTCGCGCTGCAGCACCGTCCGGGAGTCGCTGCGTTCGGTGACGTGCCAGCCGGGTGGGGGCGGCGCCGTCTCCACCTCGGGCACCAGGTGGTGCTCCACCACCAGCGTCGACACCCGCAGGTAGTCGATCAGCGGAATCGGAATGTCCGCGTTCACCGGCTGCCACAGCGCCCCGTACACCCCGGGGCAGACGGCGCCCCGGTAGTCCATGCACAGGGCCTCCTGGAATTTGGTGAACCCGATGCCGGTGTACGCGTTGATGCTGCCCTCCGCGGACGACGCCATGATCTCGTTGCCGAACAGGATCCGGCCCGCGGTGACGTCGTCGGGGGAGGTGTCGGCCAGGTCGGCGAGTTGCAGGACGGTGCCCTGGTAGCGGTCGGTCTGCGCGGACAGCAGCGACGTGCTGGACGGGTCGACGCGGCTGTCGCGGTCGACGTCGTGGGTGAGGGACCAGACCTGCGCGGCCGTCACCGCCACCGTTCCCAGGACGAGGGCGGCGACGAGACCGCCCGGGCCCAGACTGCGCCAGGCGAAGTACGCGATCGCGCACAGCGCCGCGACGAGCAGCGTGAACAGCGCGTGCCTGCTGGTCAGGGCCGGGGAGGACGCGAACGCCAGATAGAAACCCAGCGCGATCAGCACCGCCGACGCCGTCGCCCGCCGGCGCACCCGGTCGCGGGACAGTCCCAGCGACAGCGCGAGCGACAGGCCGATCACCACGCACAGGTACAGGTATTCGACCAGCCGGATCGGCCAGCGGAACATCCCGACGTTCGACGGTCCGAACGTGAAGAGGAAGTAGACAACCGTGATGATCGCCAGGCTGACGAGCGGTCGCCCGTGAGTGCGCCGGAACCCCGGGGACGCGAACAGCATGCGGATCCGGCCCCACGGCAGCCACGGCAGCAGCGGCAGCACGAACCACGCGAGGTACAGCGACGGGATCACCTCGACGGGACCCCCGAACGTCATGATCACGGGCAGATACGACGGGCTGCTCATGCCCGCGGGGCCGCCGATCGGCGGTTGCAGGAACGTGTCGTTGAAGATGCCGGTGCTGCCTGCGCGGGTGGTGACGTCGACGCTGAGGAACAGCGGCAGGTACGTCACCAGCGCGGCGGTGCCCGCGCATGCACCGGTGATCCCGAGTACGAGCAACCGGAAGAACTCCCGCTGGACCAGGAGGCCGATCCCGAGGCCGAGGAGGATCACCACGGCGCCGAGCGCGGCGTACGGGTTGCCCATGCTCACCGTCAGCGTGCCGATCAGGAACGTGAACAGCGGGTTCGTGCGACCGCGGGAGAGGCGGAGCGCCGACCACCAGAACAGCGTCACCCACGCGACGGCCATCATCCCGGACGGCCAGCCCGCCGCCTCGTAGAACAGGGTGAAACCGCTGAACGGAATCGTCAGCCCGGCGAGCACGGCGGGACCGCGCCGGGCGCCGTATTCGCGGCACAGCAGATACGTGCCGAGGGCGAACAGCGCGAGGAACTCGGCCATGATCACGAACGACGCGACCGACAGGTTCTCGAACTTCGCGGCCAGCATGTAGTTGGCGAGGTTGACGGGGTTGTAGAGACCGTAGGCGGCCTCGCCCGCGTAGTTGCCGCCGATCCAGGCGTCGGGATTGACGGCGAGCCACCGCCCGGCGAGGAGTTCCCCGCCGATCCGGTGCCAGGACGGCACGAACGATTCCAGCATGTCGCCGCCGTAGTAGAAGCGGTCGTACACGATCCGGGGAACCGTGGCGACGGCCGCGGCAGCCACCGCGACTGCGAGTGCCACCGCCCATTCGGGGACGCCGCGTATCGATCGGGTGAACGTCGAGGACACGGACGCGGAGGGTGCCACGGACTCCGAGCCTACGAGTTAGGCTGCGCCCGTGCGCCTTTTCGGTTGTTCCCACGACCAGAAAGGCGCCCGTGCGCCGAAGGCGCTCTCCGTGGTCGTCCCCGCCTACAATTCCGCCGCCGTCATCGAGCAGACCGTCCGCCGGGTGGCCGAACGACTGGCCGGTCACGACGTCGAGATCATCGTCGTGGAGAACGGCTCGACCGACGGCACCGTGGACATCTGCACCCGCCTCGCCGCGGACTGGGCGCCCGGGCCCGTGACGCTGACCGTCCTGCGGAGCGAGAAGGGCATGGGCAACGCGTTGCGGACGGGCGCCGAGGCGAGTCGCGGCGCGCACGTGCTGCTGACCGCCGACGACCTGCCGTTCGGGTTCGACGACCTCGACGGCGCCGAGAAGTTCGCCGAGGACCACGACGGCCGGTTGCCCGAAGTCGTGATCGGGTCCAAGGCCCACCCCGACTCGCAGGTGCGGCGCGGCGCGCTCCGGGGAACCCTGACGTGGGGTTTCGCGGCACTGCGGCGGGTGGTCCTCGGGATGCGCACCGGCGACCCCCAGGGCACCGTCCTGATGGACGGCGACCTGATCCGCGGCCTGGTCCCCGACCTCGTCGAGCCCGGGTTCCTGTTCACCACCGAACTCGTCTACCTCGCGGAGCGGGCCGGCCTCGTTCCGGTCGAGGTGCCGGTGCGTCTGAGCACCGACCACGACAGCCACGAAACCCGCATATCCAGGGCCGATGTGCTCGCGATGGGGGTGGGACTGCTCCGGCTGCGGGCCCGTCACCGGGACGGAGGTCGCCTCGCATGGTCGGGGAGCGCTTCGCGAGGTTGATACCCTGCGAACCGAGAAGAGGATCGTGCCGTCGCGTTGGCGCGGTCCAGCCCACCTCTCGCGGGGAACAGTAGGAGCACTATGAACGAGTCTGCGTCGGTAGCACCTGTGGACGGGAGCACGGCCGCGGTCCGGAGTGCTCTCACCGAGCATCGCGCACCCGACCGCCTGGTGGTGGCGCGAGGTCTGTTCACGGGACCGACCACCCGGGTGAAGGACGACCTGTACGCCAGGATCGTCAAGGGCCGCGCCCACCGCGAGCGGCACGTCGTACACCTCGAGAAGGGTGCGACGGTCGACACCGACACCTACTTCGGCCGGTTCGCGGCCAGCTACTACCAGCGCTGGACCACGGTCACCGACGTGACCGTCGGTTTCCGCCACGAGGCCGACGGCCGCGCCGTGGTGGCGCTGCGCGGATCCGACTCGGGCGGCAACTCCCGCATCCTGTCGACGACGGAGATCGACGGCACGGGCACGGCGACGCTGTCCGCGAAGCTCGACGCCTACCTCGACGGCGGCTCCCTGTGGGTGGAGTTCACCGCCGTCGACGGCGCCCTCGCCGTGAGTGAACTGGAATGGACCGTCGCCGCGCCGTCGGTGATCCGTCCCGCCGCGATCGCGATCTGCACGTTCAACCGCGCCGACGACTGCGCCGAAACCGTCGCCGCCATCGCGAACGACCCGACGATGGCGTCCGGCATCGACGCCGTGTACGTCGTCGACCAGGGCAGCGACCATGTGTCGGACCGCGAGAAGTTCACGGAGGTCGCCGAGATCCTGGGCGACAAACTCGTCTACCTGCGGCAACCGAACCTCGGCGGGGCCGGCGGCTTCACCCGCGGCATGTACGAGGTGTCCGGCATCAACGAGCACGCCAACCTGATCCTGATGGACGACGACATCCTGTGCGAGCCGGAGTCGATCCTGCGGATGAACGCGTTCGCCAACGTCACCACCGAGCCGACGCTCGTCGGCGCGCAGATGCTGTACCTGATGAACCCGGAGCACCTGCACGTCAGCGCCGAGGAAGCGGACCTATCGAAGCTGAAGGCGGGGCGCTGGGCGGCCGGGTCGCGGCACGACATCAACCTGCTGAAGAAGAAGCAGCACAAGCGCGTCGACGCCGGCTACAACGCGTGGTGGTCGTGCCTGATTCCCGCCGAGGTGGTTGCGCAGATCGGGCTCCCGCTGCCGATGTTCTTCCAGTGGGACGACATCGAGTACGGCATCCGCGCCCGCGCGGCCGGATTCGTCACGGTCACGCTGCCCAACGCCGGTGTGTGGCACGCGGACTTCCACTGGAAGGACCGCGACGACTGGGCCAAGTACTTCAGCATCCGCAACTCGCTGATCGCCGCCGCGCTGCACAGCGACTTCGACGCCAAGTCGCTGAGCAAGATGATGACCCGGGAGATCACCCAGTACCTCGTGTCGATGCAGTACGGGTTGGCGTACACCATGATTCGCGGCATCGAGGACTTCCTCGAGGGTCCGAAGGTGCTCGAGGACGGCGGCCAGGCCGTGCTGGCGGCGATCCGGGAGGAGCGCAAGCGGTTCCCGGAAACCGTCAAACATCCCGCGACGAACATTCCCGGTGTCCGCAACTCCGACCTCGTCACCCGGTACGCCGGTTTCGAGCCGGACAAGAGCAAGATCGACCTCGTCCTCGCCAAGCGCGCGGCGTACCAGTGGCTCGGCCGCACCCAGCACGGTGTCGCGAGTATCCCTGTGGCCGAGGCGCACTGGTGGCACGTGTCGCTGTTCGACACCGCCGTCATCACCGACGCCTCCCAGTCCGGGGTGCGGGTGCGCCGCCGCGACAAGGAGACCGCGCGCGAACTCACCGCCCGGACCGCGAAGCTGATGAAGCGGTTCCGCGAGGATGCGGCGTCGACGCAGCGTCAGTACCGGGATGCGTTGCCGCAGCTCACCAGCCGGGAGAACTGGGCTCGCCTGTACGGTCAGTGACGTTGCCCGGACCGTCGCCGGCCCGCGATGTGCGTGGGCTGTCGCGGGATTCGCTGCTCGTCTTCGCTGTCGGTGTGCTGCTCGGTGCGGCGTGGAGTTGGCGTCCGTCGTTCTGGTACGACGAGGTCGCGACGCTGTATTCGAGTCAGCGGTCCCGGCCGGACCTGTCGAACATGCTCGGCCACATCGACGCCGTGCACGGGCTGTACTACGTCGCGATGCGGTACTGGTTCGCGGTGTTCGGGGCGTCGGAGTTCTCGGCGCGGTTCCCGAGTGCCCTCGCCGTGGGCGCCGCGGGCGCGGGTGTGGTGGTGCTCGGTGCGCTGATCTCGACCCGGCGGGTGGCGGTGCTGTCCGGGCTCCTGTTCGTGATCCTGCCCAGCGTCACGTGGGCGGCCGCGGAGGCCCGCGGGTACGCGGCCACAGCGGCGGCCGCGGTCTGGCTGACGGTGATTCTCCTTGCGGCACTGAGACTCCGGCGGTGGTGGCTGTGGGCGCTGTACGCCGCAGGCCTGGCCGTGTCGATCGTGCTGTTCGTCTACCTCCTTACGCTGGTCCCCGCGCACCTGCTGACGCTCCTGCTGCTCCGTGCGGCCCGGCGGTCCTGGCTCGGATGGGCGCCGGCCACGGCCGCCGGGATGGCGGTCGCGGCGCCGTTCGTGGCGTTGGTGCGCCGGGAAGCCGTCCAGGTGGCGTGGATCCCGCCGCTCGACGGCCACCTGCCGCGGGCCGTGGCCGAGTACCAGTGGTTCGTCGGCGCACCGTGGTTCGCGGTGCTGTTCGCCGTGCTGGTGGTGGCCGGGGCGGTGGCGCTGGCGCGCGGTCGCCGGCTGCCCCCGGTGCTGTCCGTCGCGCTGCCGTGGGTCGCCGTGCCGATGGCGCTGCTGCTCGCCTACTCGCTGCTGCGCAGCCCGGTGTACCTCCCGCGGTACTTCACGTTCACGACGCCCGCGGTGGCCCTGATCGGCGGGCTCTGCCTGGCCGCGCTGACCCGGAAATGGTGGCAGACCGCCGCGGTGCTGGCCGTGTTCGCGGTGGCCGCGTCGCCGGGGTACGTCGCCCAGCGCGAGCAGTGGGCGAAACCCAGCGGCATGGACTTCAGCACCGTCAACGTCTTCGCCGGGCAGCACCTCCGGCCCGGGGACTGCGTGCTCTTCGACAAACCGGCCTGGAACCCCACGTCGCTGCGGCTCGTGAAGGACGTGCGGCCGGACGCCTTCGACGGCACCCGCGACATCGGGCTCGGGACCACCGCCGCGAGCCGGGGGTCGCTGTGGGACGACGAACTCGCCGTCCCGGACCTCGCGAGCGCGCTCGACTCGTGCTCCGTGGTCTGGTTCTTCACCGACTACGAACGCGACAGCGAGCGCATCATCCGGCACACGTCCAACGAGGTGTGGACGCTGCCGCCGTACCACTTCGAGGACACCGAGGCATTCGCCGCGCTCGCCCGGTCCGGACTGCGGATCGACGAACGCGCGACGTTCAACGTCACCCAGGCGGTGAAGCTGGTGCGGTAATTCGCGCCGGGAGCGGGAGGTGCGGGGCATTCAGGTCATCCGTTATTCCGACGATGCCTCCACTGCGGATGCACGCCAGGCGGTGGGACTGCAGCCGAAGCTGGTTTTGAACCAGCGGGAGAAGTTGCTGGGTGAGGAGAAGGAGAGCATGTCGGCGATTTCGATGAGTGAGCGCCGCGAGTTGCCGACCAAGCGCCCTGCCAGTTCCGCGCG
>NZ_NHML01000037.1:0-93362 GCF_002165735.1 Rhodococcus sp. NCIMB 12038
AACGAGAACACCAACGGGCTGCTGCGCCAGTACTTCCCCAAGGGCACCGACCTGTCCGTGCATTCCGCCGAGCACCTACGGTTCGTCGCCGACGAACTCAACGACCGTCCCCGCAAAACCCAGGACTGGCATACTCCAGCCGAGAAGCTCAACGAATTATTCGATGGTGCAACGACCGCATGAATTCGCCTAGCTACGGCAACCAGAAAGGCGCACAGGCCCGGCAGGGAATTTCGCCGGGCCTGCTCCACCCCTCCCGCACGAGCACGGTCTCCACTTCACGGGCTACGACGCACGGATTCTTCGTCACCTCGTCGAACCCGTAGACGAGTCGCGGCCGCCCCTGCAGTTCCGCCGCGTTGTCGCGTCGACGGTCCCGGAACGCCACCTCCGCCATGGCGTGCGCGCGGCGACCGTCGAGCCGCACGATGAGCGGCACGCCGTGGCCGGAGTAGTCGCAGTCCTCGAAGAGGGTGCGGCCATCCACGACCACGGGTGACTGGCGCCGCGCCCGCGGAAGCCCGTGCGCGTCCTCGACGTCGGTGGCGTAGCGGTATTCGAGCACGGACTGCACCCCGTCTGCGAGTAGTCGTGCCGCGTCCGTGAGCGTCTTGCGGTATCGGCGCGGCCGCCGCTCCTCCATGCGTCGTCGAATGTCGCGCAGAGGGATCCGGGCATTGGTCACGAGGGCGATGAGACGGGTGAAGGCGTCCCGCGCCGTCGGTTCGGCGATCGCCACATCCAACGCGGTGTCCGCCCTCGACGTGCGAGGCTGGTCAGTGTCTACGGCAATGTATTCGTGCGCCCTCGACCGATGCACGACGACACCGGGATGCAGTGACGACGACAGCGCGATCGGATTGCCCGGCTTACGCGACGGACGCATGCCCGTCGCGCTCTGGCACCGCGAAGACTTCCCGTAGGGCACCGTGATGTGTATCGGTTCGCCGTCGCGGACGCGAACCATCCCCCATTCCTCCGCGGCGGTGATGTGGCTGAGCATCGAGTGGCCGCCACCGTAGAGAAGGGCGGCCGAAAGGATCATTTCCCGGGTCAACGGGCCGTTGGTGACGGCATAGACGCCCTGGAGCACCCGGCGCCACTGACCCGAGTCCAGCAGATGCCGCACCCGGCCCCGCGTGAAGCCGAAGGGCTCGAGTTGGGATTGCGTGACGAGCCCGAATTGAGTGTCGACGAGGCGTTGAAAGTCGTGGTGATCGATGTCGGTCATACGGCGCATCGTGCGATGCGCGTCCGACTCCGATGCCGACAAAAACGCGGTTATCCACTCTGCCTGTGGATAACCGCGAAGTTGTGGATAACCCTCCCCGTGCGCCTTTTTGGTTGTTGCAGCTACCAAAAAGGCGCACGGGCGGCGGAGCCGCCTACGCCTTCAGCGACGCCGGCGGGGTGAAGCGCTCGCCGTACTTGGCGGCGAGTTCTTCGGCGCGCTTGACGAAGCCGGCCTGGCCGCCTTCGTAGCCCTGGATGTACTGCGACACACCGCCGGTCCAGGCGGGGAAGCCGATGCCCATGATGGAGCCGATGTTGGCGTCGGCGGTGGTGAGGAGCACGCTCTCGTCGAAGCATTTCTGCGTTTCGATGGCCTCGATGAACAGCATGCGCTCGATGAGGTCCTGGAACGGGACTTCGAGTTCCTTGGAACCGAAGTTCTCCCGCAGCCCGGGCCACAGGCCGGTGCGCTTGCCGTCGGCGTAGTCGTAGAAGCCTGCGCCGCCGAGTTTGCCCTTGCGGTCGAACTTGTCGACCATCGTGTTGATGACGTCGCCTGCCGGGTCGGCGGGCAGTTCCTTGCCTTCGGCCTTCGCGGCTTCCGCGGTTTCCTTGCGGATTTTCTGCATCAGCGTCAGGTTCAGCTCGTCGGACAGCTGCAGCGGTGCCGCCGGGTAGCCGGCCTGCATGCCTGCCTGTTCGATGGTGGCGGGCTCGATGCCCTCCGCGAGCATGGCGATGGCCTCGTTGATGAACGTGCCGATGACGCGGGAGGTGAAGAAGCCGCGGGAGTCGTTGACGACGATCGGCGTCTTGCGGATGGCCTGCACGTAGTCGAAGACGCGGGCGAGGGCCTCGTCGGATGTCTTCTCACCGCGGATGATCTCGACGAGCGGCATCTTGTCGACGGGCGAGAAGAAGTGAATTCCGATGAAGTCCTCTTGGCGCTTCACACCGGTCGCGAGGCCGGTGATCGGCAGCGTCGACGTGTTCGAGCCGAGCAGCGCCTTCGGGTCGACGATGTCCTCGATCTCCTGGAACACCTTGTGCTTGAGGTCCTGCGACTCGAACACGGCCTCGATGACGAAGTCGACACCGGCGAAGTCGGCGGGGTCGGCGGTCGGCGTGATGCGGTCGAGGAGCGCCTTCGACTTCTCCTCGGTGGTCTTGCCCCGCGACAGCGCCTTGGCCTCGATGCCCTCGGAGTACGCCTTGCCCTTGTTCGCGGCCTCGATGGTGACGTCCTTGAGGACGACGTCGAAGCCGGCTTTCGCGGAGACGTAGGCGATTCCGGCGCCCATCATGCCGGCGCCGAGCACACCGACCTTGGTGATCGGGGTCTTCTCGATGCCCTCGGGGCGGGACGCGCCGGAGTTGATGGCCTGCAGGTCGAAGAAGAACGCCTGGATCATGTTCTTCGCGACCTGTCCAGTGACCAGCGACGTGAAGTAGCGGGCCTCGATGAGGAGCGCGTTGTCGATGTCGACCTGCGATCCCTCGACGGCGGCGGCCATGATGGCGCGCGGTGCCGGCATGGGTGCACCCTTGAGCTGCTTGCGCAGGTTCGCGGGGAACGCGGGCAGGTTCGCGGCGAACGCCGGGGTGGACGGGGTGCCGCCGGGGATCCGGTAGCCCTTCTTGTCCCACGGCTGGACGCCGCCCTCGGGGTTGGCCTTGATCCACGCCTTCGCGGCGGGCACCAGCTCGTCGACGGAGGCGACGACCTCGTCGACGAGTCCGACCTCCTTCGCCTGCACCGGTCCGCGCTGCTGGCCCTGGAGCAGCACCTGCATGAGGGCGTTCTGCAGACCGAGCATGCGGACGGTGCGCACGACGCCACCGCCGCCGGGCAGCAGACCGAGGGTGACCTCGGGCAGGCCGATCTTGACGCCCTTCACGTCGGCGGCGACGCGGTGATGCGTGGCCAGGGCGATCTCGAGTCCGCCACCGAGTGCGGCGCCGTTGATGGCGGCGACGACGGGCTTGCCGAGGGTTTCGAGGCGGCGCAGGTCCGACTTGATCGCGACGCTGTGGCTGTAGATCTCGTCGGCGTTCTCCGGGCCGACCTTGATCATGTTCTTCAGGTCGCCGCCGGCGAAGAACGTCTTCTTTCCGGACGTGATCACGACACCGGTGATGGAGTCCTTCTCGTCGACGAGGCGGTCGACGGTCGCCTTCATCGAGGAGATGTAGGCGTCGTTCATGGTGTTCGCGCCCTGGTTGGGATCGTCGATGGTGAGCACGACGATGCCGTCGGCGTCCTGCTCCCAGTTGATGATGTTCTGCTCGCTCACTGCTTCAAGTCTCCTGATGGTCCGGGCGGTCAGACGCGCTCGATGATGGTGGCGACGCCCATACCGCCGCCGATGCACAGGGTGATGAGGGCGTACCGGGCATTCCGGCGCTCGAGCTCGTCGATCATGGTGCCGGTGATCATGGCGCCGGTGGCTCCGAGCGGGTGGCCCATGGCGATGGCACCGCCGTTGACGTTGAGCTTCTCGTCGGGGATGTTCAGGTCCTTCTGGAACTTGAGCACGACGGACGCGAACGCCTCGTTGATCTCGAACAGGTCGATGTCGTCGACGGTCAGACCGGCGGCGGCGAGCACCTTCTTCGAGGCCGGGGTCGGGCCGGTGAGCATGATCGTGGAGTCGGCACCGCTGGTGGCCGTCGCGACGACGCGGGCGCGCGGGGTCAGGCTCATGTCCTTGCCGGCCTGCTCGGACCCGACGAGGACCAGTGCGGCGCCGTCGACGATGCCGGAGCTGTTGCCGCCGTGGTGGACGTGGTTGATCTTCTCGACCCAGTGGTACTTCTGCAGCGACACCGCGTCGAAGCCGCCCATCTCGCCGACACCGGCGAAGGACGGGTTGAGGCCCGCAAGGTTTTCGAGGGTGGTGCCGGGACGCATGTGCTCGTCCTGGTCGAGGACGACGAGGCCGTTGATGTCCTTGACCGGGACGACGGACTTGGCGAAGTAGCCGCCGGTCCACGCCTTCGCGGCTAGGTCCTGCGAGCGGACGGCGTACGCGTCGACGTCCTCGCGGGAGAAGCCCTCGATGGTGGCGATCAGGTCGGCACCCACACCCTGGGGGACGAAGTAGTTGTCGTAGTTGGTGGCCGGGTCGAGTGCCCACGGTCCGCCGTCGGAGCCCATCGGCACGCGGGACATCGATTCGACGCCACCGGCGATGACCAGTTCGTCCCAGCCGGACCGCACCTTCTGCGCGGCGGTGTTGACGGCCTCGAGGCCGGACGCGCAGAACCGGTTCAGCTGGACGCCGCCGACGGTGTCGGGCAGTCCGGCGTCGTTGACGGCGACGCGGGCAATGTCCATGCCCTGGTCGCCGACGGGGGTGACGACGCCGAGGACCAGGTCCGAGATGCGATCCTCGTCCAGGTCGGGGAAGCGGGCGCGGAGCTCGTCGATCAGGCCGGTGACCAGCGAGATCGGCTTGACCGAGTGCAGCGAACCGGTCTTCTTTCCGCGGCCGCGCGGGGTCCGGATGGCTTCATAAATGAATGCCTCTGTGGTCACTGTGGAGTGTTCCTTCCTTATCTGCGTCGACGCCGACCGTGCACACGGCGCTCTGCACGGGGCATACCCCGGCAGATTTACCTTAGAACGTGTTGCAAAACAGTAGGAAGGACCGAAGCGATCCTGGATCGTGACCCAGGCGATCACAACCGGCCGGCCTCGTGCTCGAACTGCAGGATGCGCAGCCGGTGTGGCGGGACGGGGCCGTCCGGTTCAGCCCTCGAGCTTCTTGGCCCCGAGCATGTCCTTGAGCAGTTCGAACGCCACGTCCTCCGGGTCGCGGCGAGTCGCGGGATCGGCGGGTTCCGCCGCCTCCTTGAACATCTCTTCTTCGTCCTCGGGTGTGGAGACGGGCGGCGTCGACGCCGAAGCCTCGTAGTCGATAGGCCCGGGATCGTCCGGGTAGTCGGGTGCCTCCGGCGGCGGGATGTCGTCGTCCGGTTCGGACGACGGGCGTGCCTGCGCCGCACCGGGACCCGCGTCGGTGCGCCGGCCGTCGGACTGCTGCTGCGGCGGCCGCTGCGCACTCCTCTCCTGGCTGGGCCGGGAGAACCGGGGTGCGCCCGCCGGCTTCGTCGGCGCCGTAGAGGCCTTCGCGACCGGTGGGGGCGGCGCCGTCGGGGCACCGGCCTGGTACTCCACTTCCCAGGCGCCGCCGAACATCTCGGACAGCACCTCGGTGATCACCTGGGCGTTGTGCGGCGACGCGATCCGGGCACCCAGGTTGGGGACCGGGTGCGCCAGGATCAGGCGGTTGCCCTGCACGTCGTGCACCGTGGCGGCCGACAACATGGCGGGCAGAATTTTGTTCCGCTGACTCACCTTCTCGCGCAGCGAATTCCAGGCCTCGCGCAGGGTCGCAGCATCCGGACCCGCCGAAGCTGCGGGTGCCGCCTCCACCTCGGGTACGAGCGGCGGCTCCGGCGCGGGAGTCGGCTCCGGCGCGGGAGTGGGAGCGGGCGCCGGCTCAGGCGCGGGTGCAGGCGCAGGAGTCGGCTCGGGTTCCGGGACCGGAACGGGCGCAGGTTCGGGCTCGGGCTCGGGCACGGGCTGCGGCGTCGGCTCGGGTGCCGGCGTCGGCTCCGGAACGGGCGTCGGTTCGGGCTGCGGCGTCGGCTCCGGTTCTGGAACGGGAGCGGGCTCGGGCTCCGGAACGGGCCGCGGCATCGGTTCGGGTTCCGGCTCGGGCGGCGGGGGCACGGTGGCCGCCGCGGCCTGGCGCATCGACGGTCGCTGGAACTTCGGCTCCGGTTCCGGCTCGGCGTGCGGTTGCGGCGCGCGCTCCGATGCCGCGGCGGGCCGCTCGGCTGCGGCGGTGACCGTCGCGGAGCCTGCGGGCGGAAGTCCGCGCTCGACACGTTCGAGCCGCTGCAGCACGGCCGACTCCGCATCGGACGCCGACGGCAGCAGCATCCGGGCGCACATCACTTCGAGCAGCAGGCGGGGGGCGGTGGCGCCGCGCATCTCGCCGAGACCGGCGTGGATCACCTCGGCGTACCGGGTGAGCGTGGCGGGGCCGATCCGCTGGACCTGGGCGCGCATGTTCTCGAGCACGTCACCGGGAGCGTCGACGAGGCCGCGTTCGGCGGCGTCGGGGACCGCCTGCATCAGGATCAGGTCGCGCAGGCGCTCGAGCAGGTCGACGGCGAACCGGCGCGGATCGTGCCCGGCGTCCATGACGCGGTCGACCGTCCCGAACAGCGCGGCGCCGTCGCCGGTGGCCAGCGCGTCCACGGCGTCGTCGATCAGCGCGACGTCGGTGACGCCGAGCAGGGCGAGCGCGCGCGGGTAGGTGACGCCCTCCTCGCCTGCGCCGGCGAGGAGCTGGTCGAGGATGCTCAGCGAGTCACGCGGGGACCCGCCGCCGGCGCGGATGACCAGCGGATACACCGGGTCGGCGACCGGAACACTCTCCTGCTGGCAGATCTTCTCCAGCAGCCCGCGCATCGTCGTGGGCGCGAGCAGCCGGAACGGGTAGTGATGGGTGCGCGAACGGATGGTCGGCAGCACCTTCTCGGGTTCGGTGGTCGCGAAGATGAAGATGAGGTGCTCCGGCGGCTCCTCGACGATCTTGAGGAGCGCGTTGAAACCCGCCGTGGTGACCATGTGGGCCTCGTCCACGATGAACACCCGGTACCGGGACTCGGCGGGCGCGTAGAACGCGCGGTCGCGCAGCTCACGGGTGTCGTCGACGCCACCGTGGCTGGCCGCGTCGAGTTCGGTGACGTCGAGGTTGCCCGACCCGCCGGGGCCGAGCGCCACGCACGAGGGGCACTGGCCGCACGGCGTCGAGGTCGGCCCCTCCACGCAGTTCAGCGATCGGGCCAGGATGCGGGCAGACGACGTCTTGCCACAGCCGCGGGGACCGGAGAACAGATACGCGTGGTTGATCCGTCCGGCGTCGAGAGCGGTGCTCAGTGGTTCGGTGACGTGCTCCTGCCCCACCACCTCGGCGAAGGATGCGGGTCGGTACTTCCGGTACAGGGCCACGCGGAAAGACTACCGGCGGGCCCCGACAGTCCGGTCCGGGTGGTCGAAGCGCCTGCTCGGCACCCGCTCGGGGCGCTACTCACAGGTAGGAATCCGGACCTGACCGCATTGCGTAACACGTTCGCAACGCATCGGCATCACAGTTGAAACGGCCCGCGGCCATCGTGAATTTCCGCACCGGGTTTCGTCCGGGTGTGTGAGGAGAATGTCGTGCCTGCAATCGACGCCGGAGCAACCGCCTGGCTTCTGATCAGTACCGCGCTGGTCCTGCTGATGACCCCGGGGCTCGCCCTGTTCTACGGCGGGATGGTCCGCTCCACCGGCGTACTGAACATGATCATGATGAGCTTCGTGTCGATCGCGCTCGTCACGGTCGCCTGGCTGGTGGCCGGGTACTCCCTCATCTTCGGCGACGACATCGGCGGCGGACTGATCGGCGGGCTCGAGCACGTGGGGATGGCGGGCATCGACCCGACCACCGTCCACGGGCAGGTCCCCGAGATCCTGTTCGCCACGTTCCAGCTGACGTTCGCGATCATCACCGCCGCGCTGATCAGCGGTGCGATCGCCGACCGGGCCAAGTTCTCGGCCTGGATGATCTTCGTGCCCGTGTGGGCCCTCGTCGTCTACGCACCGGTCGCGCACTGGGTGTGGAACCCGCAGGGCTGGATCGCGCAGTTCGGCGCCCTCGACTACGCGGGCGGGCTGGTCGTGGAGATCGTGTCCGGCGCGTCGGGCCTGGCGTTGGCCCTGGTCCTGGGCCCGCGACTCGGATTCAAGTCCGAGTCGATGCGCCCCCACAACCTTCCGCTGGTGCTGCTCGGTGTCGGCCTGCTCTGGTTCGGCTGGTTCGGTTTCAACGCGGGTTCCGCGCTCGCCGCCGACGGCACCGCCGCCGCGATCTTCCTGAACACCCTGGTTGCCGGGTGCACCGGCCTGCTCGGCTGGCTCCTCGTGGAGCAGAAGCGCGACGGCCACCCCACGACGTTCGGTGCGGCGTCCGGCGTCGTCGCCGGCCTGGTCGCGATCACCCCGTCCTGCGGCACCGTGAGCATGGTCGGCGCCGTGATCGTCGGTGCGGTCGCCGGTGTGGTCTGCTCGTTCGCCGTCGGCTGGAAGTTCCGCCTCGGATACGACGACTCGCTCGACGTGGTGGGAGTCCACCTCATGGGCGGCATCGTCGGCACGATCCTGATCGGCCTGCTCGCCACCGAGGTGATGACGGGCGGAGCCGAAGGCCTCCTGTACGGGGGCGGGTTCGGCCAACTCGGCAAGCAGGTGCTGGCCGTGGTCGTCGTCGCCCTGTACGCGTTCGGCGTGACGTTCGGGCTGGGCAAGCTGATCGACCGGATCTTCGGGTTCCGGGTGAGCGCCGAGGACGAGTCCTCCGGCATCGACCTCGCGTTGCACGCCGAGTCGGCGTACGAACACGGTGTGCTCGGGCACGGACCGATCGGCGGCGGCCAGGGCAACAGCGTCTTCCCGTGGATGCACGAGGCCGAACGCAGGCGGCAACTCGACGCGGAACGGAAACAGGAGCCGGACGATACGGAGTAGCGGCGGCTACTTCTTCTTCGCTGCCGCCGCCTTCTTCGCGTCGGCCTTCGCGGCCTTCTTGAACTCGCGGACCTCGTGGAGACTCTTGTCGTCCACGACGTCCGCGATCGAACGCCTGGACCCCTCGGTTCCGTAGTCGCCTGCCGCTTCGCGCCAGCCCTTCGGCTCCACCCCGATCTGCTTGCCGAGCAACGCCAGGAAGATTCGGGCCTTCTGGTCGCCGTATCCCGGCAGCGCCTTCAACCGCTTCAACACTTCTTTGCCGTCGGGGTCGCCGCTCGTCCACAGTGCCTCGACGCTGCCGTCGTAGTTCTCGACGAGGAACGCGCACAACGACTGGATACGGGTGGCCATCGATCCGGGAAAGCGGTGGACCGCGGGGGTCTGTGAGCAGACGGCCGCGAACTCCTCCGGATCCATCTCCGCGATGCGGTGCACCTCGAGACCGCCGATCCGGTCGTCGAGTTTCTTGGGGCCCGCGAATGCCGTCTCCATCGGTACCTGCTGATCGAGCAGCATCCCGATGAGCAACGCCAGCGGATCACTCGCCAGGAGTGCGTCGGCGTCCGGATCCCCTACCAGGTTCAGCGTGCGTGCCATGGTTCGATCCTGCCATCCCACGATGGGGCGGGTGCGCCCTTCACCGCGACGCGCGGATTATTCACAGAGTTATCCACATCACTGCATTACCGGTGCGTAACCCAGCATCGACGCCACGCCGGCGATCAGTCCGTCGCGCCAGTGCAGCGCGTCGTGGCCCCCGCAGAACTCGCGGTAGCGCACGTCGTGGCCGGTGCCGGCCAGCGGCCCGGATCTTCACGAACGCTGCGCGACAGCGCTCGGCCCGTGTCGGCGCGGTGGATACCGGGTACCCCTACGGTCAAGGGACTCCGGTCCAAGCGCACGAGCCGTAAGGACACCCGATGGCCCAGCACGAAACGAACAAAGCCGGTGGGATGAGCCGGGCCGTGGACAAGGCAACCGACAGCACCACTTTCGAACGGGTGGCGCGGGCGGGCCACGTGATGAGCGGCTTCGTGCACCTGCTGATCGCGTACATCATCGTTCAGCTCGCCTTCGGTAGCGGTGGCAACGCCGACCAGTCCGGGGCGCTGGGCACGCTGGCCTCCAAACCCGGCGGCCGGTTCGCGTTGTGGGTGGCGACGGTCGCGTTCATCGCCATGGCGCTGTGGCGACTCGCCGAAACGGTTCTCGGCCCCCACGCCACCGAGAAGTCCGGCGACAGCGACGACACGTCGCTGCTCGACCGCGCGAAGGCCTTCGGCCTGGCCGTCGTCTACTTCGCGTTCGCCTTCTCGTCGTACCAGTTCGCGAGCGGCGGCGGGAAATCGAGCGGACAGCAGAACGCCGGAATGAGTGCGCGCCTCATGGAGTCCGGGGCAGGCAAGACCCTCCTCGTGGTCGTGGGCCTCGTCGCCATCGCGATCGGCGGCTACCACATCTACAAGGGAGCGGCGAAGAACTTCCTCGACGACCTGAAGGGCACCCCGTCGAAATTCGTCGAACCGCTCGGGGTGGTCGGCTACGTGGCCAAGGGCCTCGTCATCGCCGGCGCGGGTGTGCTGGTGATCGTGGCGGTCTTCAACTCCGACCCGTCCAAGGCGACGGGCATCGACGGCGCGGTGAAGACCCTCGGCTCGGCGCCGTTCGGGCAGTTCCTACTGGTCCTCGCCGCGTTGGGGATCGCCGCGTACGGCCTGTACAGCTTCGTGATGGCGCGCTACGCCAGGATGTAGATACACGTCCGGCCGCTCACCTGAAACAGGTGAGCGGCCGGACGTGTATTTCTAGGACTTCGGCAGATCCAGGCGAGATTCGGTGGCAGCGAGCAGCACGCACGTGGCGACACCGTTCATCGACTTGTCCAGATCGTCCATCGACGGGAAGCTCGGCGCGAGCCGGATGTTCTTGTCCTCCGGGTCGATTCCGTACGGGAACGCCGATCCGGCGGCGGTGAGCGCGATCCCCGCCTCCTTCGCCAGGGCGATGACGCGCTTCGCGGTGCCCTCGACGACGTCCAGGCTGATGAAGTATCCGCCCTTCGGCTCCGTCCACGACGCCACCTTCGACGCCCCGAGGCGGTCCTCGAGGATCTTCAGGACGAGCGCGAACTTCGGCGCCAGGATCTCGCGGTGCTTCTCCATGTGGGCGCGGACACCGTCGGCGTCACCGAAGAACCGCAGGTGACGCAGCTGGTTCAGCTTGTCCGGTCCGATGCTCTTCTTGCCGAGGAACTTCTGGTACCAGGCCAGGTTCGCGGTCGAGGAACCGAAGAAGCTGACGCCCGCACCGGCGAACGTGATCTTCGACGTCGACGCGAACACGAGCGGCCGGTTCGGGTGACCCGCCTCCGCGGCCATCCCCAGGATGTCCAGCGACGGTGCCGTCTCGCCGACCAGCGGGTGCACCGCGTAGGCGTTGTCCCAGAACAGCCGGAAGTCGGGGGCGGCGGCCGGCATCGACGCCAGCGCCCGCGTGACCTCTTCCGAGTACACCGCGCCCGTGGGGTTGGAGTAGTTGGGAACGGCCCACAGACCCTTGATCTGCGGATCGTTCGCGACGAGTTCGGCGATGACGCCGACGTCGGGGCCGTCGTGGCGCATCGGCACCGGGATCATCTCGATGCCGTAGGTCTCGGTGATCCCGAAGTGACGGTCGTAGCCGGGGGCCGGGCACAGGAACTTGACCTTCTCCTCCTGCGCCCAGGGGCGCGGGGAGTCGGGGGTGCCGTGCAGCAGGGCGAACACGACGTTGTCGTGCATGATCTCGAGGCTGGCGTTGTTGCCGGCGAGCAGGTTCTCGACGGGGATGCCGAGCAGTTCACCGAAGATCGCGCGCAGTTCCGGCAGACCGGTGAGCCCGCCGTAGTTGCGGGTGTCGGTGCCGTTGCCGTCGCGGAAGTCGCCGTCACCGGGCAGGGTCAGCAGCGCCGCCGACAGATCCAGCTGCTCGGGCGAGGGCTTGCCGCGGGTGAGGTCGAGCGTGAGCTTCTCCGTCTTCAGCTGCGCGTAGCTCGCAGTCTGGCGCTCATGCTCCGAAAGTAGTTCCTCATGGCTCATCAACCCGATCTGGGTCTGGTTGGTCATCAGGAGCGGCCTCTCACCGACATCGGGGGTCGGGTATGCGAAAGATAGGGGACCCCGCGCACCCGGCAGAGCCCGTTGACCCTTGCTGCCTTCCGGCCCTGGGGGAGTTCACAGGATGCGCGCCGCGCGGGATCCACCACAGAGTGTAGACGGCCCCGAGCCGCTACCGGGATCCACCCCGGCCCGCGCCCGACGCCGCACGTCAGACCACCGCCAGTGCTACGGTCGCCCCCGCATTCGGTCACCGTCGGCAAAGGATCGGGATGAAACTCAGAAGGACAGCACACGCGGCGGCCCTCGCCGTCGCCGTCGCAGCACTGTCGGCGTGCGGCGGGAGCAGCGAAGACGCGGCCACGTCCGACGCGGTCGGCTGGGACGCGGCCGAGCCGTGCTCCCTGGCGGACGACGCGACGCTCGCACCGCTCCTGACCGCAGGCGCAGGCGCCGGCGAGGGCACCGCAACCGACAGTCCGGAGCGTCGCGCGTGCACGTGGGGCAAACCCGAGGCGCTGAACACTGTGACCGTCACCACCACGAGCGCGCCGGAACCGGTCGACCCGCTGCGCACGATCGACGTCGGCGGACTCGAGGGCCGGGCGCTCGCCGAGAGCAAATACCAGTGCATCCTCGAGGTCACCACCGACGCGGGCACCCTGTCGATCGAGACGAAATTCGGCCTGGACGCGACCGCGAACCCGGACACCTCCTGCGACCGTTCCGTGCCGCTCGCCGAGCACGCCCTCGGTCAGCTGAAGTGGGCGTAGAACCGGCGATCACCTGGTCGTTTAACGGTGAGCCGTCGTCGTTGGGTATGCTCCTCCACGGAGGATTCGCCTAGTGGCCTATGGCGCTCGCCTGGAACGCGGGTTGGGTTAACGCCCTCAGGGGTTCAAATCCCCTATCCTCCGCCACAGGAACCCCTGTGAACCGCTGAAAAGTGGTTCACAGGGGTTTCTTGCATCTCCGGGCAAACCTCAGGCGCCGCCCTCGGAGCACCGCCTGCGGACCCTTCCGGACCGAGAATCCCAGGCCACGACAGGCACAACCCGTTATCTCCCTGTTATCGTCTCCGGTGCAGCGTTCGCTGTGCAGTGTCTGTTACGAGATAGAAGGACATTCGGATGGCGATACGTCGCACCCGCGCGCTGATCGTGGGACTGGTCGCAGTGTTGGCATCGGGCCTCGTGTCCGTACTGGCCGGAACCGGCATCGCGCATGCCGACTCGGCCCTGATCTCGGTGTACTCACCGTCGATGGACAAGGACATTCCCGTCAAGGTGCTCAAGGCCGCCGGTGGCGGTCCCGCGCCGACGCTGTACCTGCTCGACGGTCTGCGCGCGCCGGACGACAACAACGGCTGGCTGATCGAGACCGACGTGGAGAATTTCTTCGCCGGCAAGCACGTCAACGTCGTCATCCCGTTCGGCGGCGGCGGCACCTTCTACTCCGACTGGCTGCGCGACGACCCGAAGCTGGGCCGCGTCAAGTGGGAAACGTTCCTGACCAAGGAACTGCCCCCGGTGATGGCGTCGCAGTTCGGCAGCGACGGCGTGAACAACGCGGTCGCGGGTCTGTCGATGAGCGGCACCTCCGCATTGAACCTCGCCATTCACCGCCCTGACTTCTACAAGGCGGTCGCGTCGTACAGCGGGTACCCGACGGCCAGCTCGCCCGGCTTCGCGCAGGGCATCCAGGTTTCGGTCGCCCAGATGGGCGGCGACGCGCTGAACATGTGGGGCTTCTGGCCGTCCGCCGCCTGGATCCACAACGATCCGCTGCTCAACGTCGGCGCACTGCGCGGCAAGTCCGTCTACATCTCGTCCGGTGCGGGTTCCGCGGCAGGCGATCCCACCGTCGACCCGGACAGCAAGTCGTTCGATCCGGTGAAGTTCTCGCAAACGGTTCCCCTCGAGACCGCCTCGGGTCTGAGCAGTCGGACGTTCGTGCCCGCGGCGCAGCGCGCAGGCGCCAAGCTGCAGACGCACATCGCCGACGAGGGCCTGCACACGTGGAACTACTGGCAGGACCGGCTGCACGAGTCCTGGGCCAACACGCTCGCGCCCGCGCTCGGCACGTCCTAGTCGAGGCGTTCCGATCGCCTGAACTACGCCACAGCGGCCCCCGATCCACGGATCGGGGGCCGCTGTCGTTCACCGCGGTGTTTGATGTGTGATGTGCCGATCGACGAGAGCAGGCGGATGCTCGTGCTGGCGGTGGTGTTGTCTGCGCTGGCCGGCTACGTCGACGCGCTCGGATTCATCACGCTCGGCGGGTTCTTCGTCGCGTTCATGAGCGGCAATCTCACCCGGTTCAGTGTCGGGTTCGCGGACGCGGAATGGGCGCATGCGCTGACGGCTGCCGCGGTGATCGGCATGTTCGTCCTCGGTTGCGCCCTGGGCGCCGTGGTCGTGCACCTGTCCGATCGCAGGCGGCTGTCCGTCCGGACGACGGTGCTCGCCGTCGTGTCCGGGCTCCTGATCGCGGGCGCCGTCGCCGCGACCGTCGGGGCGAGCACCGTGGCCGTCGGCGCGATGCTGCTCGCCATGGGCGCCGAGAACTCCTTCTTCCAGAAGGACGGCGAGGTCACCATCGGCCTCACCTACATGACGGGCGCCCTCGTGAAGATGGGCCACCGGCTGGCCGCGGCGCTGTTCGGCGGTCCGCGGTGGGCGTGGCTACGACATTTCGCGCTGTGGGCGGGCCTGGTGGCAGGAGCGGTGACGGGCGCTCTCGCACACCACTGGATCGGGCTGGACGCCCTGTGGTTCGCGGCCGCGCTGTCGGCGGCGCTGACCGTCACCGTCCACCTCAGGATCGAGCGTCCTACTCGCCGCCCGCAGTTGTCGTGACCGGGTTGCCTGCGGAGTCGAGGGCCCACCACACGCTGCCGACCGCCTGCCCGTATGCGTCACCGGGTTCGTTGTCGTCCTTGTAGCGGTACACGGGGCGGCCGTTCACGGTGAGCTGATGGGTGCCGTCCGCTGCCGGGATGGTGTCGACGACGACTTCCTGCAACCCTTGCACCGTCGGGTTCTCGGTCACGGAGGTGACCGGCGGCCACGACTGCAGGCACGTGTCCCGGCACGAACTGGCACCGGAGCCGACCACGTCCTTGTCGTAGACGTACACCGTCATCCCACCCTCGTCGACCACCACGTCGCCGAGCGTCGTCGGTCCCATCTTCAGCACGGGTGTTCCGGGCACGGCCGGTGGGGACGTCGGCGTCGGGGACACCGGGGCGTTGCCGCCCGTGTCGCCGGAATCGGTGCGGTCGTAGGCGCAACTCGAGAAGGTCAGGCTGACGGCGACGATCGCTGCCAGCGCCCATGTTCGTCTCATGGAGTCCTCGTTCTCTGTGACGGCGAAGTGGCGGGCCTCCGGGGAACCTCTGCGGACCCGTGCATACAGTTCACCTCGAGTTGCGTGCCGGTGCGGGCACTTCGGGCGATGTGACGGGCCCGCACGTGTCGGTATCGGCGATTAGGCTCCGGTGCATGGGCTGGTACACGCCGACCTCGCCGTCACCCGACCTCGCAGGCACCCTCGTGTGCGGGTGGTCCGCACGCACGCAGGGCGAGCATCTGCTGGTGCCCGACGCCTGCATGGACATCCTGTGGATCCGGGGTGCAGGGATCCGGGTGTGCGGTCCCGAGACCACGGCGTGGTCGTTCACGCTGCCGCCCGGCACCGAATCCGTCGGTGTCCGTTTCCGTCCCGGCGCCGCCTCGCATCTGCTGCGGACGTCGGCGGCCGAGGTCCGCAACCTCCGGGTCGGCCTCGGCGACGTACTCGGGTCCACGTGGGAGCGGACGCTGACCGACCGGCTCGACAACGCGTCCGGCTACGCGGAACGAATCGCCCTGTTCGAGAACGCCGTGCGCGCGTGGCGGAACCGCGGACCGGAGGCCGACCCGCTGATCGGGACCGTGCGGCAGGCCCTGGCCCGGCACTCGTGGAACGTCGGTGCGCTCGCCGACGCCGCCTCCGTCACGGAACGGCAACTGCAGCGGCGGTGCAACGACGCGTTCGGATACGGTCCCGCGACGCTCCGCGGAATCCTGCGGCTGCAACGGTTCATGGCGCTGGCGCAGTCGGGGTCGCGGACCGGGCTCGCCGACCTGGCCGCCACCGCCGGCTACAGCGATCAGGCGCACCTGTCGCGGGAATGCCGGCGGATCTCCTCGCTCACGCCGTCCGACCTGCTCGCCGGTGAGGCCCCCGACTGGCACGGGACGGATTCCGTCGTCGATGTCGGAAATGTTCAAGCCCGCGGGCGCCGGACGGGAGAAGAATCGGCAGCATGACCTCGACAACCGAAACCCCCGCAGCCCACTACCGCGACCTCGCCGCGAAGTTCACGAAGCGTGTCGAATCCGTGCCCGCCGCACGCTGGGACGACGCCTCTCCGTGCGACGGCTGGACGGCCCGCGACGTCGTGCGGCACGTGATCGACACGCAGCGCTACATCGTCACCGTCGTCGATCTGGAACTGCCGGAGCCGCCGTCCGTCGACGACGACCCGGTTGCCGCGTGGGCGGCGACGCGCGACGGCATGCAGGAGATCCTGGACGACCCGGCCAAGGCGGGCCGCGAGTACGACGGGCACTTCGGCCGCACCGAACTCGGCAAGACCGTCGACAGCTTCTACTGCTTCGACCTGGTGGTGCACGGCTGGGACCTCGCGCGGGCCACCGGCCTCGACGAGACCATCCCCGCCGACGACCTGACCTGGGTGGGCGGCGTCGCGGAGCAACTGGGCGACAACATCCGCACGGCCGGAGTGTGCGGCCCGGCCGTGGACGTCCCCGCGGATTCCGACGAACAGACCCGGGTCCTGGCCTTCCTCGGCCGCAAGGCCTGACGGCGCTTCCACCCCACCCCTGCCCGGCCGCGCTTGTAACCTCGAGTCATGAGCGTGCCGGGCAGGATTGCCGCGCTGACGGCGGTGTCACTGGCCGCTGTGCTGCTCGGCGGTGACGTGGTCGCGGTGGCCGATCCCGAACCCCGGGGTGCGTCCGGTCTGCCCGCCCGCGGCCTGGTCACGTCGGCGCCGCTCACATCGGCGCTGATGTTCGCCGGGACCACCGGCGAGGCCCCGCCGTCGCAGCGGGTTCCGGGTGCGGAGTCGGACGGGATGTCGGCCACCGGTCACGACTTCGGCAAATACCCGTACATGCGGTACGAGGTCCGGTTCGGCCCGGACACCGCGGGCTCGGACGTGACGTGGCACGGACGTTCGGTGAATCTCGACGACCTCGCGATGCACGTGTGGGACGAGGAGGCGCAGAGTTGGGGTGAGCCGGTCGCGACGGCGCAGCCGTCCGAGCCGGGCGGTCCGGTCACCCTGACCACCCGGATCGAGGGCGAGGACGCCGCCCAGATCCTCGTCATCGACAGCCCGCGACGGGACCGGAGTTTCCGCGAGGCCAACGCGACCGCCGATCAGCAGTTCGCCGACCCGGACACGTACGACTTCGCGTTGCAGCACATCTCTGACACCCAGTACGTGTCCCGGGACCGGCCGGAGGTGTACTTCGACATGACCCGCTGGACCGCCGACAACGCCGCCGAACGCAAGATCGCGTATTCGATGCACACCGGCGACCTCGTCCAGAGCTGGATACGTCCGGGGGCGCCCGAGTCCCGCGCGCGCCCCGAGTTCGAGGTGGCGGACCGGGCGATGGCGACGCTCGAGGACGCCGGCGTCCCGTACGGCGTCCTGCCCGGCAACCACGACAACCTGTGGAACGTGGGCGGACGCCTGATTCCCGGCGAGCACGAGAAGAACCACGCCCTCTACAACGAGTTCTTCGGCCCGTGGCGGTTCCGCGACCAGCCGTACTGGGGTGAATCCGTCACGGACACGGACAATTCGGCGCACTACGACCTGCTCGACATCGCAGGCGCGAAATTCCTGATGCTCTACATCGGCTACAACCCGCCCGAGCACGTGCTGCAGTGGGCCGAGGACGTGCTCGCCGCCCACCCGGACCGCAACGTGGTGATCGGCAGCCACTACTACCTGGACGAGGACGGCTCGCTGCGGATGAGCGGGTTCGGCGACATCGGTACCAGTGCGGGACAGCAGATCTGGAATCGGCTCGTCGTCCCGTTCGAGACGGTGTTCCTGGTCCTCGCGGGGCACGTCGACGGGCAGACGACGGTCACCGACCGGAAGGTGGGCGACACCGACCGGAAGGTCGTGGAGTTGCTCGCCGACTACCAGTACTTCACCGTGAACGGTCTCCGCGAGACCGGATTCCAGCGCCTGCTGCAGTTCGACGTCGACGGCGGAACCCTCGCGGTCACGACGCACTCCCCGACCCTGGACAGCTTCCGGGTGGAGGACTTCGATCCGCAGCGCCGCTACGTGCCCGGTGACGGGGACTTCGTCACCGACGTGGAATTTCGGGCCGACCTGCCGCGCGCCGTCATCCCCGCGCCCTGAGATGCAGGTCGATGGACGACGCACTCAGGCGTCCGGCGTGGCGACGGCGCGCGTCACCAGATCGGCGATGAGCCGCTCGGTGTCGACGCCCTCGAGCACCCCGGGCAGCGTCAGGTGCTCGACGATGAGCGCATTCATCGCGAGGTAGAGCATCAGCACGGTGCTGCGGTCGCCGGGCAGTCCCGAGCCCAGGTGAAACCCGATGTCGTGCTCCAGGTTGCCGGAGATGGTGCGGGTCAGGGTGGTGCGCAGTTCGGGACGACGGACCGCTTCGAGCCGCAACTCCTGCAGCGCGAGGTAACCCGTCCGGTCGCGGGTGATCCGGCCGAACAATCCCTGCATGTACTCGATCGCGAGGTCGAGATTCTGCGGCTTGCGGACGCTTTCCTCGATCACCGAGGGGTCGGGACCCATGCGCTCGTGTATCCGCTTGCCGACCTGGTCGAACAGGTCGTCGCGGCTGGCGAAGTAGTTGGAGGCCGTCCCCTTGGGAACGTTCGCCTCGACGTCGACGGCACGGAACGTGAGGCCGCGCGCACCCTCTCGCGCGAGCACTTCGATCGCCGCGTTCACGAGCGCCGCACGTCGTTCCGGGTTCTGCGCCATCGACACTCCTCGAAAAAAGAACCTTGCAACCACTGCAGTCATAGTACTACAAATGGAGTAGTAACCGACCGCGGGAGGACTCACATGCGAAAACTCGTCTACTACGTCGCCACCACCATCGACGGATTCATCGCCGGCGCCGACGGCGCGGACCCCAGCGGCACCGTCTTCGAACTCGAGGGTGATCACATGCCCGCGATGATCGCGGAGTACCCCGAGACGGTCCCCACCCACGTTCGGGCAGCGATGGGAATCGAGGCCACCAACCGGCATTTCGACACCGTGCTCATGGGCCGCGCCAGTTACCAGCCCGGCCTCGACCTCGGCGTGACAAGCCCGTACGCGCATCTGCGGCAGTACGTGTTCTCGACGACGATCACCGAGTCGCCCGATCCGGGCGTCGAGATCGTCGCGGGCGATCCGATCGAGAAGGTGCGCGAACTCAAGAAGGAGGACGGCAAGGACATCTGGTTGTGCGGCGGCGGGAAGCTGGCCGCCGCGGTGCAACCCGAGGTCGACGAACTCCGGATCAAGCTCAACCCCGTCGCGATCGGCTCCGGCATTCCGCTGTTCGACGGCGAATTCGACCCCCAGCGGTTCCGGCTGACCTCGACCCGCGCGTTCGAGAGCGGGATGATCTTCCTGACGTACGTCCGCCGATAACCGAAAGTCACACCCGCCACTCGAGGCGACACGGGCACCTGACGCATGTATTGATTCAATACGTAAGTAATGTTCGAGGCATGCGCGAACGCCGGTACTCGTCCACCAGCCCCGAACACCTGGCTGCGGCCCTGTTCGACGTCGCGGCCGAGTCGGGCCTCGAGGGCGCCAGCGTGCGCGAGGTCGCCAAGAGGGCGGGTGTGTCCATCGGCGCCGTGCAGCACCACTTCTCCACGAAGGACGAGATGTTCGCGTTCGCGCTGCGCACCCTCGTCGACAAACTGCTCACCCGCCTGTCGGAGGTCGACCGCGACGGCGACCCCGCCCGGGACCTGTTCGCCGCGATGTCGCAGTTGCTCCCCCTCGACGAGTCACGGTCGCGGGAGGCGCACGTCAGGGCGGCATTCGCCGTCCGCGCAGCCACTTCCCCGTCGCTCGCCGAGATCCGGAGCACGACCCTGTTCACCATCCGCACCGGACTGTCCGCGGTGCTCATCGGGATCGGCACGCCGGAAGCGGAAACCCGTGCGGCACTTCTCCTCGCCACCGTCGACGGCCTCGCGGTCGATGCGATCGGCAGTCCGGCGCTGTACCCGTCCGAGTACCTCGAGCACGCCCTGGAAGTCCAGATCGGCATGATTCTGCAGGGCGCCGACGTCGCGCCGTCGTCGTCGATCGAACTGGCCAGCTGATCCCTCGTCCCGATGTCACATCCGTCTCGTCAGAGTGAACCCCTCCCCCATCACGCGGAGGGTGCGGGACGGTTCGCGCCCAGCCCCTCCGGCGACCTGCACCTCGGCAACCTGCGGACGGCCGTCCTGGCGTGGCTGTTCGCCCGGTCCACCGGCCGGCGGTTCCTCATGCGCGTCGAGGACCTCGACCGCGTTCGCGACGGCGCCCGGGAGCGGCAACTCGCCGACCTCGCGGAACTCGGTCTCGACTGGGACGGCGACGTCGTGTCGCAGTCGCACCGGCTCCCGCGGTACGACGCCGCCATCGCCGAACTCCACGCCGCCGGCCTCACGTACGAGTGCTTCTGCACGAGAAGAGAAATCCTGAAGGCGGCGTCGGCCCCGCACGCACCCCAGGGCGCCTACCCGGGGACCTGCCGCAATCTGACACCGGACGAGCGCGCCGACCGTCTCGCCGGCGGGCGACCACCGGCCCTGCGTCTGCGCGCCGCCGTCACGTCGTTCACCATCGACGACGTCCTGCACGGAAGCTACTCCGGAATGGTCGACGACCTCGTGCTGCGCCGCGGCGACGGAACACCCGCCTACAACCTGGCGGTGGTCGTCGACGACGGCGCCCAGGGGATCGACCAGGTGGTCCGCGGCGACGACCTGCTGTCGTCCGCGCCCCGCCAGGCGTACCTCGCGGGACTGCTCGGGCTCACCGCCCCCGCCTATGCACACGTGGCCCTCGCACTCAACGAGGACGGCAAACGGCTCGCGAAACGCGACGGCGCCGTCACCCTCACCGACCAGAAAGCGTTGGGACGCACACCGAGCGACGTCCTCGGGGTGCTGGCGGAGTCACTCGGACTCGCGGAACCAGGCGAGGTCGTGGATCTCTCGACCCTCCTCGCCCGGTTCGACCCGGCCCGCCTGCACCGCGAACCGTGGGTCGTCAGGCCCCCGACGCCGCCGCGATCAGCATGATCACGAAGAACAGGATCCACCCGACGACGTAGGCGCCGCCGATGGCGATTCCCGCGATCGCGAGTCCGCGTCCTTCCTGACCGGACTGCTTGATCTGGCCCAGCGCCACGATGCCGAGGATGATGCCGACGATGGAGCCGACACCGTAGAAGCAACCGCCGACGATCGACGTGATCAGCGACGCGATCGCGAGACCGTTCGTCCCGCGCGACTGCGGGTAGGGCGCGCCGTACGGGTTCGGGGCGCCGTACTGCGGGGCGGGGCCACCGTATTGACCCGCCACCCCGTACTGGTTGGATGCGCCGCCGTACTGGTTCGGGGTGGAGTACTGATTCGGGGCGGCATACGGGTTGGGCGTCCCGTACTGCTGCCGGCCGGGGGCCCCGTACTGGTCGCCGCCGTACTGATTCGGCGCGGCATACGGATTCGGGGAAGTCCCGTACGCGCCCGGCTGCTGATAGTCGGGGTACTTCTCGGTGGGCGCCGAATAGGTGGGATAACCGGATTCGTCGACCCCGTATCCGTCGCGCGGCAACGGCGGAACCTCGCCGTAAGTGGGTGGTGTCTGCCCGTTGTACGGATTCGAATCGTCCGATCCCCCAGAATTAGTCACGATAACCAGCGTAAAGCATCAAAACCGCAGGAGAAGAAGCAGACCAAAGGGAGGCGGGTAAAGGATTGTCCACGTAGTGTTTATTCGCACTGTCACGCGCGAGCATTCAACTCTTGCTGAGGGGATCACATGACGACTGGTGGATACGACCCTAACGACAAACCCGAAGGTGGTGACCAGGGCGGATATCCTCCGCGGGGCAATCCTCCACCGCCGCCCGGCGGATATCCGCCGCCGCCGGGGAATTACCCGCCGCCGCCGCAGGGACCGCCGCCCGGCGGATATCCGCCACCGCCTCCCGGCGGAAACTATCCCCCTCCGCCCGGTGGAAACTATCCGCCGCCCCCCGGTAATTACCCGCCGCCGCAAGGACCCCCACCCGGCGGTAATTACCCGCCGCCGCAGGGAAATTACCCGCCCCCTCCGCAGGGACCGCCGCCCGGCGGATATCCGCCGCCCCCGCCGATGTCGGATTACGGCACCCCCGGGCAGACGCCGGGACAGTTCTCCGTGGGTGACGCGATCGGCTACGGCTGGAACAAGTTCAAGGACAACGCGCTCATCTGGATCGGCATCCTGCTGATCGCCGCCGTCATCCAGGTGGTGCTGAACCTCATCTTCGGCGGCTTCAGCACGTCGTCCGACATGAGTTCGGCGTTCTCGGTGTGGCGCATCATCGGCTCGATCGTCACCACCATCGTCGGTTACCTGATCAACGCGGCGCTCGTGCGCGGCGCACTGCACGAGGTGGACGGCAACAAGCCGGCGTTCGGATCGTTCTTCCAGTTCACCAACGTCGGGGCGATCATCATCGCCAGCGTCATCATCGGTATCGCCTCCATCATCGGTTTCTTCCTGCTCATCATCCCGGGTCTGATCGTCGTCTTCCTGACCTGGTGGACGCTGCAGTTCGTCATCGATCAGAACGAGGACGCGATCACCGGCATCAAGTCGAGTTTCCGCACGATCTCGCAGAACGTCGGACCGGTGCTGCTGCTGGCCCTGGCCCTCGTCGGCATCAACATCGTCGGTGCAATCCTCTGCGGCGTCGGACTTCTCGTCTCGATCCCGATCACGATCATCGCGTCGACCTACGCGTACCGCGTGCTCACCGGCCGTTACGTCGCGGCCTGACCGTTCGCTCCCCACGGGTGAGCGTGCTCCCGCCCCTCGGGCCGGAAGCACGCTCACCCGTTTTGCTACTCCCGTCACTCGAGTCACTCCCACCCCTTGCGTAAGGTGCTCAGGCGTCATCCGAGACGATTCGAGGGGGAACACATGACTACTGGCGGATTCGATCCCAACCAGGGGCAGCAGCAGTTCGGCGGGCAGCAGTACGGGCAACCGCACTACAACGGGGCGGGGCAGCAGTACGGCCAGCAGCAGTACGGCCAGCAGTTCGGCGCGCCGCCGCAGTTCGATTCGGCGCAGCAATTCGACTCTGCACAGTTCGGCACCCAGCCGTTCGCGCAGCCCGACTTCGGGTTCAACCCGTCCCGGCCCGGCGAACTTCTTCCCCGACTGGGCGCGCGGGTGATCGACGGCCTGATCGTCGGCATTCCGACGGCCGTGGTCACCATCGTCATCTCGCTGGTGCTGGGCACGTTCCTGGGCAGCGTCCTCGGGGCGATCCTCACCTCGGCCGCCGCCGTCGGCTACTTCGTGTTCCTCGAGACGACGCGGGGCCAGACCGTCGGCAAGCAGGTTCTGGGTCTGCGCGTCGAGGGCCCGAACGGCGGACTGCCGACCCAGCAGCAGTCGCTGACCAGGAACGGCTTCTACGTCGTCGCCGCGCTCGGCGGGTTCCCGTTCCTCGGGTTCCTGTTCGGACTGCTCGGTGTCGTCGCGGCGATCGTCATCGCCGTGACGATCAACGGCAGCCCCACCAAGCAGGGCAAGCACGACGAACTGGCGGGCGGCACGCGCGTCGTCCAGGGTTAGCCCGGCACGACCCATCCCGCGGGTGAACGTACCTTTCAACGCCTCAGATCGGACAAAAGGTGCGTTCACCCGTTCCTGATTCGCGCCTCTCCACGTGCAAGTGCTTGGATTGCGGCGTGACAGCCTCAGATCAGCAGACCAAGCAAGACGACCACGCGACGTTCGCGCACGTCAGCCGGGGGTACTACCCCACGTTCGTTGCCCTCTTCACCGCGACGCTGCTGATCTCGAATATCTGCGCGACGAAAGGCGTCGCATTCTTCGCCGACTCGTCGCTCACCGTCGGCCCGCTGCAGATCCTGCCGGTCATCACCGACGGCGGTTTCTTCCTGTTCCCGCTGGCCTACATCCTCGGCGACGTGCTCAGCGAGGTGTACGGGTTCAAGTCGACGCGACGCGCGATCTACCTGGGCTTCGGCGCCCTGATCCTGGCCGCGTTCTGCTTCTGGCTGCTCATCGAACTGCCGTCCGCCGACTTCTACGAGAACCAGGAAGCGCTGCGGTCCGTCGTCGGCGTCTACCCGCGACTGCTGCTCGCCGGGCTGGCCGGGTACTTCGTCGGCCAGATGTTGAACTCGGTGACGCTGGTCCTGATCAAGGAGCGGACCAAGGAGAAGCACCTGTGGGCACGGCTCATCGGCTCCACCATCGTCGGTGAGTTCGCCGACACCCTGATCTTCTGCTCCATCGCCGCCGGCGCGATCGGCATCAGCACGTGGAGCGATTTCGTCAACTACGTGATCGTCGGCTTCCTGTGGAAGACGCTGGTCGAGGTGCTGGTCATGCCGATCACGTACCGCGTCATCGCGTACGTGAAGAAGCGCGAACCCACCTACCAGCTCTGACCCGTAGGTGAGTGGGAAAGCGTCCCAGGGGACGCTTTCCCACTCACGTGCGGTAGAAGCGGCCCAGCGTCTCGGCCTTGAACTCCTCGAAGTAGCCGCCCTCGATGCTGTCGCGGATCTGATCGACCAACCGCACCGTGAAGCGTTCGTTGTGGATCGTGCACAACGTGGACGCCAGCATTTCCTTCGCCTTGAACAGGTGATGGATGTAGGCGCTGGTGTAGTTCGCGCACGTGTAGCAGTCGCAGTTCTCGTCGATCGGCGTGAAATCACGCCGGAAGCGGCTGGTGTTGATGTTGAACCGGCCGTCCGGGTGGTAGATCGCGGCGTTGCGCGCCACCCGCGACGGGTTCACGCAGTCGAACGTGTCGGCGCCGTTCTCGATGGCCACGAAGAAGTCGTCCGGCTCGCTGATGCCCAGCATGTGCCGCGGCTTGTGCTCGGGCAGCTCCTCGTTGCACCAGCGGACGATGGTGCCCAGGTTCTGCTTCTCGAGCGCCCCGCCGATGCCGTACCCGTCGAAACCGCGGCCACTCTCCCCCGTGATCGATTCGAGCCCCCGGCACGCCTGCCGCCGCAGGTCCTCGTACTGCGCGCCCTGGACGACGCCGAACAGCGCCTGGTACGGGCGGTGGGACCGTTCGGCGTTGAGCTTCTCGTGCTCGGCGATGCAGCGCACCGCCCACGCCTGCGTCCGCTCCACCGACTGCTCCTGGTAGCCGCGGGTGTTCAGCAGCGTCGTGAGCTCGTCGAACGCGAACATGATGTCGGCCCCCAGCTGATGCTGGATCTGCATCGACACCTCCGGGGTGAACCGGTGCCGCGACCCGTCCAGGTGCGATTTGAACGTGACGCCGTCGTCGTCGACGGTCGCGAGGCGTTCCTTGCCCTTGGCGATGACGTCGTCGGAGCGCACGCCGACCGCTTCCATCGCGAGGACCTTCTTGAATCCGACGCCCAGCGACATCACCTGGAATCCGCCGCTGTCGGTGAACGTCGGGCCGTCCCAGTTCATGAACTTGCCCAGCCCGCCGGCCTCGTCCACGATGTCCGGGCCCGGCTGCAGGTACAGGTGGTACGCGTTGGCGAGCAGCGACTGCGCGCCCAGTTCCTTCATGCTCTCCGGCAGCACCGCCTTCACGGTGGCTTTGGTGCCGACGGCCACGAACGACGGCGTCGCGATGTCGCCGTGCGGGGTGTGAATGGTTCCGGTTCGGCCGAGCTGCCCCTCGAGTCGGGTGCCGACGGTGAAGAACGGATCGGGCGGGGTCGGGACTACGGCATTCACGGGTGTATCCAATCACGCGCGACATTTTCGGCGACACATCACTACTTCGTACGAAAGTGGGTACAGAGAGTGAGACGATCCCACCCCCGCGACCGGAGGAACCGCCATGAGCGACGAGAAGACCGGCCGTCGGATCGACAGGCGAACGTTTCTCTCGGGTGCCGCTGTCGCGGGCGGGGTGACCGTGATGTCGGGTCTCTTCGACCGTCGGGCGGACGCGTCGCAGAAGCCGCTGAGCCGTCAGCGCGGCAACTACGTGCAGCCCAACATCGTGTTCATCGTCGTCGACGAGATGCGGTTTCCGCAGGTCTTTCCGGCGGGGATCACCACTCCGGATCAGTTCCTGCAGCGGTTCATGCCCAACCTCTACAAGTTGTGGGCGCCGGGGGTGAAGTTCACGCAGCACTACACGGCCGGGGTGGCGTGCAGTCCGGGCCGTGCGTGTTTCGTCACCGGGCTCTATCCGCTGCAGAACTGGATGCTGCAGACCCGGACCGGTAATCGGGCGTCGCCCGTCCCGTCCCCGGCGATGGGGCGGGAGTTCCCGACGTACGGCAAACTGCTGCGGCAGGCGGGGTACGTCACGCCGTACGTCGGGAAGTGGCATCTGTCGCCGTCCCCCGACGAGGATTCGGGGCTCGCCCCCGGCTACCTCGAGGAGTACGGATTCGACGGACTGACGATGCCCGACATCATCGGATTGAACGGTGAGGGCTTCGAATTCGACGGGCACATCGCCGACCAGGCCGCGGCGTGGTTGTCGACGCGCAAACCCTCCGACGGCCCGTTCTGCCTGACGGCGAGCTTCGTCAACCCGCACGACCAGCAGTTCTTCTGGGCCGGAACGGAAGCGGAACGCTACCAGTCGCTGTACGCGAACAACGTTCCCCCGCTCAGCCCCGCCCGGTCCTGGTCGGTGACCACCGGCGAGAGCGACCCGCCGCGGCTGGGCTACCCGTCCGTGCCACCCAACTGGGAACCCGAGAAGGCGCTGCAGTCGAAACCGAGCACCCAGGTGTTCGCACGGGAGTTCCAGGCGCTGGTGTGGGGCGGCGTCACCGACGACGTCCAGAATCTGTCGAACTATTACCTTCAGCCGTACGGCCAGGGCACCGATCCCGACCGGCACATCGCGTTCGCGCCCTACACGTACTGGGAACGGGCACTGGACAGTTACACCAACGTGCTGTCGATGGTCGATCACCACATCGGCACGGTGATCGACTCGCTGCCGGAGGACGTCGCGGCGAACACCGTCTTCGTCATGACGTCCGACCACGGCGAATATGCGGGGGCGCACGGCTTCGTCGCGGGCAAACTGTCCACCGCCTACGACGAGGCGTTCCACATCCCGCTGATCGTCGCCGACCCCACCGGGCGGTTCACCGGCGACACCGACACCCCGCGCGGACAGCTGACGTCGAGTGTCGACGTGGTGCCGCTGCTCGCGACGCTCGGCCACGGCGACCGGAACTGGATGTCCGGGGACCTGTTCGCCACCTACGCCGAACGCGCCGACCTGATGCCGCTGCTGCGGAGCAACGCCGCAGCGGGTCGCGACCACGTCGTGCTCGCCACCAACGAGCATGCACCGCAGGGGATCAACTGGAACAACTCCCCCACCCACATCTACGTGCTGCGGACCCCCGAGGCGAAGGTCGCGGTGTATTCGAAGTGGCTGGGCCCCACCGCCTACGTCGATCCCGCGTCGTTCCAGTACGAGTTCTACGACTACGCCACCGACCGCGGTCGGGCGGAACTCGACAATACCTTCGATCACGACCCGCGCGGCCCCGCGATGGCCGCCCAGCTGATGACCCAGTATCTGCCGACTCAGCTCGCCGCGCCGCTGCCCCCGGCGTTCGCGCAGCAGAGCGCGGACGCGATGGCCCGGTACCTCACCTACATTCAGGTGATCAACCGGTACACCCCCGGCGAGATCGACCGCGAGGGCATCGCCAAGTTGACCGAGTTCGGGGAGGTGTTCTGACCACCATGTCCGGGAAAATCGTTGCCGCCGTGCTGCTTCTGCTGTTGTGGTTCGGCGGGGCGTCCCTCGCCTCCGCGGCCCCGCCGCCGACGGCGCAGTGCGCGTGGCAGTTCATGTCCAACTCGACAGTGCTCAATGTCGCGTTCCCCGACGCCAACGCGACGTACTGGGTTCTGCCCTACGCGTTGGCGTCCGGCGACACCATCGAACTGAGCGGCACCTACCCCGCCGCCCGCTACTTCTCGCTCAACACGTACGGCACGAACTTCGACACCGTCGACACGTTGCGCGACAACCAGATCGGGCCCGACCCGGGCAGCGGCAACCCGTTCGCCGACGCCGCGGCCGGTTCCCTGCCCGCCGCGCAGAAGCGCTGGCACGCCACGGTCGTGACCGGTCCGGCCGATCACTCACGCAACCAGATTCAGGCCCTCCCCACCGGGGCCGGCGCGCAGTCGGCGCCCGTCGGCTTCCTCATCATCCGGGTGTACGTGCCCGACGACCCGGCATCACCGTCGGGCGGCGTCCCACTGCCCGACGTGACGCTGACGTCCGCGGGCCGAACGTCGCCGGTGCCGACGTGCGGGTCCGAATTCGACCCGTCCGCCTACGACAACGGCCCGCTCGGACAGGTCGCGGAGGCCGGATTCGATCAGATCATCGCCGGCGCCGCGTCCGGTGCGTTCCCCGGTAACGTGCCCGAGGCGACGTTCGTGAACCCCGCGAGCACGTCCGGCCTGTTCCCCAACGGCGACAACAAATACGTCGGAGCGGGGCTGACCTATCAGCCCGGGCGCATCGTCGTCGTCCAGGGCCGGGCACCCACGTTCCCCGACACCCGTGCGGGACAACCCGTCACGGCACCCGGCAGCCAGGTGCGGTACTGGTCGATGTGCCAGAACGATCAGCTGACGCCGTACCCGGTGGTCGCGTGCGCCGCCGACTTCCAGACCCGCACCGACGGCGCCGGCAACTACACGTACGTCGTCGCCGCACCGCAGGACGTCCCCGCCCGCGCCGCCTCCGACCCGACCGTCACCGTCATCCCCTGGGGCTCCACCGACGTCGCGAAGAAGGTGCTCTTTCTGCGGTACATGCTGCCGTCCGACGCCTTCTACCCGCAGTCGGTGCAGGCGTCGCAGAACGATCACACCGACCCCGCAACGACGATGGGTCCGTATTACCCGCGCTCCGCCTATTGCGACACCGCCACCTTCGAGGCCGGGGGAAGCACTGCGTGCCTGTGAGTACTTGTTAACCGCGGGACGTTAACAAGTACTCACGGGCGGCTACGCAGAAACGAACTGGCTGTTGTACAGACGGTAGTACGCGCCGCGGGTGAGGAGCAGGTCCTCGTGGCTGCCCTGCTCGACGATGCGACCATCCTCCATGACGACGATGAGGTCGGCGTCGCGGATGGTCGACAGCCGGTGTGCGATCACGAAACTCGTGCGATCGCTGCGCAGGACTGCCGTCGCGTGCTGGACGAGCAGTTCGGTGCGGGTGTCGACGGAACTGGTTGCCTCGTCCAGGATCAGGATCGACGGTTGCGAGATGAACGCGCGGGCGATGGTGATCAACTGCTTCTCGCCGGCGCTGATGTTGCTGCCTTCTTCATCGATGACGGTGTCGTAGCCGTCGGGCAGCGAGTGGACGAACCGGTCGACGTAGCTGATCCGCGCGGCCGCCTGGATCTCTTCCTCGGTGGCGTCGGGGCGCCCGTACGCGATGTTGTCGCGGATGGTGCCGCCGAACAGCCACGCGTCCTGCAGCACCATGCCGATGCGGGACCGCAGGTCGTCACGCGACATTGCGGCGATGTCGACGCCGTCGAGGAGGATGCTGCCGCCGTCGAGTTCGTAGAACCGCAGGATCAGGTTGACGAGGGTGGTCTTGCCTGCACCGGTGGGTCCGACGATGGCGACCATCTGGCCGGGTTCGGCGACCAGCGACAGGTTCTCGATCAGCGGCTTGTCGGGTGAGTAGCCGAACGAGACGTCCGAGAACTCCACCCGGCCGGCGACCTCGGCCGGGTTGGGTGCGTCGGCCGGGTCCGGGTCTTCCTCGTCCTCGTCGAGGATGGCGAACACCCGCTCGGCGGACGCCACACCGGACTGCATGAGGTTGACCATGGCCCCGATCTGGGTGAGGGGCTGGGTGAACTGGCGCGAGTACTGGATGAAGGCCTGCACGTCGCCGAGGCTCATGGTGCCGGACGCCACGCGCATGCCGCCGAGGACGGCGATGGCCACGAAGTTGAGGTTTCCGAGGAACATGATCGCGGGCATGATCAGCCCCGAGATGAACTGGGCCCGGTAGCTGGCCTGGTAGAGCGCCTCGTTCTGCTCTTCGAACCGTGCCTCCACCTCACGGCCGCGACCGAACACGGTGACCAGTTCGTGGCCCGTGTACGCCTCTTCGACGTGCGAGTTGAGTTCGCCGGTCGACTTCCACTGCGACACGAAGTGGGTCTTGGACCGTTTCGCGATCTGCGCCGTCACCAGGATCGACAGCGGCACCGTCAGCACGGCGATGAGCGCGAGCAGCGGCGAGATGACGATCATCATCACGAGGATGCCGATCACCGTCATCGCCGACACGATCAGCTGGCTCATCGTCTGCTGCAACGACTGCGAGACGTTGTCGATGTCGTTGGTGACCCGGCTGAGCAGGTCGCCGCGGGAATGGGAGTCGAAGTACCGCAGGGGAAGCCGGTGGATCTTCCGTTCGACCTCGGCGCGCAGGTTCTTCACGACACCCTGCACGATGATGTTCAGCAGGAAACCCGACAGCCACATGAACATCGACGACCCCAGGTACAGGGCCAGCACGATCGCCAGCACCCGGCCGAGTGCGCTGAAGTCGATGCCGACCCCGGGCACGACGGCCATCCCGGACACCATGTCGGCGAACGTGTTCTGGCCGTCGGCCCGCAGCGCGGCGACGGCCTGATCCTTCGACATTCCGGCCGGCAACTGCGCGCCGATGATGCCGTCGAAGATCAGGTTCGTACCCTGACCGAGCATGCGCGGCGCGATCGACGTGAGCACCACCGACACGGCGGCGACGAGGAAAACGACGCCGACGGCGATGCGGTGGGGACGCAGCCGCCGCAACAGCCGCTTGGTGGACGGCCACAGATCGTGCGGCTTGGACCCCGGGGCTCCCGGAGCGACCGGTCCCGGAATACGCGGGCCGACGGGCCTTTCGGTGGTGGTGGTTGCGCGATCGCTCATAGTGCTTCCTGGACCGATCGTTGGGATTCGACGATCTCGACGTAACACGGACACGTCTCGAGCAGTTGGTCGTGGGTTCCGATTCCGACGACCGCGCCGTCCTCGAGGACCACGATCTGCTCGGCCTCCACGATCGTCGAGACACGCTGGGCGACGACGATGACGCACGCGTCCGAGGTCTCGGGTTTGAGCGCCGCCCGCAACCGGGCGTCGGTGGTGAGGTCGAGGGCGGAGAACGAGTCGTCGAACAGGTAGATCGACGGACGACGCACCAGCGCCCGCGCGATGGCGAGCCGCTGCCGCTGACCGCCGGAGACGGTCGTGCCGCCCTGCGCGACCGGGGTGTCGAGGCCCTCGGGCATGGCGCGCACGAAATCGGCGGCCTGCGCGATCTCCAGCGCCCGCCACAGTTCCTCGTCGGTGGCGTCGGGTTTGCCGTACCGGAGGTTGGTGGCGACGGTGCCCGAGAACAGGTACGGCCGCTGCGGGACGAGTCCGATGCCGGCCCGCAGGACGTCCAGGTCGATGCGGCGCACATCCGTGTCGGACACGGTGACCGCGCCCGACGTGGCATCGATGAGTCGCGGGATCAGTGACAGCAGGGTCGTCTTGCCGGACCCGGTGCCGCCGATGATCGCGGTGGTCTTGCCGGGTTCGGCGCGGAAACTGATGTCGCGCAGGACGGGTTCGTCGGCGCCGGGGAACTTGAACTGGGCGTCGCGCAGTTCCACCACCCCGGGGTTCTCCAGCACGGTGACCGGATCGACGGGCGGCACGACGGTGGAATCCGTGGCGAGCACCTCGCCGATGCGTTCGGCGCATACGGTGGCGCGGGGGGCCATCATCGCGATGAACGAGGCCATCATCACCGACATCAGGATCTGCATGATGTAGCTGAGCATCGCGGTCAGCGAGCCGACCTGCATGGTGCCGCTGTTGATCTCGTGACCGCCGAACCAGATGACGGCGACGCTGGTGACGTTCGCGATCACCATCACGAGCGGGAACATCACCGCCGTCAGCCTGCCGACACGCAGCGCGGTCTGGGTGAGCTGCTCGTTGGCGTCGCCGAACCGCTTCATCTCGGAGCGCTCGCGGACGAATGCCCGGACGACCCGGATGCCGGTGATCTGCTCACGCAGCACCCGGTTGACCCCGTCGATGCGGGTCTGCATCTCCCGGAACGCGGGCACCATCCGCGAGATCACGAAACCCATCGACAGCGCGAGCACCGGCACCGTGACCGCCAGAATCCAGGCCAGTCCGGCGTCCTCCCGGATCGACATCACGACGCCGCCGACGCACATGATCGGCGCCATCACGAGGATCGTGCAGCTCATCACGACGAGCATCTGCACCTGCTGCACGTCGTTCGTGTTGCGGGTGATCAGCGACGGCGCGCCGAAACGGCTGAATTCCCGGGACGAGAAACTCCCGACCTGATGCATGACGGCGCGGCGCACATCGCGTCCGAAACCCATTGCGGCACGGGCACCGAAGAACACCGAACCGATCGAGCAGATGATCTGCACGACGGTCACGAGCAGCATCATGACGCCCGTGGACAGGATGTACGCCGGGTCGCCCTTGGTGACGCCGTTGTCGATGAGGTCGGCGTTCAGGCTGGGAAGGTAGAGCGCGGCCGTCGTCGCGACCAGCTGGAACAGGACGACCGCCGTGAGCTCCCGCTTGTACGGGCGGAGGTACGTGGTGAGCAGGGCATTCAACATGGGCAGCAGCGATCCTGGCGGGTCATCATTATGTCCGAAGGTTACCAACAGAAAGGGCCTGCGGCCTTGTGCGCCTTTCTGGTTGTTCGCACTACCAGAAAGGCGCACGGGCGCGGAGCGCCTAGCGGACGGGCTGCAGCGATTCGTCCGCGTCGTGCAGCGCCTTCTTCAGCTTCTCGCCTTCGATGTCGACGTTGGGCAGGATCTTGTCCAGCCACTTCGGCAGCCACCACGCCTTGTCGCCGAGCAGTGCCATCACCGACGGGATGATCACCATGCGCACGATGAAGGCGTCGAAGAACACGGCGGCCGCGAGGGCGAAGCCGATCGACTTGATGAACGAGTTCGGCTCGGCGATGAAGGCCGCGAACACCGAGATCATGATGACCGCGGCGGCGCTGACCACCCGGGCGCCGTGGTTGAAGCCGACGGTGACGGCCTGCTTCGCGGTCGCGCCGTGCACGTATTCCTCCCGCATCCGGGTCACCAGGAACACCTGGTAGTCCATCGCGAGTCCGAACACGACACCGATCAGGAAGATCGGCATGAAGCTGACGATCGGCTGCGGGTTGGAGATGATGCCGCCCCAGCCTTCCTGGAACACCGCGACCGTGGCACCGAACGTGGCCGCGACGCTGAGCAGGAAGCCGAGGGTTGCGGTCAGCGGCACGAGCACCGAACGGAACACCAGCAGGAGCAGGAGGAAGGCCAGGCCCACGACCACCGCGAGGTACGGGATCAGCGCGTCCTGCAGCGTCTCCGACACGTCGCCTTCGAGCGCGGTCTGCCCGGTGACGCCGTAGTTGACGCCGATCGAGTCGTGCAGATCCGTCTCCGCCCCGCGGATGTTGTTCACCAGATCCATCGTGGCGGGATCGCTGGGTGCGCTGCTCGGCGTCACCAGGATCTGCGCCGTGTCGCCGGCCTTGTTCACGCCGACGACCTGCGCGTTGGACACGTCGTCCTGTGCCCTGATGCTCTTCACGACCTCACCGAACGCCTCCGACGGCGTGCCGGTGGTGACGTCCTTGGCGTCGACGACGACGAGCAGCGGGCCGTTCTTGCCGGGACCGAAGCCCTCGCTGACGAGGTCGTAGGCCTGCCGTGAGCTGGTGGCGGGATCGCCGGTGCCCTCGCTGGGCAGGGCCAGGCTGAGGCCGGTCGCGGGGATGGCGAGCGCCCCGAGCACCACGACACCGGCGACGAGCGGGATCGCGGGCCTGCGGACCACGGCGCTGATGAAGCGCAGGGCGAGGCTCGGCTTGCCCTCGTCGTCCTCGAGGTCGCGGCTGCTGAGGAACGGGATCTTGCCTGCGAACGCCTTCTTCCCGAACAGCCCGAGGATCGCGGGCAGCAGGGTCAGTGCGATCGAGACGGCGATGAACACCGTGAACGCGGCGGCGGCACCCATGTCGGCGAGGAACGGGATCCCGACGACGCGCAGCGCGATCAGCGCGATGATGACGGTGAGACCGGCGAACACCACGGCGGAACCGGCGGTGCCGACGGCACGTCCGGCGGCTTCCGAGCGGTCGTCCGTGAGCGTGAGTTCGTGCCGGAACCGGGACACGATGAACAGCGAGTAGTCGATGGCGACGGCGAGACCGATCATGATGGCCAGCGTGGGCGTCATCGAGCTGAGATCGGTGAATCCGGTGGCGACGGTGATGCCGAGGCTGCCGATCATGATGCCGATGATCGCGGTGATCAACGGCAGACCCGCGGCGACCAGCGAACCGAACGTCAGCGCGAGCACGACAGCGGCCACGCCGATGCCGACGAGTTCGGTGGCGCCTCCCGGCGGCTCGGCCTCGTTGGCGGCGGAACCACTGATCTCGACGGTCAGACCGGCGTTGCGGCCTGCGTCGGCGGCGGAGTCGATCTGGTCACGCAGCGCCTGGTCGACGTCGCCCATGCTGCCCTTGAACGGCACCGTGACGTAGCCGACGGTCTTGTCCGCATTGAGCGGGGACAGCGCCTGCGCATTCGCGACGGCGTCCGCTTCGCTGATGCCCTTGTCGGCCGCGGTCGACTTCGCCATCTCGACGAGCTGCTCGTTCGCGGTGACGGGGTTGACCAGTGCCTTCGCGGCGTCGGCGCCCGAGGCGGTGGCGGGATCGACCTTGGCGGCGTCCTGGACCTGTTCGATGCCGCGCACCTTGGCGAGCACCGCGTCCATCGCCTGCTGACTCTGCTCGCTCTCGAGCGTCTGCCCCTCGGGTGCGGCGAACACGTACCGCGCGCTGACGGCGTTCATGGGATCGGCGCCCGCGGCCTCGGGGAAGCGCTCGGCCATCAGGTCCTGAGCCTGCTGGGCCGGGGTGCCCGGGATGGTGAACGAGTCCTTCGTGGGCCCGGACAGCGTTGCCGCCCCGACGCCCATGAGGACCAGGATCACCAACCAGGCGCTGAGGACCGCGCCTTTTCGCCGGTAGGCGAATCTGCCGATCCGATAGAGGTAGGTGGCCACGAGAGGCTCCTTCTGAGTCGGTGGAACGAAGAGTGGTTCTGGGGGCAGCCGGCTACGGCTGCGGGATTCCCTGACGGAGTTGTCGCATGGCGTCGCGGACCAGTTCTTCGGGCCCGTCGGCGCCCGACTTGCCGCTCATCCACAGGTCGAGGGACGCCTTGCACGCCGATCCGACCGCCATGTGCAGCAGGTTGGGATAGAGGTCGGTGTCGATGTTCGTGCCGGTGCGTTCGGCGATCACCTCACCGATCAGCCGGGTGACGCGCAGGTGCATTTCGAGTTTCTTGGCGAGCAGCGCGGGGCTGGACTCGACGAGTTCCATCATCATCGCGGTGTCCTCGAGGGGTTTCGCGGGATCGGTGACGATCTGGATCACCATGTGCTCGAGGGAATCCCAGATCGGCTCGTCCTCGGGACGAGCGCGGAGCAGGTCCACCCAGCCGTGGACGGACTGCTCGAAGTGCGCGAGGACCGCCTCTTCCTTGCTGGAGAAGTAGTTGTGGAACGTCCGGGTGGAGACCCCCGCCTCGGACGCGATGGCGTCGGCGGTGACGCATTCGATGCCCAGCGCGCGGGCCAGGCGTGCGGCGGCGCCGCTGAGGGCTGCGCGGGTGGCGGCCTTCTTGCGGTCCCGCAGTCCGATTTCCGAAATCACTGTTCCGAGGGTACAGAACTTGCAGAACTCTGCAAATTTGCGCGAGAGCGCAATTTTCATGTTCTTGGCCACAGTCCGCACGGCACTGTGTCGGGGGTCACCGCGGCGCTACGGTGGACCCATGTCCGATCCGACGGCACCGCTGTCGTTCCGGGCGGACGAGATCGACCGCGCCGCCCTGGACCAACTCGCGTCCGTTCTCGACGTCCAGGCCGCGCGCCCAGGCCGCGCGCCCGGGAATTCGGCGACTGCGCGAGTGGTCGTTCGCCGCGCTGCACGTACAGCCGGGCGAGAGCGCCCTGGACATCGGCTCGGGCACCGGATCGGAGACCCGCGCGCTCGCGGCCGCGGTCACCGCGTCGGGCCGGGCGATCGGACTCGATCCCAATCCCGGCATGGCCCTCCTCGCCCGGGAGCGGACCGAGGAGGACGGCTCGACCGCGCAGTTCGTGATCGGCGACGCGTATTCGCTGCCGTTCCCCGACAATCGTCTCGACGTCGTGCGCAGCGAGCGGGTCTTCCAGCATCTCAGCGAACCGGACCGCGCGGTGGCGGAAGTGGTCCGCGTGCTGCGGCCCGGTGGGCGCGGCGTGATCGTCGACAGCGACTGGGGCACGGCGATCATGCATCCCGGCGATCCCCTGGTCCTGCAGAAGATCATGGACGTGATGCTGGCGCACACCGCCAACCCGCACTCCGGGCGACTGCTCCCGGGTCAGCTCACCGCCGCCGGTCTCGTCGTCGAGGACGTCGGCTCGGAGGCGTTGATCCAGGATCCGGCGGATGTGACCGGTCCCCTCGTCCAGATGATGACCGCCGCCGCCGCCGAGGGAGCGATCACCGAAACGCAGCGCGACGACCTGCTGGACCAGCTGAATGCCGCCGCCCGCAGCGGCGACTTCCACGTGTCGGTGACGATGTTCGCCTATCTCGTTCGCAAGCCCTGAGAAAATTCGTCCTTCCGACATTCGGAAACCGAGTGTGGTGGATCACCTCCGATGCCGCACAGTGGTGGGGACGACGCTGCCGCCTCTTCGAGTCCGGCGTCACGAATCACGCAGCAGCCCAGCATATTCCGGAGGCACTCATGTCCACGATCGCCCGCAACCAGTGGTACGTCGCAGCCTACGGCCGTGAGGTCGGACGCGAACTATTCTCCCGCACCATCTGCGAGGAGCCGATCCTGTTCTGGCGCACCGAGGCCGGGGAGGCCGTCGCGATGAGCGACCGCTGCGTGCACCGCCGCTACCCGCTGTCCGAGGCGCCGAGCCGGCTCGACGGCGACTCCGTGGTCTGCGGCTATCACGGATTCACCTACGGCAGCGACGGCGGCTGCGTGTTCGTGCCCGGCCAGGCCCGCGTTCCCCGCACCGCCCGGCTGCGCTCGTACCAGGTGGTCGAGCAGGACTCGTTCGTGTGGGTGTGGATCGCCGACCCGGACAACCCCGAGCAGGGCGACCCCACCCGCATCCCCCGCGCACCGTGGATGGACTCCCCCGACTACACCGTCGTGTCCGGAATGGAACCGATCGACTGCAACTACGGCCTGCTCGTCGACAACCTGATGGACCTCTCCCACGAGACGTACCTGCACGGCGGCTACATCGGCACCCCCGAGGTGGCGGAAACCCCGATTACCACCGAGATCGACGAGGACCGCAACGTCATCTACGTGTCCCGGCACATGGACGACGCCGAGTGCCCGCCGTTCTACTCCGAGTCCACCGGCATCGAGGGACGCATCACCCGCTGGCAGGACATCGAGTACACGCCGCCGTGCCTGTACCTGCTGCACAGCCGCATCGCCCCGGTCGGCGCACCGCTGCCCGGCGACGACGGCTCCGACCCGCACGCGTTCCACAGCGAGATCGTCTACGCGATCACCCCGTCGACCGAGAACTCCACCCTCGACTTCTGGGCCGTGGCCCGCGACTTCGCCGTCGGCGACGACGCCGTGACGACGTTCCTGGCCGAGAACAACCGCACCGTCGTCATGCAGGACGTCGTCGCGCTGAACATCCTGCAGCAGGCACTCGACACGGAGGAGGACGGCTACCAGGAATTGTCGATCAACATCGACGCCGGCGGACTCGGCGCCCGCCGCCTCCTGAAGAAGCTGGCCGGCGCGCCGCAGGCCGTCGCCGCCACGGCGGGCTGAGCCGTGGAACCGACGAGGATGCTCCGCGGCTCCCACGTGATGCGCATCGTGTGGCTGCCGGGCTCGGACCTGCTCGAGGGCGAGTGCCACTGCGGCGCCCGCCACGTGGCCGAGGAACCCGCCGCCCTGTGGGAGTGGTTGCTCGCCTGCCCCGACGGCCACCACCCCGCCCCGCCAGCGCCTGCCGCGCCGCTGCCCGCCGCGCCGGACTCCGCTCCCGTTTCCGTCTGACCCGGAAGAGACCGCCATGCCCATCCCACCCGAACCCGTGCTCGAACTGGAGCTGACCACCCGGACCCTCGGCGCCGACGGCGTCGTCGTGCTGGAGTTCCGCGACCCGTCCGGCGCCGACCTGCCTGCGTGGACGCCGGGTGCGCACGTCGACCTGGTCCTGACACCGGAACTCACCCGCCAGTACTCGCTGTGCGGCGACCCGGCCGACGCCGGCACCTGGCGCGTCGCCGTGCTGCGGGAGGCGCTGGGCCGCGGCGGTTCGCAGTTCGTGCACGACAAGCTGAGCGAAGGCGACCGCGTCACGATCCGGGGTCCGCGCAACCACTTCGAACTCGAGCCGTCACCGCGGTACGTGTTCGTCGCCGGCGGCATCGGGATCACCCCGATCCTCACCATGGCGCACGCCGCGGAGAACGCCGGCGCCGACTGGGCCCTCGTGTACGGCGGACGCAGCCGCAGTTCGATGGCGTTCGCCGACGTGCTCGCCGACCGGTTCGGCGACCGAGTGGTGATCCACCCCCAGGACGAGCACGGGCTCATCGACCTGCCGGGGCTGCTCGGCGACGTCCGGGACAACACCCTCGTCTACTGCTGCGGGCCCGCGCCGCTGCTCGACGCCGTCACCGCACACTGCGACCACTGGCCGTCCGGCGCGCTGCACCTCGAGCGGTTCGCGGCCAAGGACCTCGACGAACCGGTCCGGGCCGAGGGTTTCGAGGTGGAGCTGACGCTGAGCGGCAAGACCGTCACCGTGCCGCCCGAGCAGTCGATCCTGCAGGCCGTCACCGCCGCAGGCGTCCAGGTGCTGTCGTCCTGCGAGGAGGGGACGTGCGGAACCTGCGAGACGCCCGTGCTCGGCGGTACTGTCGATCACCGGGATTCCCTGCTCACAGCGGACGAGCAGGCAGCCAACGACACCATGATGATCTGCGTCTCGCGCGCGAGCTGTCCACGCCTGACGCTCGAACTGTGAGACGGAGACCGAGCAATGGCGATCACCGGTTCGGTGACCATTCGCTCGTTGCGGCTCCTCGAACTGTTCACCCCGGCGTCGCCGCGGCTGACCCTCAGCGACCTGTCCCGCAAGTCCGGGTACCCGCTGAGCACCGTGCACCGGCTGACCAGCGACCTCATCGAATGGGGCGCACTCGAGCGTGACAGCAGCGGTCGCTTCACGGTCGGGCTGAAGCTGTGGGAGATCGCGTCGCTCGCACCTCGCGGCACGATGCTCCGCGAACTGGCGATGCCGGTGATGGAAGACCTGTCGCAGATCACGCGGGAGAACGTGCAGCTCGGCATCGCGGAGGGCACCGAGGTCGTGTTCGTCGAACGCATCGCCGGCCAGAAGGCGGTGCCCGTCCAGACCCGCGTCGGCGGCAGATTCCCGCTGACGGCCTCGGGCATCGGGCTGGCCCTGCTCGCGTACATGCCAACCGACGTGCAGGAGCAGGTGCTGGCCGGGCCGATCGAGAAGTTCACCGCACGGACCGTCACCGACCCCGTCGTGCTGCGGCGGACGCTCGCCGAGATCCGCCGGTCCGAGGTAGCGATCAGTGATCGTCAGGTGACCATGGACGCCGTCTCCGTCGCGGCCCCGATCTTCGAACGTCCGGGAACGGCGGTCGCGGCCGTGTCGCTCGTGGTGTCGGCGGAGGGGGCGTCGCTCAACGCGCTGGTCCCGCTCGTGCGCGCGGCAGGCCGGACGATCAGCCGCGCGCTGCGCCCTCGTCAACCGACGTAGCCGGGCGGGTGCGACGCTCCCAGGCCCCCGGATCGGACGTCAACGTGATGAGGAAACCCGGCAGCTGCCCGTTCGCCACGTCCGCGAGGCTCACGTTCTCGAGCACGGCGCGCAGGTTCACCCGCACCGCGATCCACACGTCCTGCAGTTTGGCGGCCGGCCCCGCGTAGTCGACGTCCTCGGGGCGTTCACCGCGCACCGACGCCAGCGGACCCTCGACGGTCCGGATCACGTCGGCGATCGTGATGTCCTCGGCGGGACGGGCCAGCCAGTAGCCGCCGTCGGGTCCGCGCCTGCTGTTGACCAGTCCTCCGCGGCGGAGGTCGGCGAGCACGGCCTCGAGGAACTTGTGCGGAATCGTCTGCGACTGTGCCAGGAACTCGGCCTTGGACGGGGACGGCCCGGCCGCGGCGAGTTCGATCAGCGTCCGCACGGCGTAGTCCACCTTTGCGGTGATGTGCACACCGAATTCCTACCATCCGAGTATGAAAACCGGCAACTCACGCTTAGTGATGCATGTCACTCCGAGGTACATTGAACTGGACGATCGTCTTGTATGGAGGAAGCAGCATGTGGGAGACCGTGACGTCGGCATGGAATTCGGCGCTGCTGACGCCCCTGCACGAGCCGGTGACGCTGGCCATCCCAGCGTTCGTGCTGTTCCTCGTCATCGAATGGTTCGCGGCCCGGCACCTCGAGGACGCCGCCATCGACCCCGACGGACGGTCCCGCCCGGTGCGCGGCGGCTACGAGCGGCGCGACGCCCGGGCCAGCGTGTCGATGGGCGCCGTGTCCATCCTGACGACGACGTTCTGGAAGCTGCTCGCTCTGATCGGGTACTCCGCGATCTGGGTGTACCTCGCGCCATGGCACCTGCCCGCGGACGCCTGGTACACGTGGGTGATCCTCATCCTCGGCGTCGACGTGCTGTTCTACGCGTACCACCGGATGTCGCACCGCATCCGCCTCATCTGGGCCACCCACCAGGCGCACCATTCGAGCGAGTACTTCAACTTCTCCACCGCGCTCCGCCAGAAGTGGAACAACAGCGCCGAGATCCTGATGTGGATTCCCCTGCCGCTGATCGGCATTCCGCCGTGGATGGTATTCATCGGATTCTCCGTGAACCTCGTCTACCAGTTCTTCGTCCACACCGAGCGCATCGACAAGCTGCCCCGGCCCGTCGAGTTCGTGTTCAACACACCCTCGCACCACCGCGTCCACCACGGCTGCGATCCCGAATACCTCGACCGCAACTACGCAGGCATCCTCATCGTCTGGGACCGGATGTTCGGCACCTTCCAACCCGAAACGCACCGCCCCACCTACGGACTCACCAAACCGGTGGGCACCTACAACATCTGGACACTGCAGACCCACGAATACGCCGCGATCGGCCGGGACTGGCGGCGGGCGTCGTCGTGGCGAGACAAGCTCGGCTACGTGTTCGGCCCGCCCGGCTGGACGCCGTCAGGAGCGCGCGAAGCTGACCAGGAAGTCGACCGTGCCGTTGCCGTCCACGGTCACGAAACCCAGTGACGGCGGCGTCACACCGAAGTCCGTCCAGGTGACCGGGATGCTGCCCGACGCGATGAGGTCGTCGCCGGAACGCAGCACGTCGACGTCGACGGTCACCGGACGCGACTGACCCTTCAGCGTCAGCGTGCCCTGCGCGGACACCGTTCCCACGGAACCGTCCGCGGGCAGCCCGGACAGATCGACCGGGGAGTCCAGCGTGAACGTGGCCGTCGGGAACGTCGCGGTGTCCATCACGTTGCCGCGGAACTGGCCGTCGCGGCGGGACTGATCGGTCGCGATCGTCGCCACCTGCACGGTCACCTCGCCTGCGGTGAGTTTCTCGCCCTCGACGGTCGCGTTGCCGGTCACGTCGCCGGTCGACCCGACCACGGTGACGCTGGCGCCGTTGAGGATCTCGTGCACGGTGTACCCGGCCGCCGTCTCGTTGGAGCCCTGCCCGGGTGTGACGGTCCACTGCCCGTCGACCGATCCGGTGGCCGCCTCCGCGCCCTCGGTCGACACCGACGCCGCCGGTGCGTCGTCCTCAGCGATGAATTGGCCGTAGAACCACGGTCCCACCAGCACCGCGAGTACGACAACGACTACTGCGCCGACCAACCACCACAGCTTTTTCATGAGCTCAGGCTAGTTGCAGCTTCAAGGGGTGTCACCCGGAACGACCTGCGAAAGTTCTGTGAACGAGCGGCCCGGGACCGGCACACAAAAAAACTCCCCACCTGCGTGTGCAGGTGGGGAGCTTTGGCGGTGGCGGAGGGATTTGAACCCTCGGACGGGGGTTACCCGTCACACGCTTTCGAGGCGTGCTCCTTAGGCCGCTCGGACACGCCACCGCCGGTGACTTTACCGGATGTGGCGCCCGAGCCCGAAATCGCCAGGTGAAGCCGCTTTACGTGAGCTTGTCCTTGAGGTTCTTCGCGGCGTCCTTGACCTTCTCGCCGGCGTCTTTCACCGCCGAGGAAGCCTGGTCTGCCTTGCCCTCGTCGCGCAGGTCCGGGTCGCCGGTCGCTTTGCCTGTGGCTTCCTTCGCCTGACCCTTGAGGTCTTCCGCCTTGTTCGAAGCTTTGTCTGCGATTCCCACGAGATACCTCCGTGAATCCGATTTCGAACCCGGTGACGGGTCCGGCGGCGCCTCGTCAGCGCCTGTTCTCCAGAGAAGCACGGGTCACGACGACCCGGCCACAATGTGTCGAGTACCCCACGAAAGCGTTTAAAACCGGTCAGCGCCGCTCACGGAAGAAGTCTTCGAGGATGCCGGCGCACTCGTCCTCGAGAACACCACCCCTGACCTGCGGGCGGTGTGTGAGACGCCGATCGCGGACCACATCCCACAACGAGCCGACGGCACCGGTCTTCGGCTCCCACGCCCCGAACACGACACGGGAGATCCGGGCAAGCACGAGCGCGCCCGCGCACATCGTGCACGGCTCCAGCGTCACCGCGAGCGTCGCCCCCTCGAGGCGCCACCCGTCTCCGTACACCCGCGCCGCGGCCCGCAACGCGATGATCTCCGCGTGGGCCGTCGGATCCGACATCGCCTCCCGCGAGTTCGCCGCCCGCGACACCTCGACGCCGTCCGCGTCGAACACCACCGCACCCACGGGCACGTCGGCGTCGGTGGCAGCGCGGGCCGCCTCGATCGCCGCGCGGATCATCCGCTCGTCGTCCTGAAGAGTCACGGCGTGCGGGACTACCGGGGAAGCTTGTCGAGGACCCCGGTCAGCTCCGTGGTGAACCCGAGCCGCTGCGCGATCATCCCGAGCTGCTCGTCGGGGTACAGATCCGTCTCGGACGTGATGACCGCCAGCACGGGTTCGGGCAGACCGAGGTCGGCGAGCAGCGACAGGTCGCCCTCCTCCCACGGCTCAACGTCGTCGAGATCGTCCGGATCGATGTCCGGGACCTCGACGTTGAGCGCCTCGAGGACGTCGGCGGCGATGTCGTAGTCGATGGCGGCGGTGGCGTCGGACAGCAGCAGTCGCGTTCCCGACGGCGCCGGACGGAGCACGATGAAGAACTCGTCGTCCACGTCCAGCAGACCGAAGAACGCGCCCGCGCTACGGAGGGCCCGAAGCTCCTCCTCCGCGACGCTCAGACTGGTCAGAGCAGCCGACGTGAGGGCCTTCACCTTCCACCGGCCGTCCTCGTGTACTACTGCGACACCGAAGCCCTCCAGATCCTCTGCCCGATCCGTGGAGGCGCTGTTGTTTTCCGCGCGCTGTGCACCCATGAGCGCAACGGTAGCCCGCTGGGTGCCGGTAAATGAAGTCCGCCGCCGAATGTGCCAACCTGTTCGGGTGTCAGATACCCCTTCCACAACTCCGGTGTGCGTGCTCGGCCTGGGATTGATCGGCGGTTCGCTGCTGCGTGCGGCAGTGCGCGCAGGCCGCGAAGCGTGGGGTCACAACCGGTCCGCACCGTCCGTCGACGCCGCCCGCGCGGACGGATTCGACGCCGACACCGATCTCGTCGCGGTGCTCCAGCGTGCGTCCGCCGCATCGGCGCTGATCGTGATCGCGGTCCCGGTGCCCGCCGTCGCCGCCACCCTCACCGCGATCGCCCTGTACGCACCGAACTGCCCGATCACCGACGTCGTCAGCGTCAAGGCCGAGGTCGCGGCGGCCGCGGCTCGGCAGGGACTCGCCGACCGCTACGTGGGCGGGCATCCGATGGCCGGGACGTCGGCGTCCGGGTGGAGCGTCGGCAGCGCCGACCTGTTCCGCGAGGCCGTGTGGGTGGTCGGCACCGACGACGGCGTCGACCCCGGCATCTGGACGCAGGTCGCGCAACTCGCGTTGGACTGCGGTTCCGTCGTCGTCCCCGCCGAGTCCGCCGAACACGACCGGGCGGTCGCGCGGATCTCGCACCTGCCGCACCTGCTGGCCGAGACCCTCGCGATCACCGGGGCCCGCGGCGGACCGCTGGCACTGGGCCTGGCGGCCGGCTCGTTCCGCGACGGCACCCGCGTGGCGGGCAGCGCACCCGGGCTCGTCCGGGCCATGTGCGAAGGCAACCGGGACGCCCTGCTGATCGCACTGGACGAGGCGCTGACGCTGCTGCAGGACGCGCGGACCGAGCTCGCGGAGCAGTCGTCCACGGCGTCACTCGTCGAAGACGGTCACGGCGCGCGCCTGACGTACGACAACCAGGAGACCTGGGAGATCACCGGCATCGTCCCCGGCCGCGAAGGCTGGATCGAGGAGATGCGCGACGCCGGCCGGCGCGGGGGGCGGCTCCGCCACCTGTGAGCCTTTCTGGTTGCCGGAGCTACCAAAAAGGCGCACGAGCGCGAAGCGCCTAGATCCGCTCCGCCAGCCCCGGGTAGTCGATGATGAACCCGTCCCGGTCGACCGTCACCGAGGAACTCGACACCGGCGACAGCACGTGGATGCCGTCCGGACCGCTGCTGTAGGTGAGGATCGCGCCCTCGACCCGCAGGTCCAGGAGGTTCACGTAGACGACGGGGACCTCGACGTCCTCGGACCCGAGGTGCAGTCCGTACCGCCGGATGGGCAGGGCGTTGAAGAAGGGGCTGAGCACCATGTCGACGTCGAGGGCGCCCTCGAACGTGGACCGCTGGTGGTTGGCGCCGTGCTCCACCATCCATGTGCCCTCTTCGTCCCGGCTGATCGACATCTGCCGTTCCCCGGCCGCGACGGACGTCCGCAGCGACAACCGGCGGGTGATGCCGCTCTCGTCGGTGACGAGGTCGTAGGACGCGCTGAACGCGGGATGCTCGGGGCACTCGCCGCCGATGATCCGGCCTGCGGCCTTGATGCGGTCGCCGCTCAGCTGGACGCGCACCGATTCCATTCGGGGTGCGTTGTCCGCCCGCCACGTCAGTACTGCGGGCCAGGTCGAGGCACCGGAGGCTTGGATGCTCACCTGTCTACGGTAAGCGACGACGGCTCCCGGGGTGGCAACGGGCCGAGTTTCGTTGCAGCAGAGTTGTCGAGCGTCAGTGCCCGGGCTCGTTCCGTGACCGCGATGCGCGACGAGAAGACGACGAGGGCGCCGAGTCCGACCGCAACGTTCAGCAGCGCCCCGAATTCCTGTGCGACGAAATCGAACACCTCGGTGAGGAGCACCGTGACCAGCGCTGCCGCCCGCAGGAACTGCAGCGGCCACAGTTTGCCGTTCCGCAGTCGCACGACGGCCGACCAGCACAGGACGAACGCGATCGCGGACCCGGTGAGCTGACCGACGGTCGTGATGTCGGTGCCCTCGTCGCCGCGGAGGTCGTCGTCGAGGGTGATCACGGCGCTGAGCAGTCCCAGGGTGGAGAACAGGGTGAGGAGCACGGCGGCGGTCCAGAGCATGCCGGGGCCCTTCGCGAACGCGGGCGTCGCGCGGCGGGCCAGTTCCCGGGCCGTCGGCACGGTCCGTCCGGTCCGGTCCGGGCAGTGGTCGAGCAGATCCCGCACCGACGTCAGCGTCGCCTCGTCCGCCCCGGCCGCGGCCGCCCGTCGCAGCTGCGCCAGCGCCTGCACGCGGCGCGCGCGGTCCAGACCGCGGTCCAGGCCGCCGAGCGCGATGGCGGCGGCGTTGGCGACGTCCTCCGTCGGGGTCGGCGGGCGCACGTCGTGCAGCGACCGGTTGACCAGCAGCAGCACGACGATCACCACGTACATGATCGCGACGGACGGCCGGTAGAAGTAGTCGTTGGTCTTGGTGACGAACTTGCCGATCTCGTCGAGGAACAACCCGAACCCGATGCCGCCGATCACGACACCGAGGACCCGCGGTTTCATCCCGAGGAACGAGAACACGGTCACCAGCGCCACGACCATGCCGAGCCCACCCCACAGGACGTGCGCGATGTGCAGCGACGATCCCCCGACCTGCGGATAACCGGTGAGGTGAAGGTAGGCGCGGGTGAGCAGGATCGTGCAGATCCCGATGATGACGAACGCCTCGACGAGGCCGCTGCCCTGGGCGTCACGCACGAGATGCGACCGGTTCCGGAAACCCGAGATCATGCCGCCTCCCTGTGCTCCCACCTACAGGAAGTCTAGGACTCTCAGTGGTGGAAAGTCTGCGTGTTGCTCGCGGAGGACAGGCCGGCCACGCGACCGCGGCCTCGTATCATGTGTGGCTGCGCCACCCGTGAGTACTTCTTAACCGCCCGAGGTTAATAAGTACTCACGGGTCGTTGGTCAAAGCGGCCGCAGATCTCGAGTAACGTTCTCGGGTGACTGGTTCGTGAGGAAGGGTGCCGTGACGTCAACCGGGAGCATGGTGGGCCTGTTCGCCGGTATCGGCGGGCTCGAGTTGGGTCTGAGGGAGCACGGCTGGAACACCGAACTGCTCTGTGAGATCGACCCGGGCGCCCAGGCGGTTCTGCGTACCCGATTCACGGACGTCCCAGTGCATTCCGACGTCACCAAGCTGCGTTCCCTCCCCCAGGACATCGAACTCGTCGCCGCCGGATTCCCCTGCCAGGACCTCTCCCAGGCCGGCCGGACCGCAGGCATCACCGGTGCGCGATCCGGCCTCGTCGACGAGGTGTTCCGGTTGGTGAAGCGGAAGAAGGGTCCGCGCTGGCTCCTGATCGAGAACGTTCCGTTCATGCTGCAACTGGGTCGCGGGGCGGCTATGAGGCACATCACGGACGCCCTCGAGGACCTCGGCTACATGTGGGCGTACCGGGTCGTCGACGCGCGCGCCTTCGGACTCCCCCAGCGCCGGCAGCGGGTCCTGATGCTCGCCTCCCGCACCGAGGATCCCCGCGCGGTGCTGTTCGGTGAGGACGCCGGGGAACGCCCCGTCGACGACCCCACCGACTTCCCGTGCGGTTTCTACTGGACGGAGGGCACCCGCGGCCTCGGGTGGGCGGTCAACGCGGTGCCGACGCTCAAGGGCGGTTCGTCCGTCGGGATCGCGAGCCCGCCCGCCGTGCGACTGCCGTCGGGCGAGATCGTCACCCCGGGACTGGTGGACGCCGAACGCCTGCAGGGTTTCGACCCCGACTGGACGGCACCCGCGGCGCTGGTCCCCGGCCTGCGGAACAGTCATCGGTGGAAGCTCGTCGGCAACGCCGTGAGTGTGCGGATGGCGTCGTGGGTCGGGCGGCGGCTGCTCGAGCCTGCCGAGTACGAGCGGGGTATCGAGACACCGATGAAGCCGGGTGACGCGTGGCCGGTGGCTGCGTGGGGCAGCAACCGTCAGGCCTTCCGCGTGCACACGTCGACGTGGCCGGTGCAGGAGCCGTACGAGGATCTCAGCGGATTCCTGGAGGACACCCGGCTGCTGTCGGCGCGGGCGACCGCCGGGTTCCTGAAACGGGCCCGGATGGGCAATCTGCGTTTCGTCCCCGGTTTCATCGACGACGTCGAGAGCCACCTCGACCGCATGGGCGGCTTCCCCGAGGCCGCCGCGTAACCGGACGGACCTGCGATGCCTGCCACCGACCCCGCGACCAGCGCCCGGATGCGGGCGCAGCGGCGTCGCGACACGGCACCCGAACTCGCGTTGCGCCGCGAACTGCACCGCCGAGGGGTCCGGTACTTCGTGGACCGGGCGCCGATGAAGGGGGTTCGGCGGCGTGCCGACCTGGTGTTTCCGCGACGCAAGGTGGCGGTGTACGTGGACGGGTGTTTCTGGCACAGCTGCCCGCAGCACGCCACGTTCCCGAAGAACAACGCGCAGTGGTGGGCCGACAAACTCGCCGGGAACGTCACCCGCGACCGGGACACCGACTCGACGCTGACCGACGCGGGGTGGACGGTGGTGCGGATCTGGGAGCACGAGAATCCGGTGGTCGCCGCGGACCGGGTTCAGGCGGCCCTGCGTCGCTGACGGTGAAGGTGTTGCAATTCCCACCCCTGGGGGGTCTGGTCGCCGACGCCGGATCGGTGCAGGATGGTGTCATCAGCAACCGTTCGAACCACATTCGGAGGCGCATGATGATCCGCCGTATCGTCGCGGCGGCCTCCATTGCGATTGCAGCAGCGGCCGTCCCACTCGTCGGTCCGGTGGCCTATGCGGTGGCTGCCCCCGGCGACACGTACATCAGCAATCCCCCGGCCAATCCCGCGGACCAGGGTTTCTGCGACGACCAGGCCGCCCTCGCGAACAATCTCTCCGCCAAGGGCGACTTCGCGCGCGCGGACGGCGTCGTGTCGGCCGCGAACATGAGCGGGTGCCGGATCTACACGTTCTCCAGCCCGTAATCGCTTGCCGTTACGGCAACAGGATTCCCGGTCGGGCGGGGCTGCGCGGCACAGTGGGAGCATGACTCACGAGCATGCACCGGACACGACCGATTTCCTCAGCCAGGAGTTCTGGGACGAGCGCTACCGTTCGGCCACCGCGGTGTGGAGCGGCAACCCCAACCCGCGCCTCGTCGAGCAGGTCGCGGACGTGACCCCGGGCAGCGCCCTGGACGTCGGCAGCGGCGAGGGTGCCGACGCGATCTGGCTGGCTACCCGCGGGTGGACCGTCACCGGGGTGGACGTGTCCACGGTGGCATTGGACCGCGCCGCCGCACGGGCCGCCGAGGCCGGTCCCGACATCGCGGACCGGACGACGTGGGAGCAGGCCGACATCCTGTCGTGGGAGCCGCCTGCCCGCCGATTCGACCTGGTGTCGGCGCATTTCATGCATCTGCCCGGACCTGCCCGCGAGGCCCTGCACCGGCGCCTGGCGGGAGCGGTCCGCCCCGGCGGGCACCTACTCGTCGTCGGTCATCACCCGTCCGATCTGGAGACGTCCGTCGGGCGGCCCAATGTTCCCGACATGCTGTTCACCCCGGAACAGGTCGCGGCCGTGCTGGACCCCGCGGAGTGGAAGATTCTCGTGTCGGCGGTCCCGTCCCGTGAGGCACGCGACCCCGACGGCCTGCCCGTCACGATCCACGACACCGTCCTGCATGCGGTTCGCCGCGCCTGACGACGGACTACCCTGTGGGCACGATCTCTTCCGATGCCGAGACGAGGACGCCGTGGCCGACCTGTTCGTGAAAACCCTTCAGCTGCACCAGTTCGTCTACGAACACAGTGGCGGCTGGGTGGGGCATCGGTTGTTGTTCGGGATGCCGACGCTGTTGCTGCGCAGCGTCGGCCGGAAGTCCGGTCAGCCGCGCACGTCCGCGTTGACCTACGGCCGCGACGGCGCGAGCTATCTGGTCGTCGCCTCGAAGGGCGGTGCGCCGACGTCGCCGGCGTGGATGCACAACGTGCTGGCCGCCCCGACCTGCGAGATCCAGGTGGGCCGCGAACACATCACCGTGGCGGCGCGGAAAGTGCTTCCGGGCGAACCGGATTACGACCGGATGTGGGCGAAGATGAACGAGATCAACCACGGCCGGTACCGCGACTATCAGAAGAAGACGGACCGCCCGATTCCCGTCATCGCGCTGACCCCGAACCGCTGAACTCGTCGGCGTGCGCCGACACCCACTGCGCGAACGTGGTCGCCGGACGGCCGGTGAGTTGCTCCACAAGACGGCTCGCCTGCTGCGGGGCGTCGACCAGGCTCGCCATCCCCTCCAGGTACCAGCGGGCGTACTCCCCCTTCGCCGGCGTCACGGCGGGCAGGCCGTCGAGTCTGCGCAGGTATCCCTCGACGACGGTGACCGCGTCCGGAAGTTGGTCCTTGTCAGGATGATTCGTGAGGGCCCGGACGTCCGTCGCGCCCCGCGCGAGCAGGTGGTCGACGAGCATTCGGCCCATGCTCCCGGTTGCCCCCGTCACGAGAATCGTCATGGATGCACGCTACTACCGCGCCCGGGCACGTGAGTGGCAAAGTGTGCCCGGGCACGCTTTGCCACTCACGTGGGGGTCAGCTGGTCGGCGGGGCGGGGGTCGTGGACGGCGCCTGCGCCGGGGTCTCCGACGGTGTCGGCGTGGCAGGGGACGACGCGTCCGGATTCTGCACCCCGGGCCGGAGCCGGTAGATGTGTTCGGGCGAGATGACCTCGGTGACGGCTCCCGCCAGCGCCGTGCTCGGTTCGCTGTCCTCGTAGGGGATGTCGGTGTTGAGCATGATCGCGACCGTGGTCTCCGTCTCGGGAAGGTACATGCACACCGTCTGGTAGCCGGGGAGGCTGCCGTTGTGCCCGATCCAGCCCGCGATGTCGAAGATGCCCAGCCCGTAGCCGACATCGGACGCCAGACCCGGCGCGGTCACCGTCTCGAGCCGCTGCGCCTGCGTGGCCGGCTGCAGCAGTGTTCCGGTGGCCAGCGCGGGCGCCCAGATGCGCAGGTCGTCGAGGGTGGAGATCATGGCGCCTGCCGCCCATCCCCAGGACGGATTCCAGTCGGTGGCGACGGCTTCCTTCTCGTCCAGGGTCTGCTCGGTGTAACCCTGCGCGTGCGGTTCGGGGAACGCGTTGGTGGTCGGAAAGCTGGTGTCCGCCATCTTCAGCGGCTGCAGGATCTTCTGCGAGACGTACTCCGGGAGCGGCATTCCGCTGATCTTCTCGACGACGAGCCCCAGCAGAACCGTGTTCGTGTTCGAATACTCGAATCCCTGACCGGGCGGGAACGTCGCGGGCTGCGTGAACGCGTACCCCAGCAGTTCTTGCGGCGTGAATTCCCGCATCGGGTCGGAGAGCAACGCCTGCTGGAAGTCCTTGTTGGCCGTGTAGTTGGGCAGCCCACTCTGCATTCGGGCCAGCTGGCGCAGCGTGATCTGGTCACCCGCGGGCACACCCTCCACGTACTTCGAAATCGGGTCGTCGAGGGCCACCTTGTCTTCGTCGACCAGCTGCAGCAGACCCGTCACCGTGAACGTCTTTGTCACACTGCCGATCCGGTGATAGAAGTCGGTCTCCATCGGTGCGCCCGTCGACTTGTCGGCGACACCGAACGCCTTCACGTAGTCGCCGTCGGGCCCCCACACGCCGACGATCGCGCCGGGAATCGCCGCCATCGACATCGTCTTCTCGATCGCCTCGTTCAGTCGGTCCGCGACACCGGGGTCGATCTGCGCGGCGCCCGCCTCGACGCCCGGCGATCCCGCCTGCGTCGTCGTCGAGGTCGCGGAGGCGCCCGTGGAGGAGGAGTCGTCGGAGCACGCCGCCGTCACCACCAGCAGCAATGCTGCCGCGACCGCCGCGAGGCCTCGTCGCCGATTCGTCTTGGTCACGACCTGAGCTGTCATCGTGCGGTCCCGTCGTCGAGGTGCCCCTCTCGGGAATTTACCCCGCAACCGCCGGGCGAATGTACCTTTCGGCGCTTCCGAGGCGACCGACGATACATTCGCCCTACTGCGCACTCTCGGTCGCGTATTCGGACAGCAGCCGCTTCTCCTTGTCGCGCCGCGGGTAGAAGAAGAACACCACCACGGCCCCGGCGCACACCACCACGATCGCGGCGAGGTACGCGCGGTCGTCGCCGTCCAGGAAGGCGTTGCGGGCGGCGGCGATGATCTGCTCGGTGTACTGCGGATAGCGTTCCGCGAGCACCTCGGCGCTGGAATACGACTTCGTGAGCGCCGCTTGGGTTTCCGCGTTTACCTGGTCGGCGTCCGGCGACGAGGCGATCGTGGCCGACAACGACTTCGCGTAACCGGCGGTGAGCACCGCACCGAGGATCGACTGCATGATCGCGCCACCGAGGTCGCGTTGCAGGTCGGACGTGCCCGACGCCATGCCCGCCCGCGACACCGGCACCGAACCGGTGAGCGAGCGCGACGCCGGGGTTCCCGCGTACCCGACCCCGATACCGACGAACGCGTAGGCCAGCGCCACCCACCAGTACGACGCGTTCTCGTCCCACCACACCAGGGCGACGACCAGTCCGAGGACGACGAACAGGTAGCCGAGGAGCAGGGTGAACCGGGAGCCGTGCGATTCGACGAGTTTCGCGGAGCGGGGTGCGACGACGACCATCGCGACGGCGGCGGGGATGATCGCGGATCCGGCGGCGAGCGTGGAGTACCCGAGCACGTTCTGCAGGAACTGCTGCCCGATGAACATCGCGCCCATCAGGGCGCCGAACACGATCACCCCGCCGACGGCGGCCACCCAGAACGTCGGGCGGGCGGCGACGTGCAGATCGAACAGTGGGTGCGCCGCCCGCCGTTGCTGCAGGAAGAACGCGGCGCCCGCGGCGAGGGCGATCAGTCCGAGACCGACGGCGAGTGCACCGGAGCCGTTCACGGGCGCGAAATTGATCGCGAGGATGAGGGCGGCGATGAAGACGACGGAGATGATGCCGCCGAGATTGTCGACGGGATCGGTCGTTTCGTTGACGTGGGCGGGCACCCATAGGATGGCGCTGACGAGGGCGAGACCGGCGAGCGGAAGGGTCACGAGGAACACCGAGCCCCAATGGAACTGCTCGAGGAGCGCCCCCGACACGATCGGTCCGAGCGAGGAGATCGCGCCACCGAGGGCCGACCACAGTGCGATCGCCTTGGTGCGCGGCGGTCCCGACCACAGCGCAGTGATGATCGCGAGGGTGGTGGGGAACGCGAGCCCGGCGGAGACGCCACCGAGAACGCGTGCGAGGAACAGTATTTCGAAGTTCCCGGCGAACCCCGCGATCGCCGACGCCGGCAGCGACAGCGCCATGCCGAGCACCAGCATCTGCTTGCGCCCGTAGCGGTCGCCGAGCGCCCCGAGGTAGAGGACCGACGCGGCCAGCCCGAGGGAGTAGGCCACGGCGATGAGGTTCAGCTGTGTCTGACTCGCGTCGAATGCGCGGCCGATGTCGGGGAGCGCGACGTTCGCGACGGACAGGTTCAGGTTGGCGACGGCGGCGACGAGGATGAGCGTCGCGAGGGTCAGCGTCGCACGGGCCGGCGCCTGCGTCGTTTCGGTTCGAGTCACGGTCTGCTCCCGGGGTTCTTGTCTCCTCGTGTGCCCGGGCCGGCCGGGTCGGCCACAGGGTCCGGGGCCGGCGCGAGCAGCGATGCCGCGAGCGGGAAGAGGAGGACGGTGATCGCACCCGCCGCGACGAGCACGGAGGCATTGGCGGGCGTCATGTCGCCCGAGTCGACGGCCACACCGGTGACGGCGACGATCAGCGGCAGACCGGTTCCCGCGTACAGCGCCAGCTGGGTGCGTTCACGGACGGTGAAGGGTGGGTCGGTGCCGTCGGCGCCGCGGTCGAATCTTCCGGCGAAGTAGACCGGTCCCGACCGCACCAGCAGGATCAGCAGGACGAACGCGATGAGGACGCCGGGTTCGGACGCCACCGCGGCGACGTCGATGGCCGTGCCCGACGTCACGAAGAAGATCGGGATCAGGAAACCGAACGCGAGGCCGTCGAGTTTGGTTTCGAGTGTCTCGTCGCCGTCGGGTGTGGCCCTGCGCAGGATGAATCCCGCTGCGAACGCTCCGAGGATGGTGTCGAGCCCGAACTCCGCCGCGAGCACGGTGAGTGCAACGAGAAGCAGCATCGTCAGCCGGACCGTCGTCTGCGACGTCGTCTCCGCCCCCGACCGGATGATCGCCGTGATCCGGGAGCCCTCGCGCCGCACACGGGCGGGGATGAACGCGACCAGCACGGCCGCGGCCGTGAACAGTCCGAGGACCACGATGGACGCCACCGAACCCCGGGACCCGAGCAGGATCGCCATCGCGACGACGGGGCCGAGTTCACCGAATGCGCCGTGCTCGAGGATCGTCCGGCCCAGCCGGGTGTCGAGTCCGCCCGCGTCCCGGAGGATCGGCAGGAGGGTGCCGAGCGCCGTCGACGTCATGGCGATGGCCACCGCCGTCCCCGCGTCGACCACGTGGGCCAGGCTCAGCAGCGACACCACCGTGAACGCCAGCGCCAGCGAGATCAGCCACGTGAGCAGCGCCCGCCTGCCGCCGCGACCGGTGATCTCGGCCGTGTCGATCTCGTAGCCGGCCAGCAGGAACAGCAGCCCCAGCCCCAGTTCGCGCAGCAGGTCGATCTCGCTGCCCGCCACCGCGAGGTCGAAGACGTGCGGGCCGATGACGATCCCGGCGACGAGGAGGAGCACGACCTCGGGCACCAGCTTGCGGGGGAACAGCCCGGCGAGCAGCGGGGCGATCACGGCGCAGGCCACGATCCAGAAAAGCGAGGCTCCCACGGAAGGCATGCATCACCCGTCTCTCGAACCACCCGGCAACGGCACTGCGCTCGAGCCTCACAGAACCCGGACCCGGGGGCATCATCCGTAAGGGATGAACGGCGGCGCGAGGAATCACCCGTCGTGGATGATGTGCACCCCCGGGCCGGTGGCGATCATCGACACCAGGGCACCCAGCGCAGGGAGAGAAGATGTCGATTTCAGCTGAAGATGTCGGTCCGGTCGCGTTCCTGTTCCTCACCTTTCCGGGTGAGCGGGCCGATCCCGCGGTGATCGACACGTTCCGGGAGGTGGTCGCGCAGGGCGTGGTCACCATCCTCGATCTCGTGTTCGTCTCCAAGGGGGCCGACGGCACACTGAGTCAGGTGGAGGTGGACGAGGACCTCGACAGCATCGGACTCGCCGCCCTGTCCCTCGAAGCCAAGGCGCTGATCAGCGACGAGGACCTCGAGGTGGTACGCGAATCACTGGAGCCGGGCACGTCGGCGGTGGCGCTCGTGTACGAGCAGACGTGGGCGCGCAAGCTCGCGGCGGCGTCCCGCCACGCCGGCGGCGAGGTGGCTCTGCACCTGCACATCCCGCGCGAGGTGGTCGAGGCGGCCATCGCCGCCGCGGTCTGACGGTCACGAACGGAAACGGAGCAACGACATGGTTTTCAGGGGTCCACGCCGCATGGGACGTCCCGGGCTACTCGGCACGGTGGCCCGGACTGCGGTCATCACCGGCACCGCGCGGGCGACGTCGAACGCGATGAACCGGCGCGCCGCCGGCAAGGACGCGGAGCAACAGGCCCGGATCGACGAGGCGGCGCAGCAGCAGTACGCGGAACAGCAAGCGGCGCAACAGCAGGCACCGCCGCCACCACCACCGGAACCCGCGGGCGGCGACGACCTGGTGTCCCGCCTTCAGGAACTCGCCCGCTTGAAGGAGGCGGGCGTGCTCACGGACGAGGAGTTCGCGGCGGCGAAGGCGAAACTACTCGCGTCCTGACGAGACCACGGCGACCCGCCCACCGGACGGGCCGTCGTGGCGTCGCGTCGTCAGTAGAACTCGACGGTGTCGACGCGGTTGATCAGTTCCTCGCCGTCGAGGAACCGGGTGGCGTTGCGCGCGAACAGTTCCGCGATGAGCCGGTCCTCCGCGGGATTCAGCGCCGCGGTGTGCGGGCTGACCAGTACGTTCGGATGCGTCCACAGCGGGCTGTCGGATGCCAGCGGCTCGGACGCGAACACGTCCAGCGCGGCGAAGCCGACCCGCCCGTCCTCGATGGCCGCGGTCATGGCGGCCTCGTCGACGACGCTGCCGCGGCCGACGCTCACCACCGTCACTCCGGGCTTGACGGCGCCGAATACCTTTGCGCTGACGAGGCCTTCGGTGGCGCTGGTTCCGGGAAGTGTCACGACGATGCCGTCCGCGTCGCCGACCACGTCCGCCAGTCGGTCGGGGTGCACGATCTCGTCGACCCCCTCGACCGCGGTGTCGCGCCTGCTCGTTCCCACGACCGTCGCGCCGAGGGCCTTCAGTTTTAGCGCCGTCGCGCGGCCGATGCTGCCCAGTCCGACGATGACGATGCGCTGCCCGGACACGGTTCTCATGGCCCACCGGCCGCTCCACGTCTTGTCGCGCTGCTGGGCGAGTAGCCGCGGGAGGGTCTTGGCGCCGGCCAGCAGGCCGAAGACGGCGAACTCGGCGAGTGGTGCCGCGTGCACGCCGGCGGAGGTGCTGAATGCGATGCGGCCGAGTTGCTCGTCGGTGAGTCCGGCCGCCTTCACCTGGGCTCCGCCGCCGGCCGGCATCGTGTGCACCCAGCGGAGGCCGGGGTTGACGCGCACCGTTCTCGTCAGTGCCGCGGGCGTCTCGTCGGGCACGCCGTACAGAGCCTGCGCCGAATCGACCAGGTCGTCGAAGGCCTTCTGCTGCTCCGCGGTCCGGGTGAACGACGGGTCGCCGGAGTGGTCGCCCGGGAATCGGGACGGCGGCAGCAGATCCTGCTCGCGGATGAAGTCGATGCGCGGTTCCGCCCGCGTGACGAGGTCGATGAGTTCCTCGCTGACGGGGGTCGCGGCGACTACACGGAGTCGCCCGTCGTGCGGCTTCGGGTCAGGTGCGCTCACTGCGGATTCCTTCGGTACGAGACCAGCTCTGGCCATATGTTCAGAATAAAAACTCTGCACTAATCATGTGATTCAGTCAACACTTTCGATTACGTATGACAAATAACGCTGGGCGCGGTAGGGTCCTCGCCATGCCAGTGACCTGGGTCACTGCACTGACCTGTTTGTGACCGCGCTGAACGTGGTCCCGTCCCGCAACGGAGCAGAAGATGTCCCCACACTCGAAAATGCCGGAACACAGTGGATCCACCCGACCGGTGCGCGCCTCCGACGACCCGGACTACGCCGCGAACCTCAAACGCGCGACGCTCGCCAGTTCCATCGGCAGCGCACTCGAGTACTACGACTTCGCCCTGTACGGCCTGGCGTCGGCGCTGATCTTCGGTGAGCTGTTCTTCCCCGCGATGGGCGCGTCGGCCGCGCTGATGGCCAGTTTCGGCACGTACGCCGTCGGATTCCTGGCCCGCCCCGTCGGCGGTCTGTTCTTCGGCGCCCTCGGCGACCGCATGGGGCGCAAGGCCGTCCTGATGATCACGATCGCGATCATGGGCGGCGCGAGCACCCTGATCGGCGTGCTGCCCACCGGCGCCCAGGTCGGCATCTGGGCGCCGATCCTGCTGGTCGCGCTGCGACTGCTGCAGGGCTTCGGCGCCGGCGCCGAGCAGGCCGGTGCCACCACGCTGATGGCGGAGTACTCCCCCACCCAGCGACGCGGCTTCTTCTCCGCACTCCCGTTCGTCGGGATCATGGTGGGCACCCTGATGGCGTCGGGGGTCTTCGCGATCCTCGGTCAGATCGATCGCGAACTGCTCCTCGCCTGGGTGTGGCGGGTGCCGTTCCTCGCCTCTATCTTCCTCATCGCGGTCGCCGTGTTCATCCGGCTCCGCATGCAGGAGAGCCCGACGTTCATCAAGTTGGAGAAGCAGGATCAAATCAGCGAGAGCCCGTTCCGGGAACTGATCGGCAGTTCGATGCCCAGCGTGCTCCGCGGCATCGGCCTGCGGATGGCCGAGAACGGCGGCTCGTACATCTTCCAGACCCTCGGCATCAGCTACGTGACGACCGTGGTGGGCGTCAGCAAGTCGATCGGACCGCTCGCGATCGCGTGCGGCGCCGCCATCGGCATGCTCGTCATCCCGTTCTCGGGCGCGCTGTCGGACCGCTTCGGCCGGATGCGGGTGTACCGGTTCGGTGCGGCGCTGCAACTCGTCCTCGCCGTCCCGTCGTGGTGGCTGCTCTCGCTCGGCAACCCGTACCTCGTGGTCGCGACCCTCGCGGTCAGCTACGGGATCGGCGTCAACGTGATGCTCGGCGCGCAGTGCGCCGCCCTGCCCGAGCTGTTCGGAAACCGTCACCGCTACATCGGCGTCGCGGTGGCCCGGGAGACGAGCGCGATCCTGGCCGGGGGCATCGCCCCCTTCGTCGGCGCGCTGCTGCTGTCGCTGATGAACAACTCGTGGGTGCCGCTCGCGATCTACGTGCTGGTCCTCAGCGTCATCTCGTTCGCCACGACGTTCGTGACCCCCGAAACCCGTGGCCGCGACCTCGGGCTCGCGTGGGACGCGATGGCCGACCCGGTGCACGGCCCGGATGCCGTTGCCCCGTCCAAGGATCGGGTCGACGCATGAGGCTCGCCCGCATCGCCACCGCCTCGGGGCCGCGGCCGGTGTGCCTGCGCGACGGTCGCTGGCACGAGGTGGCCGATCCGTTCGCGGACACCTTGACGTTCACTGGACCCGCACACGACGTCGACGGGGCGCGCCTGCTCGCGCCTGCCGAACCGCGGGTCCTGCTCGGGATGGCGCACAACGGCGCACCCGGAGATCGCGATCTCCCGTTGCAGGCGTTCATGAAGTCGGCGCGCACGGTGATCGGCCCCGAAAATCCGATCCTGGTCGACGAGGGGCTGGGGAAGGTCGTCGTGGAGGGCGAACTGGCCGTCGTCCTCCGGCGCACGTGCCGCAATCTGCGCCCCGAGGACGTCCCGTCCGCGATCCTCGGCTACACGATCGGCAACGACGTCACCGCCGTGGAGCAGATCGCGCTCGACGACAAACTCACCCAGGCGAAACACGGCGACGGCTTCACCCCGCTGGGTCCGTGGATCGAGACGGACCTCGACCCCGGCGACGTGCCGATCGCCGTGCGCGTCAACGGGGTCACCGTGGCGGAGGCGTCCACCCGGCAGCTGGCGTGGAACGTGTCCGAGCAACTGGTCCACCTCACCCGGTATCTGACGCTGGGGCCGGGGGACGTGGTGCTCACGGGTTGCCCGTTCACGTCGGGCCCGATCGAACCGGGCGACCGCGCCGAGATCACGCTCGACGGAATCGGCACGCTCGGCAACCCGGTGGGTGCGCTGTGACCCTGTTCGATCTGTCCGGGCGCATCGCCCTCGTCACCGGTTCGAGCCGGGGAATCGGCTACGCGCTCGCGCGGGGTCTGGCCGGGGCGGGCGCCACGATCGTGCTCAACGGGGTGTCCCCCGGCCGTCTCGCGCAGGCCCGCGAGCAGCTCGGCGCGGAGTTCGGCGAGGCCCGGGTCCACGCGTACGCGTTCGACGTCACCGATCCCGGGCGGGTGACAGAATCCGTCGAGCGGATCGAGTCGGAGGTCGGGCCGATCGAGATCCTGGTGAACAACGCTGCGCTGCAGCACCGCCAGCTCCTGCTCGATGTCACCCTCGAGGACTGGAACAGGGTGATCACGACAGACCTCACCAGCGCCTTCCTCGTCGGGCGTGCGGTCGCGCGATTCCAGATCGGCCGTGGCAGCGGGAAGATCGTCAACGTCTGCTCGGTGCAGAGCGACCTGGCCCGGCCCACCATCGCGCCGTACACCGCCGCGAAGGGCGGTTTGCGGAATCTGACCCGCGCGATGACGGCGGAGTGGGCACGCTCCGGGCTGCAGATCAACGGCCTCGCCCCCGGCTACATCCACACCGAGATGACGCAGTCCCTCGTCGACGACGCCGAGTTCGACGCCTGGCTCCGCGGCCGGGCGCCGGCAGGCCGGTGGGGCACTCCGGACGATCTCGTGGGTCCGGCGGTGTGGCTGGCGTCGGACGCCTCCCGGTACGTCAACGGTCAGGTGATCTTCGTCGACGGCGGGATGACGTCGGTGGTGTGACGAGTCACCGGCCGACGGCGGCGGGTTCGGTCTGCACGTCCCCGAAGGAACGGCGGGTGTGCCGGACGAGTTCGCGGAGCGCGGGACCCCCGAGGCTCTTCCAGACCAGTGCGAGCACGGCCGGGATGTCGACGCCGTCGAGAGCGACCGCCGTCAGCCGGCCCCGGTAGTCCGTGGCCATCGACTCGCTGAGGATCGCCACCCCCAGCCCGCGGATCGCGAGGTCGGCGACGGCGTCGGGTGCGCTCGCCTGCAGGGCGATGTCGGGACGCAGGCCTGCGGCCGCACACGCCTCGTCGAACACCGTCCGGATGCCCGTTCCCGTCGGCATACATACGATCGAATGGTCGCCGAGTTCGGTCAGCGTGACTCGCGACCGTTCGGCCAGCGGGTGGTCCGGCGACACGGCGGCGACCAGCCCCTCGCTGATGATCGGGAACGCGTCCAGCCCTTCCGGCGGGGCGGTCGAGGTGGCGACGAGAGCGAGATCGATCGCACCGGCGCGGACGCGTTCGACGAGGCGGTCGGAGCTGTCCTCGGTGAGCGTGATCTCGATCCCGGGGTGCGCGACGTGGAACGCGGACAGCGCGTCGAACAGCGGCTTGATCGTGCACGCGGTGACCATCCCGACGACGAGCCTCCCCCGGATCAGCTGGTTCACGTCGTCCACGGCCTGCCGCATCGCGTCGGCCGAGGCGAGGGCTGCGCGGGCGTGCAGCAGCGCCGCCTCCCCCGCCGCCGTGAGCGTCGCCGTCCGGCTCGACCGGTCGATCAGCGTGGCGCCGAGGTCGTGCTCGAGTTGCCGGATCTGAGCGCTGATTCCCGACTGGCTGATGTGGACGCGTTCCGCGGCGCGGGTGAAGTTCGCTTCCTCGGCGACCGCGACGAAGTACTCGAGTTGCCTCAGTTCCATAACCAATGATTCTAGTATTCAGCAGAACTATCTGTTGGACTTCCGGTTGCGCCGGCACCACCCTGGAAAGGGACAGCAGTTCACCCACGAAAGGATTCCCGGTGACCGACTACGAGAAGGCCCAGAACCCCGAAGACCTCACCCGACTGTTCGTCGAGCGCAGCAACGCAGGCGACGCGGCCGGAGTCGCCGCCCTGTACGAGGAGAACGCCGTGATGGCGTACCCGCCCGGCAGCCGGACCGTCGGCCGGGCCGCCATCCGGAAGCTGTGGGAGTCGGTGCTCGCGAACGCGCCGCACTTCGAACCGGAGACACCGCTCCCCACCCTGATCAGTGACGACATCGCGCTCACGTCCACCCCGCCGAAGGACGGATCCGGCGCGCGGGCGCAAGTCGTCCGCAGGCAGCCGGACGGAACCTGGCTCCGACTCCTCGACCAGCCGGAATTCGTCCCGCCCACCAGCTGAGCCGGCCCCTACACGGCATGAACTTCGTTGTCCACCATTGCATCTGCATTCGGATCGGTGGGATCATAGAGGTCATGCGCAGACCGCGTTGGCCGGCAGTAGCACCACCCACCACCGGAGGACACCGGGTCCACGGCCCCCTGCTCCTCACGGCCGAAGACCACCTCACGCTCGAGCTGTTCGAGATCGTGGCGTTCCCGGACGGCCTCCAGCTCCGGATGGCCCTGACCGCGACGGGCAGACCCGCGGAGCTGGCGCAGTACGAGACCCGCTCGCTGTCCGACCCTGACGATCCGTCCACGCGGTGGTCCTATCTGTCGGTGCGGGCGCGCGTCGACGACATCGAGGGTGAGGCCGACCCCTACCATCCGGCGGCGGCGTCGAAGCCGTGCGGGAGCGGGCCGCCCGAGTACCGGACCGAGCCGCACTACTGGCTCGACGCGATCCCCGCATCGGGTTTCATCTCGGTCACCGCCGGCTGGCCGCGGATCGGCCTCGGTTCGACGACCACCACCATCGGCCTCGAATCGAGCACGCGAACGTCGTGACCGGTCAGGCGCAGCAGTTGGGGTCGAGGACGACCCGCAGTGCGTCGAGGGCATCCGGTCGAGCGCTGTAGAAGACGTTCATGCCGCGGCGCACTGCCTGGACCATTCCCGCCTTCTTCAGCTGGCCGAGGTGGTGGCTGACGGTCGACTCGGACAGGCCCACGCCGGTCGCGAGATCGCACGTGCACACCTCGCCCTCGCTCGCGGTCAGCAGGATCGACATCAGCTTGATCCGGACCGGGTCGGCCAGGGCCTTGAGCCGGAGCGCGACGTGCAGCGCGGACTCGTCGGTCATCGGGGCGGCCGAGACGGGCGCGCAGCAGATCGGTCCGGACACATCGAGAACCGGCAGCGTCTTGGGCATGAAGCCATGATCCCACCTTCTTGACATATGTCAAAAAGGTGGGATTCTGTGAATGCAGAGCAATTCGACATATGTCACACAAGTGGAGGTTGTCATGTCCCGCGCCCAACTAGCCCTCAATGTCGACGACCTGGAGGAAGCAGTCACGTTCTACTCGAAATTGTTCGACACCCGGCCCGCGAAACTGAAGCCGGGATACGCGAATTTCGCCATCACGAAACCACCCCTGAAACTGGTGCTGCTGGAGAACCCCGGCCAGGGCGGCACCGTCAACCACCTCGGCGTCGAGGTCGAATCGAGCGCCGAAGTGCACGAGGAGATCACCCGGCTGACCGCGGAGGGCCTCTTCACCGACGAAGAGATCGGCACCACCTGCTGCTTCGCCACCCAGGACAAGGTGTGGGTCACCGGCCCAGCCGGCGAGAAGTGGGAGGTCTACACCGTGCTCGCCGACTCCGACACGTTCGGGTCGAGCCCCCGGCACCGTGACTCCGACACCGCCGCCGATGCCGAGGAGGCCACCTGCTGCGGCACCGACGCCGGAACCTCCTGCTGCTGACCCGGGCCGCCGGATGGGAGCAATAGAGAAACCCCGCCGCCTGCATCACTACAGTCGACGGGGTTTCTTTGTGCGCCCGAAGGGATTCGAACCCCTAACCTCTTGATCCGTAGTCAAGTGCTCTATCCGTTGAGCTACGGGCGCATGTTCTTCAGTTGTCTAGCTTTCACCGGCCGTCTAGGCCCGGTGTGGCGGAGGCGAGAGGATTTGAACCTCCGGTCCCTCGTAAAAGGGACAACTCATTAGCAGTGAGTCCCATTCGGCCGCTCTGGCACGCCTCCCTGGGGTGGTTCCGATCCCTTCGGACCGCCGGTGCGAAAGATTACACACCTTTCCACCACAAAGGCAAAACGGCTGGTCAGCGCGCAGGAATGGCCGCTCTAACGCAGGTGGCTGTCGAACCAGTCGAAGATCCGCCGCTGCGCGTCGACGATGGCCTGCGCGCCCGGGTCGTCGTCCCGGTCGGGCACCTGTGGAGGTTCGTCGGCCCGGTGCGCGAGCCCGGCGTAACTCACGACGAGTCCCGCGACGTCGGACTTGGCGGTGGCGTCGCGCAACATCTCGACCTGATCGGGCGGTGTGGACGGGTCGTCCTCCCCGTACAGACCGAGCCACGGCGCCTTCAGCCCGGGCGCCGCGTGCACCAGCGCGGGCGCGTCCTCCGACAGCGGTTCGACGATCCCGCGGGCGGCGACGCTCACGGCGGCGCCGACGGGACGGGTCGTGGCGACGAGCAGGGCGGCGGTTCCGGCGTCGTCGAATCCGAGCACCCCTACGCAGTCGGCGTAGATCCCCCGCGCGATCAGCCAGTCGAAGGTGGCGTCGAAGTCGGCGAACAGGGCGTCGCCGAACACCTCGACGTCGCTGGTCGCCGGTTCCCGGTGGAAGAGGTGCGGCGCCACCGTCACCCACCCCTCCATCGCGAGCGAACGCATCAGATCGAGGAGGGCGTCGCTGAACGTGCGCGACTCGTGCAGGATCACGATCCCGCCCCGCGCCGGACCGTCCGGTTCCACCGCGGTGAGCGGAACGCGCCTCTGCGGGTCTACGGGCGCGTCTCCGGACGTCCGCAGGGCCGCACTGTCCCTGAAGAATCCCGACATGTCCCTACCTTGGCACGAAGGGGGCGTCGGCGCAGTGGATCGGGAGGCGCATAATCGCCTGGTGACTCCGCGAACCAGGGCAGACCTCGACTCGATCACGGCATACGTTCCCGGCAAGAGCTATCCCGGCGCGATCAAGCTGGCCAGCAACGAGACCACGCTGGGACCGTTACCGAGCGTGCGCGACGCCATCGCAGACGCCGTCGCCGTCGCGAACCGGTACCCGGACAACGGTCACGTCGCGCTGATCGCGGCCCTCGCCGGCCACTTCGGGGTAACCGCTGCGAACGTCGCGGTCGGGGCCGGATCCGTGAGCCTGTGCCAGGAACTCGTCCACGCCACCTGCAACGACGGCGACGAAGTCATGTTCGCGTGGCGCTCGTTCGAGGCGTACCCCGTGGTCACCAGCGTGGCGGGCGCGGTCCCGGTCACGGTGCCCCTCACCCCCGACTACCGGCACGACCTCGATGCGATGGCGGCCGCGGTCACCGACCGGACGCGGCTGATCTTCGTCTGCACCCCGAACAATCCGACCGGGCCTGCCCTGGGCACGGATGAGCTCGAGCGGTTCCTCGACGCCGTGCCCGACCGCGTGGTCGTCGCCCTCGACGAGGCCTACTTCGAGTACAACCGGTCGGGCGCCGACGGTCTCGACCTGTTCCGCCGGTACCCGAACGTGGTGGTGTTGCGCACGTTCTCCAAGGCCTACGGCCTGGCGGGTCTCCGCGTGGGATACGCGATCGCCGATCCCGCGGTCGTCACCGCGCTGAGCAAGGTCCACATCGCGTTCACGGTCAACGCCGTCGCGCAGGCCGCCGCCATCGCGTCGCTGGCCGCGTCCGGTGAACTGCTGGCACGCACGGACGGCGTCGTCGCCGAGCGGGGCCGGGTACGCGACGCCCTGCTCGCAGCCGGATACGAGGTGCCCGAATCCGCCGCCAACTTCGTCTACCTCCCGCTGGGCACCCGCTCCGGAGCGTTCGGTGCGGCCAGCGCCGAGGCCGGTGTCGTGCTGCGCCCGTACGGCAACGACGGGGTGCGGATCACGATCGGCGATCCCGAGGAGAACGACGCGTTCCTCGCGTTCGCGACGAGCACCGAGGCGCGCTCGATCGCGAACATCGCCGTCCGGGCGTAACGCTCGAGATGTAAACGTTACCCACGGGTACAACGCCCGTGACTCCTTGTTGGCAGACTCAGTGAGGTTTTGCCGAAGGGAGACCGTCCATGCGTCGCCGCGCCGCGCTCCGCACTGCCGTGCTGGCGGCTGGACTGGCGACGACGCTGGCGATCTCGGTGACGTCGGGGCTGTCGGCGCAGGCCCAGGATTCGGCGGTCTCCGTCCGGCTCCTCGCTTTCAACGACCTCCACGGCAGCCTCGAACCGCCGCCCGGCGTCCGCAGCCAGGTCAAGCACGCCGACGGTTCGCTGGTCCCGGCCGGCGGCGCCGCCTACCTGGCCGCCTACGTCTCGCAGCTGCGCGGTCAGGCCACCCGTTCACTGCTGTATTCGGTGGGTGACAACTGGGGGTCGTCGGCGCTCGAATCCGCGATGTTCCACGACGAACCGACCGTGCAACTGCTCAACCGGATGGGCGTCGACGCGTCCGCGGTCGGCAATCACGAACTCGACGAGGGATACACGGAGTTCCGGCGGATGCAGACCGGCGGCTGCCATCCCGTCGACGGCTGCCGGTTCGGAAACACGTTCGCGGGCGCGGACTTCCCACTCCTCGCCGCGAACATGGAGTTCGACGACGGCGCACCCGCGACACTGCCGTTCACCGTCGACTACGTGGAAGGCATCCCGGTCGGGGTCATCGCGACCATGCCCGCCGACACCGCCACGATGGTGACACCGGAGGGCGTCGGCGGGCTGCGCTTCACGGACGAGCTCACGGCCGTCGACCGGACCGCGGATCTCCTCGACTTCTTCGGCGTCCGGGCCATCGTGCTGCTGCTGCACCGGGGAGCCGAACCCGTCGCCGACAACGGCCCGAACTCGTGCGAGGTGACGTCGGGACCGGCACGCGACCTCGCGCTGCGGGCGTCCCCGAAGGTCGACGTCATTTTCACGGCCGACAGCCACCAGCAGTACAACTGCTCGTTTCCCGACCCGATGGGCAACCCGCGCGTCATGATGCAGGGCGCGTCCCACGGCCGCATCGTCTCCGTGGTGGACGTGTCGATCGACCGCACCACCCGGGACGTCCTGCGCGACCGCACGTCCGCGTTCAATCAGGTGGTCACCCACGACATCCCGCCCGACCCCGACATCCAGGCGCTCGCCGACAGCGCCACCGCCCAGGCCTCCCGGATCGGTGCGGCGCGGGTGGCGTCGCTGTCCGGCGACCTCACCCGCGACGAGACCGCCGGCGGCGAATCGACCCTCGGAAACGTCGTTGCCGACGCCCAGCTCGCCGCCGGGTCCGGGCACGGCGCCCAGGTGGCGCTCACCAACCCCGGCGGACTCCGCGAAGACCTGCTGCGCGGCGCCGACGGCGCCGTCACCTACGGGCAGACGTACGCTGCTCAACCGTTCGGCAACACCCTCGAGGTCCTGACCGTCACCGGCGCGGTGCTGAAGACCGCCCTGGAGCAGCAGTTCCAGCCCCGCGGGGACGGCACGGTCACCGAGCGGATCCTGGCGCCGTCGAGTTCGCTGACATACGCGCTGAATCGCTCGGCGATCGTCGGCGAACGCATCTCGGACCTCCGGGTGAACGGTGCAGCCGTCGACCCCGCGCTCTCCTACCGGGTGGCGGTCAACAAGTTCCTCGCCGACGGCGGCGACGGGTTCGACGCGTTCCGCACCCGCACCGAGACGGTGCACGCGGGCTGCGACCTCGACGCCTTCACGACGTATCTGGGAGCGCATTCACCCGTTACGCCGCCGAACACCGACCGGATCACCGTGGTCGGTTAGGAACGCCCGTTCAGACGCCGAGCGCGCTCTTCAGGACCGGCCACGACGTGCGCAGTTCGTCCTGCCAGTACGGCCACGAATGCGTGCCGAAATTGCGGTAGGCGAACGTCGCCGGGATCGCGAGCTGGGTCAGGCGTCGCTGGAACGTCTGCGTGCAGAGGTTCGCCGCCGCCTCGAGCGGGCCGCCCACCGCGATCGTGGACGCGATGTCTCCGGTGATCTCGTACGGTCCGGGAAGCCCGTTGCCGGTGGAGATGTAGATCTGCTTGCCGCGCAGCGCTTCGGCGTTCACCGACGGATCGTGCGCGGTCCAGGCGGGATCGGTGTCGGGACCCCACATGTTGGCCGGGTTCCCGCCCTTGAACGCCACCGTGCCGCGGACCGAGTCACGCGAGCTGGGGTTCGAGTTGTCGAGGCATCCGCTGTAGGCCGCGAGTCCGCGGTAGAGCTGCGGGTGCCTGGTGACGAGGTTGGCGGCGCCCATCGCGCCCATCGACACACCCGCGACGGCGTTGACGCCGTTGCCGCTGAAGTTCTTGTCGATGATCGGCGGGAGTTCGTCGGCCAGGAACGTCTCCCACTTGTTGATTCCCAGCGTGGGGTCGGGCTGCAGCCAGTCGGTGTAGTAGCTGGCGGTGCCCCCCACAGGGAGCACCACGTTGACCTTCTTGTCGGCGAAGAACTGGACGACGTCCGTCTTCTGCGTCCACGTGCTTTCGCGGAAGTCCGACTCGGCGCCCGCACTGACGCCGTCGAGCAGATACAGCGACGGCCGCGAGCCGCCACCGGCAGGATGCAGGACCTGCACCTGGACGACACGGCCCATGGCGGGGGAATTGATGAAGACGGCACTACGGGTGTCGGTGAGCGGGACGATCTTGTCGACGCTCGCGACGCCGTGGCCCTGGGGCGCGACCGGAGCAGGCACCGGATCGGCCACTGCAGTGAACGCCGGCCCCAGAAGGGTCAGTGACACTGCCAGACCGACAGCAGCCATTGCTTCGCGACGCATAAAGTAAACCCTCTTCCCCGGACTGTGTGGACCCCGATTGCACAGTACAAAATGCGTCCGGTCAACAAGAGCTTAGAGGGTTTGTGACAGCTGTGTGCTCCACCGTGATCACGTTGTAGTCACCACGGTTCGCTTGGCGGACCGCTACTTGGACAGTGCCGACTTCAGCTGATCAAGACCTTCCCCGCTGAGTTCGTCGAGCGAGGCGCTGCGTCCCGTCATCGCCAGCACGAGCGCCAGCATCGGGCCGGAGACCTCGGGTCCCGATCCGTTGGTCCAGTCGGTGTCGGTCGCCCGCAGCGTCAACCCGGCGACCCGCGACTTCGACCCGATCAGCAGGTTCGAATTCTTGTAGAAGTCGGCGACGCGGACGACGGCGTCCATCGGATACTCGTGCGCGATGCCGAGCGGCCGGCGGATGTCCTCGCCGTGGACGATCATCTCGCCCAGCATGGCGTCGATCGGGCCCGGTGGGTGGGTGGAGTCGGCCATGTGCGCCCGGAACTCGTCGAGCGACTCCGCCGGTGTTCCTTCCTCTTCGTGTGCGATGTCCTTCTCGAACATATTGTTGATCCGAAATCCCGACCCGACGAGTTTTCCGACGAATTTCGGCGGCGTCATCTTCTCCGTCGCCGTCATGTGCGCGAACACGTCGCGCACAGTCCACCGCTCGCAGAGCGACGGCGTCGACCACTGAGTGTCGGTCAGCGGTTCGAGGTCGTCCACCAGGGCGCGGCGTTCTTGGTGAATCGTGGGCCAGGGGCTTGACGTTGTCATTTTTCACTCCCTCGTCGCCAAGAATTCTTCCACTTCAGGACGTAGGCGGCGAGACCCATTGCACAACGTGTTAGTCACGACTAACGTATTGGTCGTGCTCGATCAGTTGGAAGTCGCAGCTGAGCCCACCCGGAGACGCCTCATGCAACTGCTGACAGCAGGTGAACAGACCGTCAACAACCTCGCCGCACACTTCCCAGCGAGCCGGTCTGCGATCTCGCAACATCTCCGGGTGCTCACCGAGGCCGGGCTGGTCACCGCGCGCAAGGACGGACGCTTCAGGTACTACCGGCTCGATCCTCAGGGACTCGCACAGCTCCGCACGTTGTTCGACTCCTTCTGGATCGACGAACTCGACCGCCTCGTCGCGGACGCCACCGACGAAGCAGGATCCAAAGGAGACAGCTGATGCCATTCGACAAGACCGTCGTCGTCCCGCTGGACCCGGACGCCACGTTCGATCTCGTCACCAGACCGGACCGATTGCGGCGGTGGCAGACCGTCGCGGCCCGCGTCGACCTGCAGGCCGGGGGCGAGTACCGGTGGACCGTGGTTCCCGGGCACTCGGCGGCGGGCACCTTCCGGGAGGTCGTGCCCGGACAGCGGGTGGTGTTCGGGTGGGGCTGGGAAGGCGACGACGAACTCCCACCGGGAGCGTCCACCGTGGCGGTCACCCTCACCCCGACCACCGGCGGCACCGAGGTGCGCCTCGTGCACGACGGGCTGAACGCCGAACAGGCCGCCCGCCACGCGGAGGGCTGGAACCATTACCTCGACCGGCTCGTCGTCGCCGCCCAGACCAGCGACGCCGGGCCCGACGACTGGGCGGCCGCACCGGACCCGCTCGACGAGCTGTCCAGCGCCGAAGCGACATTGGCTGTCGTGCAACGCGTCCTGCGCGGCGTCACGGCGGAGGACATGTCCCGGCAGACGCCGTGCACCGAGTTCACCGTCGCCCAGCTCGCCGATCATCTCGTCGGTTCGATCACCGCCCTCGGCGGCGCGGCGGGCGCGACGTTCGACGACGACCCCGGCAAACCCGTCGAGGCCAGAATCGCCGACCTCGCCCAGCCCGCGCTCGAGGCGTGGCGCAATCGCGGCCTCGACGGCACCGTGACGCTCGGGACGAACAACGCCCCCGCAACCGTCGCCGCGGGGATCTTGTCGATCGAATTCCTGATCCACGCCTGGGATTTCGCGGCAGCGACCGATGGCGACGTGGCCGTTTCCGAGCCGCTCGCCGAGTACGTGCTGGCGTTGGCACACAAGATCATCTCGCCCGAAGGCAGGAAGGCCGTCGGGTTCGACGACCCCGTACCCGTCGAGCACACCAGCGACGCGGTGACCCGGCTCATCGCCTACACCGGCCGCCACCCCGTCCCGGCGGCCTGACACCTCACACGGAAAGGTCCAGTCATGCCCAACAAGTCGGAATACGCCCAGGGAACACCGAGCTGGGTAGACCTCCAAACCAGCGATCAGGACGCGGCCAAGAAGTTCTATTCGGAACTGCTCGGCTGGGAATACGACGACCGGCCGATGCCCGAGGGCCCCGTCTACTCGATGGCCACGGTGCGCGGCGAGAACGTCGCCGCCATCGCGCCACTGCCGCCCGACGCGGCGAAGGCGGGGGCGCCTGCGAATTGGAACACCTACATCGCGGTCGACGACGTCGACGCGACGGTCGCGAAGGTCCCCGATGCAGGCGGCCAGGTGCTGATGCCTGCGTTCGACGTCTCGGACGCCGGCCGCATGTCCTTCGTCACCGACCCCACCGGGGCGGCCGTCGGATTGTGGCAGGCGAACAGGCACATCGGGGCCTCGCTCGTCGGCGACCCGGGCGCGTGCCTGTGGAACGAACTGAACACCGGCGATGTCGAGAAGGCGCTCGCGTTCTACAACAGCGTCTTCGGGATCACGTCGTCGACGATGTCCATGGGGCCGGAGTACACGTACCACCTGCTCGAGGTGGGCGAGGATCAGGTCGGGGGCTGCGGTCAGCCGATGACGCCCGGCACCCCCAATCACTGGCGGGTGTACTTCGCCGTCGAGAACGTGGACGCCAGCGCCGCCAAGGTCGTCGAACTCGGCGGCACGATCGTCGAAGAAGCGATGGACATCCCCACCGTCGGCCGCATGGCCGGTGTCGCCGACCCGCAGGGCGCGACGTTCAGCATCATGACGCCCGAGGAACGTCAGGGTCAGTAACCGTGAAGATGCCGAAACCCTCCGAGGAGGACAAGCAGTTCTTCCGCTCGCTGATCCCCGACACCCCCGGCGTCGAGGTGAAGCCGATGTTCGGCAACTTGGGCGCGTTCGTGAACGGCAACATGTTCGCCGGGCTGCTCGGGCCGAGCGTCGGGGTGCGACTCCTCGACGAGCGGGCGAAAGCCGAACTGGCGTCCACCGACGGCGTCGGCGGATTCGGCCCGGGTGAGAAGCCGATGCGCGAATACCTGGCCATCCCCGACCGGTGGCGGGATACCCCGGACCTCGCCACCCCGTGGATCGAACGCGCGCTCGCCGAGGTCGCCGAACTGCCACCGAAACAGCCGAAGCCGCGGAAGAAGTAGAAAGCGACAGCAGCCCTGGTGATGTGGCCGTGGAGCCGGATCAGCTCGTCGGCGGCGAGACGATGCGCACCGACCGCGGCGGGCGTGCGACGGTGAAGCCGTGCCGGAGAGCGGCCACCGTGAGCGGCTCGGGACTCGGGTCTGTCGGCCAGTCCGCCTCACCCGCCTCCCCGAACAGCGCCACTGCGTTGGCGCTCGGGCCGGTGGTGAAGCGGGTCTGGTACCGCAGGCCGGTGAAGCTGACGGCGTCGAACGCGGCGGCCCATTCCTGCGGCACCGAATAGGGGGTCATGGACGACAGTTCTCGGGTCAGACCGAAATCCGCGGCCGCGTCCGCGCAGGTGTCGGCCACGTTGTGTGCGTGCGGCACGGTCAGGGTCGACAGCTGCCGCTCGGCAGCGAAGGTCTCGCTGATGATCCCGGTCGTTGCCAGTGCTTCCCCGACAGCCTCGCGGATCGCGGTGAGCTCGTCGAACGCGACGTAGCAGGTGCCCCGGGGCGGCGTCAGATCGAACCGGCCGCCGCCGGACGAGGAGAACCACCACGGACCGTTTCCCTTGCTGTGTCCGCGGTGCAGCGCCTGCGTCGCGGTGAGCTCGTAACCGGGGAAATGCTGCAGTGGACGGGACGGAGGGCAACGGAATCTCGTGTCACGCGGCCCACCGCTCGGCGTCGGCCCGGGCAAGCGCTAGCGGCTCCTCGACCGAGCGGCCGGCGGTGACCCAGTCGACCGCAGTGCGGTCGCCGAGTTCGGGCTGCGGGCTGCGCAGCCAGACCGCGCAGGTCCACGGGTCGGCGGCTGTGCGCAGAGCCTTCCACAGGGCGATCAGGTGCGGATGCACGGTTCTCGCGTCCGTGAACTGCCACGTCGGGTAGACCCACTGGCCGTCGTCGAGCCGGCAGGCGATCACGGTGCCGGCGGCGACAGCCTTGTTGACCGCTTGGCGGCTGATGCCCCACCACCGGGTCAGGCCGCCGGTGTCGTAGAACGGGCCCACCAGCAAGTCGTAGACGTGGGTGGTGGGCAGTGCCGCGGCCATCGACGCGGCGATCGATTCGACATCGTCGAAGACCTCGGCGGGGACGCCGGCCGCGCGCGCGTCGGTGAACGTCTCGTGGACGCGGCGGGTGAGAAGGGCCATGAGCTTGCGTTCCTGCTCGACCAGGGTGTCCATGCGCTCCTCCTAGCGGTCAACTGCGTCAACCCAAGTGTCCCGAGATCCGACAACCACGTCAACGCCATGGGAGCTCGTTGCTCCAATCCCGTCCAATGCTCGATCAGGCTCGATCTGCGGCAAGTGTGGGCAAAACGTGGGCACGGACCGACTGACCTCCACCGGTCACCGCAACGAAAAAGGCTCCGACCTGGCATCCATCACCAGATCAGAGCCTTTTCACTCTGCGGAAGCGGAGGGATTTGAACCCCCGGTGGGTTTAACGCCACGCTCGCTTTCAAGGCGAGTGCATTCGGCCGCTCTGCCACGCTTCCGTGGGCGATCTTATCGGTACGGACGCGGCATCGGGCAACCGGTCAGCGGTCGCCGATGGCCTTGTCGACGCGTTCGAACACCTCGGCGAGAACCTTGAGCTGAGACTTGGTGAGCAGATCGACGAGGTTGCTGCGCACCCCGGCTACATGGGTGGGGGCCGCGTCGGCGAGCCGGGCGCGACCTTCGTCGGTGATGACGGCGAGCACCCCGCGACCGTCCTCGAGGCAGGTGTCGCGGGTGACCATGCCCTGCGCCTCCATCCGCCGGATCTGGTGGGTGAGACGGCTGCGGGAGGAGAGGACGCCGTCCGCGAGGTCGCTCATGCGCAGCGAACCGTCCGGCGACTCGGACAGCAGCACCAGGATCCGGTAGTCCGCGAGGGAGAGGTCGTGTTTCTCCTGCAGATCCCGGTTGAGGACGTCCATCAGCCGCTGGTTGCCGTCCATGTATCCGCGCCATGCGCGCATCTCGGCCGCCGTCAACCAGTTGGTCGCGGCTTCGGCGTCGGAGGTTTCTGCTGTCACAGGTTCACATTCTAGTAGTCCGACATTACTTTCCAGTAGCGTGCGGTGCCGGAAGAGGCCGAGCGGTCGCCTCGACCGGTCGCGGGCACCGGACGGCGCCGCGTTTCGCTAGCGTCGTTCCCATGTATGCGATCACGATCGACCAACCGGGCGGCCCCGAAGTCATGACGTGGGCCGAGCAGCCGGACCCGGAACTTCCCCCCGGTCACGTTCTCCTCGACGTCGCCGCGACGGCCGTCAACCGCGCCGACCTGCTGCAGCGTCAGGGGTTCTATCCCCCGCCGCCCGGGGCCAGCGACATCCTCGGGCTCGAATGTTCCGGCACGATCGCCGAACTCGGCGAGGGAGTCTCCGGGTGGTCCGTCGGCGACCAGGTGTGTGCGCTGCTCGCCGGCGGCGGCTACGCGGAGAAGGTGGCCGTCCCCGCGTCGCAGCTTCTCCCACTCCCCGAAGGGGTGGATCTGCTCGTCGCGGCGTCGCTGCCGGAGGTCGCGTGCACGGTATGGGCGAACGTCGTGATGGGCGCCGGACTGTCCCGCGGCGACGTGCTGCTGGTGCACGGCGGTGGCGGCGGCATCGGCACCCACGCCATCCAGGTGGGTGTCGCGCTGGGGGCCCGCGTGGCCGTCACCGCCGGATCCGAGGAGAAACTGGCGCGCTGCCGCGAACTCGGCGCCGACATCCTCGTCAACTACCGGGAAGCCGATTTCGTCGAAGAGATCCGCAAGGCGACGGACGGGCACGGCGCCGACGTGATCCTCGACAACATGGGCGGCGCGTACCTCGGCCGCAACGTCGACGCGCTCGCCGCCGACGGCCGGCTCGTCGTTATCGGCATGCAGGGCGGCCGCAAGGGCGAACTGGACCTGGGCAAGGTGCTGGCCAAACGCGCCCACGTGACCGCCGCCGGACTGCGGGGGCGCCCCGAGTCGGGCCGCGAGGGCAAGGCCGACATCGTCGCCGACGTCCGCAAGCGGCTCTGGCCGCTGATCGCGGAGGGCGCGGTCCACCCCGTCGTCTCGGCCGAACTGCCCATCACCGAGGCGCCGCGCGGACACGAACTGCTCGACTCCGCCGACACCGTCGGCAAGGTGATCCTGACGATCCCGCGGAAGTGACGCGTCGCCCGGTGTGACCTTCGTCCCGGCGAAACGAATGTCACATCGGGCGGGCTCGGTTTCAGCCCAGAGTGGCGAGCTCGTTGACGAGCTGGTCGATCTCGTAGCGGGTGGTGTACGGCGCGAGCCCGATGGTGACGGCGCCCCCCTCGTCGTTGACACCGAGGGCGTCGAGCAGCCGGGAACCGCCGTGGACGCCGCTGACGGTGGCGATCCGCTTGTCTGCGAGGTGCGAGGCGACCTTGTCGGCCGAGACTCCGGCGACGGTGAAGCTGAGCGTCGGAACCCGGCTCGGCGACCGCCCGATGACCATGACCTGCGGTAGCCGCTTCAGCGAGGACATGAGGTGGTCGAACAGGGTGTCCTGGTAGTTCTGCAATGAGCTGATGGACGCCTCGAGCTTCTCGCGCCGGGAACCGGTGGCCGACTCGTCGAGGTTCGCGAGGAAGTCGATCGACGTGGTGAGTCCGGCGAGGAGCGCGAACTGGTGCACCCCGACCTCGAGACGTTCGACACCCCGCGCATATGGGTTGAGCGACACGGCCGGGATGCGGTCGAGGAGGGAGGGGTCGCGGAAGACGAGTGCCCCGACCTGCGGTCCGCCCCAGGAGGTGGCGCCGACGGCGACGATGTCCGCACCGAGTTCGTTGATGTCGACGTGTGCATAGGGGGCGGCGCCGATCGCGTCGACGACCATCAGTCCGCCGACTTCGTGAACACGGTCCGAGGCGACGCGGACGTCGGGCGCCGAGCCGACGATCGGGGAGGCGGCGGTGAGCGCGACCAGACGCGTCGTGGTGGTGATGAGGTCCTGGAACTGCCAGCTGGGGAGTTCGCAGGTCTCGATCTCGACCTCCGCCCACCGCACCTGGGCGCCGTAACGGCTGGCGACGCGCAGCCAGGGCGCCACGTTCGCTTCCTCGTCGAGGCGGGAGAGCACGAGCCCGGTTCCGAGACCGAGTCGCGTGCTCAGCGACTCCGCCAGCCAGGCCAGGAGAACGGATCGGTCGGGTCCGAGCACGACCCCGGCGGGATCGCCTCCGACCAGGTCGGCGACGGCTGCTCGGGCCGCATCGAGAACCGCCGCACTGCGCCGGCTGGACACATGTCGTCCGGTCGACGAAGAGGCAGAAGCCCGGAAGGCCGTGGAGACAGTGCGCGACACCGCGTCCGGAATCTGCATGCCGGCCTGCGGATCGAGATGGATCCAACCGTCGCCGAGTGAGGGGATGAGTCCCCGAACGCGGGCAACGTCGTAAGCCATGCCCGACACTCTAAGACCCCAAGTCAATACGGTCGAAGCCAGCCATCGATTGTTGCCAAATGCAACATAGATGGAAAGGGCCAAATCGGACGCACTTTCGCACTGCCGCGCAGGAACAGCCAAGATGGAGGCATGACGAACTCGGAGAATGAACACGTAGTCGTGATCGGTCCCGACGGTCAGCCCATGGCCATTCCCGTCGCGGAGGCCGCGAGCAAGCCCGAGGACTCCGACGCCGAAGCCGCCGCAACCGAGAACGGGAACGGGAACGGCGCCGAGTCGATCGCCGACATGGTGGAGCAGCCGGCCAAGGTCATGCGCATCGGAACGATGATCAAGCAGCTTCTGGAGGAGGTGCGCGCGGCACCGCTCGACGACGCCAGCCGCAACCGGCTGAAGGAGATCCACAAGTCGTCGATCCACGAGCTCGAGCAGGGCCTGGCCCCCGAACTGCGCGACGAACTCGAACGCCTCACGCTGCCCTTCACCGACGACACCGTCCCCAGCGACGCCGAACTCCGCATCGCGCAGGCACAGCTGGTGGGGTGGCTGGAAGGACTGTTCCACGGCATCCAGACGGCCCTGTTCGCCCAGCAGATGGCGGCCCGCTCCCAACTCGAGCAGATGCGTCAGGGAGCCCTGCCTCCGGGCATCAGCATGGGCAACCCACACGGGCCGCACAACAACGATCCGGGATCGCAGTCGAGCGGTACCGGCCAGTACCTGTAGCAACGGGCGAAACAGCATGGAACTCGACTCCCGGTAGGCTCGGTGCCCGTGTCAGCATCCGCTATCGAAACCGAGGCCGCAGGCGGCCCGCTCCCGGCGTCCGACTCGCAGACCTTCCGGCGCGCGTTCAAGGACCTCAGGGACGGCTTCGCTCAGCGCGAGCTGTGGCTGAGCCTCGGCTGGCAGGACATCAAGCAGCGCTACCGCCGGTCGGTGATCGGCCCGTTCTGGATCACCATCGCCACCGGCGTTCAGGCCGCGGCGATGGGCATCCTCTACTCGGCCCTGCTGGACATCCCGCTGGACGAGTTCCTGCCGTACGTCACGGTGGGTCTGATCGTCTGGAACCTGATCAGCGCGAGCATCCTCGAGGGGTCCGAGGTGTTCATCGCCAACGAGGGGCTGATCAAACAGCTGCCGTCGGCGCTGAGCGTCCACGTGTACCGGCTGGTGTGGCGGCAACTGCTGCTGTTCGCCCACAACCTCGTCATCTACGTGATCATGGTGTTCGCGTTCGGGGTGTGGCGGCACCTGACCTGGATGTCGCTGGCCGCGATCCCGGCGATCGCGCTGATCGTCGTCAACGCGGCGTGGGTGTCGATCATGTTCGGCATCTTCTCCACCCGCTACCGGGACATCGCGCCGATCCTCGGCAGCATGACGCTGCTGCTGTTCGTGCTGACACCGATCATGTGGACCACGCAGAGCCTGGAGGCGCAGGGCGGTCAGGCCGCCGAGCGCGTCAAGCTCGCCGAACTGAACCCGCTGTTCCACTACCTCGACATCGTGCGCGCGCCGATGATCGGCCAGGACCAGCAGGCGTACCACTGGTACATAGTCCTGGCCATCACCGTCGTCGGGTGGACCGCCGCCATCCTCGCGCTTCGCAAGTACCGGGCCCGCGTGCCCTACTGGGTATAGGGGTCTGAACAGATGACAGAACATGTGAGTATCGAGACGCGGGACGCCTGCGTCGACTTTCCGATCTTCGACGCCAAGTCCCGGTCGCTGAAGAAGGCGTTCCTCGGCAAGGCCGGCGGATCCATCGGTCGCAACAACTCGGACGTCGTGGTGGTCGAGGCCCTGCGCGACATCAACCTGTCACTGAAGGAAGGCGACCGGATCGGTCTGGTCGGCCACAACGGTGCCGGCAAGTCGACGCTGCTGCGGTTGCTGTCCGGCATCTACGAGCCCACCCGCGGCAGCGCGAGCATCCGCGGCCGCGTGGCCCCGGTCTTCGACCTCGGTGTGGGCATGGACCCCGAGATCTCCGGTTACGAGAACATCATCATCCGCGGGCTGTTCCTCGGGCAGACCCGTAAGCAGATGCTCGCGAAGATGGACGAGATCGCCGACTTCACCGAGCTGGGCGAGTACCTGTCGATGCCGCTGCGCACGTACTCCACCGGCATGCGGGTGCGTGTCGCGATGGGCGTGGTCACCAGCATCGACCCGGAGATCCTGCTGCTCGACGAGGGCATCGGCGCCGTCGACGCGGAGTTCATGAAGAAGGCGCGCGTGCGGCTGCAGGCGCTGGTGGAGCGGTCCGGCATCCTGGTGTTCGCCAGCCACTCCAACGAGTTCCTCGCCCAGCTCTGCGACCGGGCCATGTGGATCGACCATGGTCAGATCCGGCAGGAAGGCGGCATCGAGGACGTCGTCCGCGCGTACGAGGGCGACGACGCCGCCGACCACGTCCGCCACGTCATCTACGAGATGGACCGGGAGAAGTCCGGGCTGAGCCGCCCGGCCGAACGGGACGCCCGTAGCGTCGGATCGAACGAGCGTCCCGTTCGCGCGGCCGCGGAAGCCGAGGCGGAGTCCGCGTGAGCGCTGCCGAGCGGATCGTCGGCGTCGTCGTCACTCACAAACGCCGGGAACTGCTGGCGGAGTCGCTGAAGGTCCTCGGCTCGCAGACGCGTCCGCTGGACCATCTCGTGGTCGTGGACAACGCCGCCGAGGACGACGTGCGCGCACTCGTCGAATCGGCCGGGATCCCCACCAGCTACCTCGGGTCTCAGCACAATCTGGGCGGGGCGGGCGGCTTCGCCCTGGGGATTCTGTACGCCCTCTCGCTCGGCGCCGACTGGGTGTGGCTGGCCGACGACGACGGCAGGCCCGAGGGGCCGAAGGTCCTGGAGACGCTGCTCGACTGCGCCCAGCGGCACGGGCTCGCCGAGGTGTCGCCCGTGGTCTGTGACATCGACGACCCCGACCGCCTCGCCTTCCCGTTGCGCCGCGGCGTCGAGTGGCGTCGGCTGCGGTCCGAACTGTTCACCGACGGCGACGACTCGGCCGACCTACTGCCGGGCATCGCGTCGCTGTTCAACGGCGCCCTGTTCCGGGCGTCGGCGATCGACACGGTCGGCGTCCCCGACCTGCGGCTGTTCGTCCGCGGCGACGAGGTGGAGGTGCATCGCCGGCTGGTGCGGTCCGGGCTGCCGTTCGGCACCTGCCTGCAGACGGCGTACGTGCACCCGAACGGCGCGGAGGAGTTCAAGCCGATCCTCGGTGGCCGGATGCACACGCAGTACCCGGACAACGAGACGAAACGGTTCTTCACCTACCGCAACCGCGGCTATCTGCTGTCCCAGCCGGGCATGCGGAAGCTGCTGCCGCAGGAATGGGTGCGGTTCGGGTGGTACTTCCTCGTCACGAGGCGTGATCCGCAGGGTCTGCGGGAGTGGATGCGGCTGCGCAAGCTGGGCCGTCAGGAGCGGTTCGAGCGACCGTAAATTCGGTTGCGTCCGGGTTCCGCCGGGTGGGAGCATCGTGGGGTTCCGGTCGAAGAACTCGATGTGCTGCGAAGGAGTGAGTGTCCGATGACTGTCTCGTCGGTCGACGCCGCGTGCGTCCACTCCCCCTTCCCCCTCGCCTGACCGAACCCGTGCAGTGGTCCGGTCGGCATTCACCGACCCGAGGATCACACCCACCATGTTCGATTCCGGACACCTTCTGCCCTACGGCTGGAACGACACACTTTCCGACACCTTCGACAGCTTCCCCGACGACGGCCGCGAGCCCGGCCGGGTGATCCGCGTGGACCGCGGTCGCTGCGACGTCGCCGCGCCCGCCGGCGTCGTCCGCGCCCTCGCCGGTGAGCGCACGCTGTGCACCGGCGACTGGGTGACACTTCACCGGCGCGGCGACGACATCACCGTCGCCGATCTGTTCCCCCGCCGCAGCACGATCGTCCGTTCGTCGGCGTCCGGCCGGTCCGAGGGGCAACTCCTCGCGGCCAACGTCGACACGGTGGTGATCGCCGCCGCGCTGGACACCGCTCTCGATCTCGGGCGCATCGAACGCCTGCTCGCGCTGTCGTGGGAGAGCGGCGCGCAGCCGGTGGTCGCACTCACCAAATCCGATACCGTGCAGGACGTCTCCCTCGCGACCTCGGAAGTGGCGGCGGTGGCGCCGGGCGCAACCGTGGTCGCGGTGAGCGCCGACACCGGCGACGGCGTCGACATCCTCACCGCCGTGATCGACGGGACCGTCGCCTTCATCGGACCGTCGGGCGCGGGCAAGTCGACGCTCGCGAACGCGTTGCTCGGCGCGGACGTGCTCGCCACCGGACGCGTCCGCGAGGGCGACAACAAGGGACGCCACACGACGGCGCACCGGGAACTGCTGCCGCTGCCGTCCGGCGGCGCCCTGATCGACACGCCGGGACTGCGGGGTGTCGGCATGTGGGACGCGGCCGACGGCATCGACAAGACGTTCCCCGAGATCGAGGAACTCGCGGCGCAGTGCCGGTTCGCGGACTGCTCGCACGAGGCCGAACCCGGCTGCGCGGTTCTCGAAGCGGTGGCCGGCGGCGCGCTGCCCGAACGCCGACTCGCCAGCTACCGCAAGCTGATTCGTGAGAACGGATGGATCGCGTCGCGCAGCGACGCACGGCTGCGGGCCGAGCGGGAGCGCGAGTGGAAGAGCATCGCCCGTTGGCAACGGCAGATGTACCGCAGCCGCGGTCACTGACCGGGCGTCCGGCCCGCACCCCGGTTCACTCCCTGAGCCGGGATGCGGGTGGCAACATGGGGTTATGTTCGATCTTCGGAGAAAGGCCCGTCTCAAGTTTCAACGTGCCATGTCCGAGGTGGTCGCCGAGTCCGACCGGCGGTCCCGCGAGCTCACCGAGAACCAGCACGACCAGACCCTGGCCGAGCTGAGCGCGACCAACCAGGAACTGGCCCGGGTGCTGTCCGAGCTGTCGGATGCCCGCATCGAGATCTCCGACGTCCAGCAGCGGCTCGGCGAACTCGAACAGCAGGCCCGCCGCGACATCACCCAGGCGCTGGACGTGCGGGCCACCAACGAGGCCGCGGAGTTCGTGCTCGAGCACATGCCGAAGGCGCCCGTGTTCTGGAACCCGCAGGACACGTTGCGCTACGGACTGTCGCAGGTGGAGATCGAGGGGCTGGCCCTCGAATTCGGGGTGGCGTCGGGCGCGACGCTCCGGATCATCGTCGAACAGTTGAAGGACGCCGAGCACGAGGTGTTCGGGTTCGACGTGTTCTCCGGGCTGCCGCAGACGTGGCGCACCGGCTTCCCGGCCGGGGAGTTCGCGCAGGAGAAACTTCCCAAGGTGCGGGGTGCGGAGTTGGTGCCCGGACTGTTCGAGGACACGCTGTCGGGCTTCCTCGAGAAACACCCCGGACCGGTGTCGTTCGTGCACCTCGACGCCGACCTGTACTCGTCGACGAAGTCGGTGCTCGACCGGCTCGAACACCGGCTCGTCGCGGGCACGGTGATCGTGTTCGACGAGTTCTTCAACTTCCCCGGCTGGCAGGAACACGAGTACCGGGCGTGGACGGAGTTCGTCGACCGCACCGGTGTCGGGTTCGAGTACCTCGGCTACACCGCCAACCACGAGCAGGTGGTCGTGCGGATAGTTTGACGGTCGATTGGTCACCCACGAGCCATAAGAACATCTGGTCAGGTCCTATTACGCCCTGAACCGAGCAATACCCCTGCCCGTTCGCGGGCACCGCCGCCCTCTGGCACGGCCACAGCGCACAAAGCGGCGGTCCCGGACACAAGTCAAGAATCACGATTCAGCGCCCGTAGCCGAAGGCTAACGCTCGCCAAATAGGTTGCCAAGCAATAATTTTCGAAGCGCCGATAGCGGATATCATGTAAACTAGACTGCCCCGTATTTCGTCGGATGCATCATCGGCTTAATGCGAGCAACCGCTCTACCTCGACCCCCAACGGCGGGCGATCCGGGGCGTTCCGGGCAGGTGGTGGCGTGCCCGCACTTCCGACTGCCCACAGCGACGACGGTCCCGAGATCCGGATCGTCGCGACCGCCTGACCCGGCAGTCTGCGAATCTTCCGTCCAGACAGAACTGTCCCCGCGAATGCCGATCCGCGGGGCCGTTCCGGTGTGTGTTTGTGTTTACTTCAGTACGGGTGCCTCGCCGCCTGCTTCGACGATCTCCGCAACGACGTCATCGGCCGCGGCATCCCCACCTGGCAGATCATTCACCACCACACGGCAGCCACCTTGCCCCAACGTGAGGGGGCATATGCGCGCCCGAGCCCACGTCCGGCACCGGTGATCAACGCAACTCGACCTTCGTAGTTCAACATCGTTGTTCCTCCATCTTGTGGAGTGATTCTGCTGTCTGTTCGATTCGACTCGAGAGTGTGCCCGGCCGGTTCAGCTCTCACGCGGCGATCTCGTGGTCCCGATCACGTCCGAAGAGAACCATTCCTGTTACAGACAGGAGCAGTGCGGATCCGCTGAACATGCACGCCGAAAAGTAGGATCCGGTGAAGTCGCGGATCAAGCCGAAGATGAACGGGCTGCACGTCGCGAACACCACGACGGTCATCATGGTGGTGTTGTAGGTCTCTCTGAAGTGGGTCCGGCCGTATTTGCGCAGCATGAAGAAGGCCGGAAGCTCAGCCTGCGTGCCCGAGCACATACCGATCAGTCCGGCGGCAAGTACCACTACGGCGGTGGGGAAGGACGAGTTCGCAAACCCGATGACGAACGCCCCGGACGCGCTGAAGCTGAGCACTACTGCCGGCACGAGGAATGGGCGAACCCGGTCGAGCAGCAGTCCGTTCACGAATCCACCGATTGCGGTGAACACAAAGAAGATCGACAGCGTTCCGGTCGCCAGTTTGACCGAAAGGCCGGCCTCCAACATGATCGCGGCCAGATTGGCCACGAAGCCGGCAGCTCCCAGCGAGGCGACGCCGATCGACACTGCCAGCGCCCAGAACCTGAAGGTTCGTCGTGGGCTGACGACCTGTTGCACAGCCTTCGGTGGTGTCGGTCCCTCGACATCTATCCCAGCCGCATTCACGTTCACGGTCGTGTCGGGTTCCGGTCGTTGCCGGACCAGGAAAACCGTTGCCGGCAATGCCACGAGAAGCATGAATGCCGCCAGAACCAGATATCCAGTCTTGAAGCCGTAGCTGTAGATCGCCGATGACACCAGGGGCACGGCGATGATCGTCATCGAAGCCCCACCGCCGGACAGTGCAATGGACAGGGCACGACCGCTGTTCTTGTGGAACCACGTGGAGAGCGCCGTCACGTACGGGCTGTGCCACGCCAACGAGCCCACGATGCTGATCAGCGCAGCGAATCCGTAGTACACGGCGAGATTGAACGGCACCAGATAGACCAGGATGAGCAGCGCAGCGGTGGCGATCACCCCGAACGTCGCAACCGAACGCGCTCCGAAGCGCGTTATGAGCCGACCGACAACGGGAAACGCTAGACCCCAGACCAATTGGACCACCGGAACGATCAAGATCGTCGTCGTGCTCCAGCCGGTGGCCTCTTTGATCGGCTTGACGAACAGTGAGAATGTGAGCAGAAACAGGCCGGCCCCGGCGCCAAAGCCCAGACTCGAACCGAGCAGTGCTCGCCGCCCGGAACGCCACTCGCTGAGTTCTGGGTCGTGCCTGCTGGATTGCTGATCGATAGTCTGGCTCACGGTCGCTCCCTGATTCACGAGTTCCAAGTTGTCTTGTGGGCATCCCGTCGCCAACGGGACAGTAGGCCAGCCATCGCAGCGGTTGGCGTCGGCCTCTGCGGCCCGTACACGTTTGTGCGCAGGCGGTGGTGGCACCACTGAACGGTTGCGACTGCCACTGAATGGATATTAGTGATCCACGCCACCGAAAGTCAATATCGAGTCCACCGTTGCCTGGTACACGAGGTTCTTCGACCGACCTGCCGACCGTCACATACCCGGACTCGCCGAACGGCAACTCACCAGTGACGCGGCCCTGACACTCGATCCATGCAGCGCCGGCAGCCCGACGGTCGCACTTGAGGCAGGCGGCATGGAGGGCCCTCGCCGACCTCGAGGACCACGACACCATCCCGGGAGTCGATCATCGACGGCACAGCGACGATCACCGCCCCCGCGGCCAATCGGATCAAGATCATGACGCAGCGCCACGCCACGTCAGAAATCGGCGTCTCTACGACGCCATCGACCAGTGGGCGTTCTGCGCGTTGTCGTCCAGTCCGGGTGCCCGAGAGTTCTACGACCAGCGACGCGACGCCGGGGACCTGCACCACCAAGCGCTCCGCGCGCTCGGCAACCACCTCGTCGGCATCCTCCACGGCCGCCTCCGCCACCGCACCCACTACGACGAACACATTGCCTGGGACCACTGTCGCACCGCCCAGCCGCTTGACGACTTACAGCCCTGGGATGTCTAACCGAAGGTCGATGATCATCAAATACCCTGCTAGAACGCATTTTCGCAGTACCGAAAAAGACCGTAAGGGTTTGTGCCCGGCGCGCGGATTACGGCGGGATCGAATATGCAGAGGTACCCGTAGTAAGCCGCGGGCGCTGTCAGACTCACCGCATGTCACTCCAGATTATGTGCGCTCCTGGTTATTCGCACGGCCTGCGAATACGACCACCCGGCGGTAACGCTCCGCTGCCATCGCCGAGCGCTCATGTTGAACCCCACCGTCATGGCCCATGTCTCGCAGGCCAGCCCGCGACCTTGACTTTCACTGACTGCAATATACTCTCATTGAGTACTAGTTGGCGATGCTCCGCGCCACCCGAAACAGCATCGGGGCTCGGTCCGGCCCTTGCCTTTCCGGCAGCGCAGCCATCCTCGACATTCCCCTCCGATGAGATATTCGATAGGAGCCACCATGACCACTCCCACGGACGAGGCCAGGGTTCAGTGTTTGACCGCCAGCGAGAACTCCGTACTCGTGAGCGGCGGGGCGAGCGCGCCGACCGGAATGGGACCGGACTCGCCGTGGTTTGAGACCCTGACCCCGACGTCATATCTCGATCGCGCCGCTGCGGCGCATGGAGATCGGGTCGCGGTGATCGACGGAGACCAGCGGTGGACGTACAGGGAACTACACGAGCGGTGTATGCGCCTGGCGGGTGGGATCGCCGAGCTGGCCGACGGTCGGCCGGTAGCAGTGTTGGCGCCGAACACACACGTACTGCTGGAGGCGCACTTCGGGGTGCCGTGGGCGGGGGTACCGCTGGTGGCGGTGAACACCCGGCTGTCTGTGAGCGAGGTAATCTACATCCTGCAGCACTCGAAGGCCGCAGTGCTGATCCACGATCCGTCGTTCGACGAATTGGTCGATGAGGTAGTCACCCAGCTCGATGCGCCGCCAGGCCGGATCCGGGCCGGACAGGAGTACGAGGCGCTGCTGGCCGGCGCAGAACCACTGCATCTGACCCCGTCGGACGAACGGGCACTGTTGTCGATCAACTACACATCGGGGACAACAGGGCGACCGAAGGGCGTGATGTACCACCACCGGGGGGCGTATCTGCAGTCTGTCGCGATGGTGGGACACACCGGATTGTCCCCATCGTCGGTGCACCTGTGGACGGTGCCGATGTTCCACTGCAACGGCTGGTGCTTTCCGTGGGCGGTGACGGCGGCCGCGGCGACGCATGTGTGCCTGCCGAAGGTCGACCCGGCCCAGGTATGGCGGCTGATCCGAGAGGAAGGCGTCACCCATCTGAACGGAGCGCCGACGGTGCTGTCGATGATCGCGCACGCGAAAGAGGCGGCGCCGCTTCCGGAGGGGCATACCGTCCGGATCGCGACGGGCGGGGCCCCGCCCTCGCCGGCGATCCTTCGGCGAATGGACGAGTTGGGATTCGAGGTCACACACCTCTACGGACTGACCGAGACCTTCGGGCCGGTAATGCTGTGCGATTGGCGGCCGGAGTGGGACTCGCTCGATATGGGGGCGCAGGCACGGCTCAAGGCCCGCCAGGGTGTCGGGAACATGATCTCCGGTGCGGTGCGGGTGATCGGCAACGACGGTGCCGACGTCCCGGCTGATGGGACCACTACAGGACAGATCGCGTTGCGTGGCAACAATCTGATGCTCGGATATCTGGATGACCCGGAAGCGACGGCGGCGGCGGCACCGGACGGGTGGTTCCGGACCGGCGACATCGGGGTTTTACATCCGGACGGGTACGTGGAGCTTCGGGACCGGTCGAAGGACGTGATTATCTCGGGCGGGGAGAACATCACGTCGGTCGAGGTCGAGCAGGCGATCATGGACCATCCGGCGGTGCTGGATGCAGCGGTCATCGCGGTGCCGGACGAGCGGTGGGGCGAGGTCCCGGCGGCATATGTGACTCTGCACAAGGATGCCTCAGCGACCGAGGAAGAAATCGTCGAGCACGTGCGAGGCAGGTTGGCGCGGTTCAAGGCGCCAAAGACGGTGACTTTCGGGGAGCTGCCCAAGACCTCCACCGGGAAGATCCAGAAATACGTGCTGCGCGACAAGGCCTGGGCGGGGCAGGAGCGCCGAATCCGCTGATGCCTATCGACATTCATGGTTCGACGACGGTTGACGGCACCTGGTAGGTGCGATACCCGGCAGGTGTGACGGAATGTGTGGTGACGCGCGAGGCTACATTCGCCGAGTCACGCGCCACAGGCGCACCCGCCGGGCAATCGGTTCGATGCGCAGGTGGTCCATCTCATTGTTGTACTCCAACGTTGTACTCCAACGCCACCCTCTCGAGGTCGTTCTGGCAGATCTTGCGCCGATGCCCGGCTCGGCTTCTCCGCCCTTCTCTCGCGATACTCCGTACCGGGCCACCGTCGCGTCGTAGTAGGGGTTCATCTCTCGCTTCCGTTCGCCGTTGGGCAAGGCGGGTCCAGCACTTGTCCCACCAAATCCAACCCCACTGCTAATGGGTGAGACTACACTCCATTCAATGGGAGTCATTGTGATCTCGCTGCACCGTTACGGGTTTGTCCCTCGCCCGTAGCGGGGGCGCAGCGTCGGACTAGAGTTGCCCAGCGGTCGTGATGACGACCCTGTCGAGACACACGAAGGAGAGTTCGGTGCAGGCACTGGAACGGATCTTGGCGATCGTGGATTCGGTCTCCCGCGCGCCTAGCGGCGTCCTGCCGGCCCGGGTGGCAGAAGAAAGCGGACTCTCGCTGTCCACCGTCGTTCGCCTCTTGCAGTCTTTGCATGACGAGGGCGTGCTCTTGCGCTCGGGCACGACCGGTCAATATCGCATCGGACCTCGGCTCATCAGTGTCGTGGGCCGCGCGACGCACTCTTTCGACGTCCGCGCCGCGGCGGCCCCCGTCCTGGAGCAGTTGCGGGACACCAGCGGCGGCGAAACCGCGTCGCTCCACGTCCGCAGCGGAAATCAGCGGATCTGCATCGCAGCGGCGTACACCACGCATCCTTCCGGCCGGATCGTGCCCGTCGGGCTGCCGCTTCCTCTGACCGGTTCGGCCGTCGGGCACGTGCTGCTCGCCCAGTTGGACGACGCCACATTCGACCAGGTCGTCGACTCCATGAAGTTGGCCCCGAAGGCGAAAAAGTCCCTTCGCTTACGTGTCGACCAAATACGCAATGATGGCTACGCCGAGTCGGCCGACGAGTCGGTAGAGGGCGTCCGCGGTGTCGCTGTACCAATCGGCCGCCAGGACGATGGGGGAGCGCTCAGCGTTTCCGGACCGTCCGATCGGTTCCTCGCCAAACATGTGCCCGCCACCCTCGACCGCCTCCGCCATGCGGCAGCACTGATGGAGGAGTCCGGTCTGCGGCCGAGCACGATCCGCCTGACCTAGCACCGGGAGGGATCGCCCGACAGGCCTGGTGACAGGACTTGCCATCAGCGTGGCGCGTCGAACCCGAGTCTGTGTGCGTCGGGCAACCGCATGGACGACCCAACCGCTCATCGGCGGTTAGGTCGTAAACGCCAGGTCGGCGTGGCGCCTACCCGCCACGGCCACGCTGTTTCACCGAGACTGGTTTCAGACCCACCGCTCATCGAGCACGGCGCCGGCCCCCCTCCCGGCCGAGTCCCGCGACATTGCGCCGGCCAACCGCACACGGCCTCCACTCACCCCGTGGGAGTTTCTGCGAGCAGCAACCCGTCGGACCACTGGCCGACCGGCGAACTGGCCGCAGCTGGCTGCCACACAGCCCACGCTGCGCCGATCATCCCGACGACACAGCGTGGGGCGATGTCGATCCCGCGGCGGAGTGCGTTCAATTCACTCGCGGTCGCGCGGAAAAGACGCTGCCCAATCCGTGCTGGACTGATCGTCCACTGCCGCGAGGCCGCCGAGGAAGATCTCACTGGTGGTAGCACAACACATTCAATGATATTGATATGTCATGCTATAGAATGAGACTAACTTTTACTGAATGGGAGTTCTGATGGATGTCGTTCGCGTCGCCGGTGCCGCCACCACCCAGTTCGGGCGCCATCAGGACCGCTCGCTGGGGTCCCTGGCGCAGGAGGCGGCTCGGGCCGCCCTGGCCGACGCCGGCCTCGAGCCCGCGCAGGTAGACGCCGTGGTGTTCGCGAACGCCGCCGAAGGGCTGTTGCGCGGTCAGGAGATGATCCGGGCGCAGGTCGCCCTCCGCGGTTCCGGCCTCGACGGGCTCCCGATGTTCAACACCGAAAATGCCTGCGCCTCGGGCAGCAGCGCCGTACACCTCGCGTCGCTGATGCTCCAGGCCGGCCGCGCCGACACCGTCCTGGTGGTCGGCGCCGAGAAACTTCATCATGAAGACAAACAGCGGTCATTCGACGCGATCGAATCCGGGGTGGACCGTTCGCTGACCTCCCCTGCGAAGGTCCAGGGGTCGGTGATGATGTCGTCCTACGCCGCGGAGGCGCAGGCCTATGCCGAGAGGTACGGCGCCGTCGACAATGCACTGACGGAAATCGCGGTCAAGAACCGTGCGTTCGCCGCTCACACCCCGTATGCCCAGTTCCGGGCGCCGATCACAGCCGCCGACGTGACCGCGAGCCGCATGGTGGCGGCGCCGCTGCGCCTGCTGATGTGTTCCCCGCTGACCGACGGCGCCGCGGCGCTGGTCCTGCGCAGCGCCTCGGCCGGTGGAGCGGGTCCCACGATCATGTCCAGTCATGTGAGCAGCCACGCCCCGGATGAATCGGTCGTCCACAACGCCGTGCGGCGTGTCTACCGGGAAGCCGGGTGTTCCGCCGACGACATCGACGTCTTCCAGCTCCACGACGCCAGTGCCATCGCCGAGCTGTTGCAGTACGAGGAAATCGGACTGGCACCGGCCGGTAAGGGTCGCGAGCTCGCGCTCGACGGCAGGACCGGCCCCGGAGGTGATCGCCCCGTCAACACCGACGGGGGGCTGATGAGCCGCGGACATGCCCTGGGCGCCACCGGAGTGGCCCAGCTCGTCGAACTCACCGCCCAACTGCGGCGACAGGCCGAGGGACGGCAGGTGGCCGATGCGTCGACCGCCCTGGCCGTCAACGCCGGCGGCTGGATGGGACACGACTACGCCACCTGCGTGGCCACGCTGATGACAAATTCCTGAGATCGGCCGCCCGGTGGCCATTGCCCAGGACCGCGGACAACACGTAGTCCACGGTCCTGGCGGCCCGACCTAAGTGCCTGGTTGAGCCATACCCGCCACACAGCCCGAAACTCGGCACGAGCGACGTCGTCCGCGCTAGATACCGGGCAGCCGTATTCCCTTACACCCGAACGCAGTAGCGGTGGCATTCGAATCGCTCATGAGCAAGCTACCTCAGCCAGATCCTGCTCGCGTTGTCCGAGGCCTGTCAGCTGGGTCGCGTCGCCGACACCGACGGCACGTCAGCGGCGGGCCCGGATGCCGTCGTTGAGCGCGCCGAACAGCTGCTCGCGATGTGGCGACAACATCGTCCGCAGACGGGCGACATCTTGATGCGCCACTCCGACGCCTCACACGGGCGATCGGAGCAGCGTAGATGATCGTCCGCCGGTCTCGGCGCGTGCCTGATCACGGAGTCCGCAACTGGCTGGCCACCAGTGCGCTGGACAACCCTGATTAATCGCTGCCGAAGCCACAGAATGCGCCTTCGGCAGCCGAACCGGTCAGGACGCTGCGGGTGCGCGGCCGGGCGGCGATCGTGTCGCCAGCTCGGGCGTATACCCGGCCTGATGTCGGTGAGGTGGCCGATTCGGGTATACCGCGGCTGAATGCGAGGACAGCCCGTGGCCACACGCTGGCAGCGAGTCGATCACGTGAGCTGTTGTGCGTGGCAACGGAACGTGGTGGGTATCCAAGAACTGGCCGTGCCCGGCAACCGACCTGCCCAAACGTCAACGACTGCTGCACGACAGCGGTTGCCGGTTGCCGCACCCTATCGCGTTGCCCCTCAGGAATGGGGAGCGGCATTCGTCATACCGCCGTCGACCACGATCTCGGTTCCGGTGACGAATTGGGCGTCGTCGGAGGCCAGGTACGCACTTGCCCGGGCGATGTCCCACGCGGTGCCCTGCCGCCTCAGCGGAACGAGCGCCGCCCGGTCGTGCTGTAGTGACTCCCGTGCTTCGGTGTCGAGGTTGCGGTAGGCCACGGCGACGGTGGGGGTGTCCACGTAGCCGACGACCACGGAGTTGCACCGGACGTTGTCGGGCGCGAATTCGACCGCGATGGCGCGGATGAGCTGGTTGGCGGCAGCCTTACTCGACGAGTACGCCGCGAACGGCTGCCCGACCGAGCGCATCGAGGCGATGGATGAGACGTTGACGATCGCTCCGCCGCCAGTGCGCTTCATGTGCGGGACGACGGCCTTCGCGGCCAGGAACAGGCTGGTGACGTTGACGCGAAACATCAGGTCCCATTTCGACTGCTCGTAGTTCAGGAGGCTGCCGATCGAACCGATTCCGACATTGGCCTGCAGGACGTCGATTCGGCCGAAGGCCTCGATGGCGGCATCGACGAAGTGGGCAACCCCGTCGGCGTCCGAGACGTCGGCTGTCACGGTGATGCACTTGGCGCCATGTTTCTCGACCAATTCGGCCGTGTGCGCCAGTGCATCCGGGTTGCGGTCGACGAGAACGAGTTTCGCGCCCTCGTCCGCGTACACGACGCTGGTGGCACGCCCGTTTCCCCAGCCGTCCGCGATCGATCCGGCCCCGGTGACGACGACGACCTTGTCCTCGAATCTTCCCACAGTCTTCCTTTCCCATTTTCGCTCCCGGCACGTGCCTCGCGGTGGACACAGCCGTCACACCATTATCGATCACGAACTACCAATGAGCAAGAGTAAATGCCATTGAATGGCGGTTTGTGGCGCTGAACTGGCGTGGGGGCTCATCCACTATCTTCAGCAAGGGCGCCCCGCCCCTGTGCCACACCCCCGCCGCCATCGACATAGGCCACACCCGCTCGCTAGCGTTTGCATCTAGTGATAGTTGCAATTGCCCACTGGAAGTTGCGGCCCTGATGGGCACCCGAGCCCTGGGCCGGCAAATGCTGCGAGGGCGGCCGAACCGCCGAGCCTAGTCGTCGCGGGCGCACAACCGAAGCCTCACCGCAGATTTCGTTGAGACGTGCTTTTCACGTCAAGACCGAAGGACTCCGTTCGTGCACCACATCGATGACCCCACTGCCGTGACCGCCCCCGCCCTGAAGTCGCACCCCCGACCCCGCCACCCCAGCTCACCGCGTGGGGCATCACCGGCATGCTGGCCCTGCTCTGCCTTCTCGATGCGGCCGACAAGACGGTCTCATCGCGCAACCGCTGAAGGAAGACATCGGGCTCAGTGCGTCGCAGATCGGCTCGCCGCTGACCTTCGTTTCAACGTCTATTGACATAGATCACACCTCTTATGAGCTTTTGCATCAAGTGATAGTTGCAACTACTCACTGAGAGGTGTTCTCCTGGGTCGCGCCGGAACATTCCGCGTAGAAGCCCACGCGGCCAGCCCGCCGCAGTTCCGGAACCCCGGCAACAACCGACCCGGTGGAGCGAATCGACAACCGAAGAACTCCGGAAGGGAACCCACACATGAACAAGTATCTCGAGGCGACCGTGGCGTGGTACGAGAACATCGCCCGCGAAGGTCGCGAGAACCCCAGTGCCCACCGGCGCAAGATCTGCCAGAACTACCTCGAGCACGCCGCCCTCGAGTACAGCAACGATCGCTGGCGCGAAATCTTCTTGCCGACCCGCACGGTGTCGAACCCGCTGTACAAGGTGCGTTGGGGCACACCGGAGACCATCACCTATGAGGGGACCGAGACCGTTATCAACGAGTTCTACTCCGTGCTCAAAAACTCGGGCGGCGCACTGACCAACCAGGACGAGCTGCTGTCGGTCGCCGACTGGGGCTTCTCGTCCTTCCACACCAGCAACCTCTTTCGCACCGGAGCGCAGGTCATCGAAGAGGGATTCGCCGAGGAGGGCGCCGTGGAGCCGGAGGGGCTGTACGCCGTCGCGACGAAGACGGCCATGTACTGGTTATACGACGAGAACGCTCTGCTGATCGGGGAGCACGTCTATGAGATGGAGCCGCCGTCGGTCATCCCGGTGTCGGAAGAGGACTGGGTCTCGGTCGAGGATCTCGCTCGGTTGATCAAGCCTTACCTGCCCACCGGGCCCGAGGTTGGTAGTAGCGACGCGTTCCGCCAGCCCCAGTGCGGCATGGGATAAGTAACTCGACGGACAGGGCAGGAACCGACGGCCCTCGTAGACCTGTGCCGTCGCGTACCGCAAAAGGTTCCTCATTCCCTATTAGAAGCGTGAATTTCTATGAACTCTCGTGAGTATCGGCTATTGCGTCAGAGACGTCGCGCCGCCCGAATCGAAGCGAACCGGGAGAGCTGCCGTCCTGACACCGAGGCCGAACGCCTCATCGGGTTCGCCCGAATGTGGGCTCCATTTGGAGGCGCTTCCGAGGAGGACATCCTTGTGCACTTTGGACGGACAACGTACCGGTTCATCGACCGGTTGTGGCAGGCTATCGCTGAATCGAAATACGCGGAAGACGATATGCTCCTCATAGCGAGCGTTTATCCGCAACAATGGAAGACGAGCGAATCCTCACCCAATCGTTGACCGATTACCCCGGCAGACACCGGCGATTCGATAGATCCCAAAATCGATCCGGCGTTTGCTGCGCTCACCCCATTGGGTGTGGCCTTCGTCGACGCGGAGGACCAGGCCGATGCCGTTCTCTGGCTCGCATCGGACGGGTCGCGGTACGTCACCCGGCCAGACGCTCACCGTCGAGGGCGGCTGGTCTGTGTGGACGAAGTAGGTCGGTGAAGATCGTCCTGGGCCCAACTCGCACGGGCAACCTGCGATCAGAACTAGCTTCACCCGCGCTTCATGATCACCAGCAGGTCGATCGCGCTCTAGCCGATTATGGGCGTGCAGGGACCCCGCCCATAATCGGCTAGTGGTGTGTCTCGGATTTAGTTGATCTTTTCGAGTGCGACGCGGCCGCGCGCGACCTTGGCGAGGATGGATTCGGCGGTCGCGGTCCATTCGTACGGTCGGGGGTTTTCGTTGTGGGCGTCGAGGTATTCCTCGATCGAGACGATGAGGTGCGGCACGGAGTGAAAAACCCCGCGCCGCAAAGCTTTGTCGGTCAGCTCTCGGAACCAACGTTCGACCAGATTGAGCCACGACGAGGAGGTGGGAGTGAAGTGCAGGTGAAACCGTGGATGCTTGTCGAGCCAAGTCCGGACCTTCTCGTGTTTGTGGGTGGCGTAGTTGTCCAGGAT
>NZ_NHML01000039.1:0-78853 GCF_002165735.1 Rhodococcus sp. NCIMB 12038
CCACTTGATCTGGACGTATCTACCCGACCCGCGTCACGTCCTCGCACGCTCCCACTGGCGTCGCCGCCATCAACACCGAGCCCGACAATCCCACTACCGAGCCCGAGGACACCTCCCCTAAACGCGACTGTAGTACTAGGCCGAACGCACGTTGAGCGTGCTACCCGGGAGCCGCTGCGGCGAGAGGGTGCGGCCGCCGTCTGGTGCAGGTATGCGCATGCTGCTGCGAATACTGCCGCTATCGAGCTGCCGAGTGCTGACGCCCCGCCTGGGCCTACGCGGGTCAGGCCTCCCCACCAAGGCAGGCGTCTTCCAGAACGCGGTCGAGCAGCCCCCACCGCACTGGCCGACCTGCCGCACGTCGGCGCCGCGCGCGGCACCCATGGAACTGTTCACACCGCGGGGACACTGGCCGGCGGCGTGCGGTTACTGCCGGAGGAGCCCGACCGGGTCCGCAATCGGGGTCAGCGCTGTCGCGCGTGGGGCGGTCTCTGTGGCACCTTCCTCGTCCACTAGCCCAGTGGAGGCGTTCGAACACGAGGTACCCAGCGCCCCGATCGGGGGCCTGGTGATCGTCTGGGGCCGGGCCCGCGGCGCGCATTCGGTGTCACCACGCAGTGTCGCCGTGCGTCGAAGGAACAGCCGCCGGCCTGAACAACGCCACGCTGCGTAAGCGTCAGAGGCAACCTCCGAGTCACCCCGACTGCACGCTGACAAGAGCCCAAATCAACCCTGACGTTGACGATTGCGGACCAAAAAGCCTACAGTGATCACCTGTGGCGCCCGTCACGTCCGAAGAAGAGGGGATTGTCGATTTTAGAATCGCAGGCGAAGGTCAAGATGCCGGTTTCGCTGCATGCGCAACTCAGCAGAAACACGCCCGAGCGCATCGCGCAGCATCGGGCGAGGCCAACAGCTTGTGGCAACACCGTCCCAATGCCGTACGAGCTTGACACCGCCGAATGGCGGGCTCAATCGAGAACGCACGCTCTGCACGGTGCTCGCCCACACTCTGCGATGAATGTAAGCCATTATTGCCCCCTCGAGCGATTGACCTCCGAACGCACAGATTCCGAATCGGAACGGCAGACCAAGGGTGGCGGAATTGCCTGAGCGTGCCGAAGGCGGCCAGCCGGACCATGCTGATTCGCAAGTCAGAGAAATCGTCTCGGCGATCACGGCCGTTGCTGACGCCCGCCTCACGGAGATCGCTGGTGCTATCGTCACGCGCCTGGTCGGTGAGATCGAGTATTTCGCCACTGATCAACCGATCCTCGATCAGTTGAATGCTGGTGCAGCCGATAACTTCGCCATCACGATGGCGATCTTGCGGCACGATATTGAAATCGAGGCGGTCGGGCCGTCGGCGCCCGCCACCGAGCTAGCTCGATTGCTCGCGCAGCGCGACATCCCGATTACAGCTCTCGAGCATGCATACCGGTTGTACCAAGACAGCGTTGTGCGTTGGTGTTTGCAGGAACTGGCCCTTCGGAGCGAAAGCGCAACGGTCACCGCTGGCGCAGCCCTCGAGATCACGACCCTGGTTTCCGCCCATGTGAACCTGATCGCCCAACAGTTGTTGTCTACCTACGAGTTCGAGCGAGACGCTTGGCGATTGCGTCGAAGCGCATCCAGGTCAGCACGAATCAACGATCTTCTTGCGAATCGGCATATCGAAGTCGAACCGACCGAGCGGATACTGGGATACCACTTGGGCCAGTATCACCTCGGCATCATCATGTGGACGGACCGCGCCCAAAGCCCCGAAGTGGGGTTAGCGCATCTTGAATCGGCCGCAACTGCTCTTGCATGCCAACTTGGCACAAGCGCGCCGCCCCTCTTCGAGGCACGAGATGAGCACATGGCACGCGCATGGGTGCCACTGGGTGACGCCGACACCGTCGACAGTGAACGCCTGAGCGCTGTCAAGCGCCGTTGGGACAGTCCTGTCATCGTCGCAATCGGGCAGCCTCGCGAAGGCGTCGAGGGGTTCGTGCGTACTCACACCGAGGCCGATCTGGCCAGAGTCGTCGTGCAGGCGTCGGAATCGCCTGGTCCAGGGATCGTGTGTGCTGGCGACCTGGGAGCGGTGATGTTGATGTGCAACGACTTGAGCGCAACCCGGGCGTGGGTGGCCGACATCCTGGGCCCGCTCGGAGTCGACGACACTGCGGCCGCTCAGCTGCGCGCGACACTGCGAGAGTTCCTACGAACGGGCGGCAGCTACGCTGCCGCCGCCGATGCGTTGCACATGCACAAGAACTCTGTCGCCTACCGGCTCAAGAAGATCGAAGACCAGCTCGGGCGCTCCGTGCGGGACCACAGGTTGAATCTCGAGATCGCGTTGGAGCTCGCCTTTTGGCTTGGCTCGGCCGTACTGACGCAAGATTGAGCCTGCGCACGAATCGACGGGTTCTCGCTGTCCAGGCGAGGACACGCGCTACGTGATGCGTAGCCGTCTCATATGACCAACTCCACACTGCATGCAGACTGTGACTGGGCGCACAGACCAAAACCTCGCGTCAACTGTGTGGTGAGCGCCCGATGTAATCGACAACCTGCACACCTAGGTTGGTAGTAGCCCAAACAGATCGACATCGATTCGGAAACAGCCGGCCCTAGACCGAATCCGTTCCCGAACACCAAACCATCGAGTGCGCCAAGACTCCTGGACTCCACTGTTGACGGCCTCGCCGCCGAACAGCATGAGGTATCCGGTGCCGCCCAGATCACTGAAGCGGACAACGCGCCACTGCGACACCACGAACGCTGAACAGCAATCAGCGCTCTCGACAAGCAACGGAATGCAAGCGCTATCCGCCTTAACCGCTGAACGGGTGGGCCGAGGACGCTCGAGGAACCGCTACCGAGATGGAGTTTGACTTGTGACCAGCGAAAATCAGACCGCCCTGGGGGGGCGACTTGTCGTCGTGGGCGGTGGAACCGCCGGCGCCGAGGTAGCCTTCGCTTCCCGAAGCGCGGGCTGGACAGGTGAAATCATTGTCCTGAGCGATGAGGCTTACGCGCCGTACCACCGGCCGCCGCTGTCGAAGGACCTCTTGAAGATGGACGCCGTCTTCGCTGATCCTGATCCGTTGAAAGGCGCACCGCTATACGCCAAGAAGAACATCGAACTTCGCTTGGACAGTCGCGTCGACGGCATCGACGCGACTGCTCGAACCTTGAGCATGAAAGCGAATCAATCCCTCTCCTACGATCGTCTCGTCCTGGCCGTCGGAGGGCGCGCCCGCGAGCTCCCGCTCATTGCTCAACTCGAAACACGACCCACCAACGTCCACGAGTTGCGCACCCTCGACGACTGCGCGCGACTGCGTTCCTGCTTCCAAACTGGGCGCGTCTTGATGATCGTGGGCGCCGGCTACATCGGCCTCGAAGTGGCCGCAGCCGCACTGAAGGCCGGCCAGAGAGTGATCCTGCTCGAAGCAGCGCCCCGCGTTCTCGCGAGGGTGACGGCACCCGTGGTCTCACAGTTCTTCGAGCGGGAACATGCCAAACGAGGGGTGGAGATCTTGACCTCCACGACCATCGAGAACCTGTCGTTCGGTGCCGACGGACGAGTAGATCGTGTCGCGACGTCCGACGGGTCTGAATACCATGTCGACAATCTGGTAGTAGGAGTTGGGTTGGAGCCCAATATCGAACTTGCCAACGATGCTGGTCTGGAGATCGGCAACGGAATCGTGGTCGATGATTCGATGAGGACGAGCGACCCGAACATCCTCGCTCTAGGGGACTGCGTGGACTTCCACAGTGGATTCTACGACCGCCGCGTGAGAATCGAATCGGTCGCCAATGCTGTGGAACATGCCCGCCGCGCTGCGATCACGTTGACCGGTGGAGATCCGAAACCCTGGCAGGTTCCGTGGTTTTGGTCGAATCAGTACGAGCACAGCCTGAAGATCGTTGGGCTGTCCACCGGATATGACGAGACACGAGTCATCGACGACTCAGAGGGCACCTCCTTCGCAGTCGAGTATCTGAGAGACGGTCGACTCATCGCAGTAGATGCCATCAACCATGCTGCCGCGTTCCAGTCCGGTAAACGGCGAATTGTGGAGACGATTCACGCCTGAGCGATCAATCATTCGAAGCGCTACGAAAGGACAACCATGCCAACAGTCACCTATATCTGCCCCGACGGGGAGTTGGAAGAAGTCGAGGTACCGGTGGGAACCTCAATCATGAAAGCCGCTGTATCACATGGCATCGAATCGATCGTCGGTGATTGCGGGGGAAGCGCGTCGTGCGCCACCTGCCACGTGTACGTGGAGAGCCACCTCGAAATGCTGCCCCCCAAGACCTCCAACGAGGACGAGATGCTCGGTGACGCAGCGTCCGAAGTCCTACCCAACAGCCGCCTCGGTTGCCAGCTGGTCATGCGCGACGACCTGGCCTCACTCGTCGTTCGTGTCGCGCCCGAACAGTGGTGACTACCGAAATCGCTCACATCAACCAGAAGGACATGCCATGACGACAAGCATCGAGACCCAGAACCTTCCCAGCAATGTGCCGCCGGAGCGTGTGGTCGATTTCGACATGTTCGCGCCGGGGGACATCAGCAACGGCCTACAGGCTGCGTGGGCCGGGTTGCAGGAAAACGGCCACGGCCTGGTGTGGACGCCACGCAACGGTGGTCACTGGATCGCGGTGCGCGGCAACCTCATCAAGGAAGTATTCGAGAACCACGAGACCTTCTCGAGCAAGTGTCCCTTCTTGCCGAAAGAAGCGGGCGAGCAATACAGTTTCATACCCACCTCCCTCGACCCGCCCGAGCACCGGCCGTACCGGAAAGTGCTCAACGCGGCCGTTGGCCCGGGATCGATTCGCCGCATCGAAAATGAAATCGAAGGAATCGCGGCTGGTCTGATCGAGTCGATCGTTGCCGAGGGTAAGTGCGACTTCACGAAGGCGTTCGCCGAGATCTTCCCGGTCGAGGTGTTCTTGCGTCTCGTCGACCTGCCGAGCTCGGATTCGGCACGCTTGAAGTTCATCGCGGACCAGATGACGCGACCCGACGGTACGATGACGATGACCGAGGCGACGAACCTCTTCTTCGACTACCTTGGGCCCGTCATCAACGAACGACGCGAGAACCCCGGTCCGGACGCGATCAGTGCAGTCGTCGCGAGCACCGTCGAGGGACGTCCGCTGACACAGGATGAATGCCTGCGAATCTGTGGGCTGCTTCTGCTTGCAGGGCTGGACACTGTCGTCAACTTCCTCAGCTTCATGATGCAACATCTTGCCGAGAACCCCTCCGATCGAAAGACACTCGTCGATAATCCGGAACTCATCGACAACGCGGCCGAGGAGTTGTTGCGTCGATACGGATTGGTTGCCGACGCTCGAATCATCAATGGCGACAGCGAGATGGACGGAGCCACGCTCCTCGACGGCGACATGGTCGCCGTGCCGACGATGCTCTTCGGACTGGATCCGCAGGTGACAGGGTGCCCCATGGACGTTGACCTGCATCGAAAGGATCCAGAACACTTCACTTTCGGCCACGGAGTGCATCACTGTGCGGGCTCCTACCTGGCTCGGAAGGAGATCACGACGACACTGAAGGAGTGGCTCGCCCGTATTCCCGATTTCGAGATCGTTCCCGGAGAGAAGATCGAACACCGATCTGGAATCGTCGGCGCCGTTGTCAGCTTGCCGCTGCAGTGGTGAAGTCCGCGCACACATCGACATCGAAAGGCTTCTGAGCAGATGAAGGCATGGCAATTCACAGCGATAGACGAGCCACTCCACAAGGTCGACGTGGCTGACCCGGAGCCCGGACCCGCCGACATCATCATCGATACCGGGGCCGTCGGACTGTGCCACTCGGATATCGGCTTCATGGACGGGACCATCACGGCGCTGCTGGGCCACGTACCCATCATCCTCGGGCACGAGATCGTCGGTACCGTGTCCGCAGTCGGGTCTGACGTCACCGAGTTCGCGAAAGGTGACCGCGTCGGAGTGCCTGCCACTACCGATGGGCCAGGAACCGCTTTGAACGGTGGGTACGCGCAGAAAGTCAAGGTCCCGGCCAATCTCCCGGTCCACCTGCCCGACGGACTCTCATTCCGCGATGCCGCGCCGGCGACCTGCTCCGGACGGACGGCGTACAGGGCAGTACATACCGCTGGACAGGTCGAATCCGGAATGAAAGTGGGCATCATTGGCTTCGGCGGTCTCGGCTACTTCGGTGTCCAGATCGCTCTGGCGGCAGGGGCGATCGTATTCGTATCCGAGCTCAACGAGTCGAGGTGGCCACTCGCGCGCGAGCTGGGCGCGAAGGGGTGTTCGAAGGACATCCGCGATTTCGAGTCCGAACAATTGGACTTGATCATCGACTTCGCGGGCGCCGACGGAACTCTGGATTCCGCCGTTGATGCCATTCGCCACAGTGGCCTCATCGTCGAGGTGGGGCTGGGCGTAGCCACATCATCGGTGTCGATTCCCAACATCACGATGAAAGAAGTCCGCATCGTAGGCGCGTCCAATGGAACGAAGGAGGAAGCGCGCGCGATACTTGCACTTGTCGCGGAAGGATCAGTTCGGCCGAACACCGAGCAAATCGCCTTCGACGACATCCCCGACGGGTTGCATCGCCTGGAGCAAGGTGCAACGGACGCGAGGCTGATCGCGGTCCTGTAACCGGAGCGTTGGCAACCCACAGGCCGTGGAACGTGCGTGCCTGTGGGTTGCCGTCTTATCGGATCCGATGCCCGGGTCGGTCCGCGAAACGACGAGACAGCAGAAGAGTCCAGGTCGACCTCGACAAAACGGTCGGTTTGTCGAGCAACTCGGAGAAGATACAAGTGACACAGACGGTTTTAGTAGCCGGAGCTCGTACCCCCATCGGAAAGCTGGCCGGGGCGCTCGCCTTGCTCAGTGCCACCGAACTCGGGGCGCACGCCATCCGTGGCGCCCTCGCGAGGGCAGGGGTCGGCACGAGCGCGGTGGATGCAGTCATCATGGGCAATGTCGTCCAGGCAGGCGTCGGGCCCAACCCTGCACGCCAGGCAGCGGCAGCGGCGTCCATTCCACTCACCACCCCAGCGGTTACGGTCAACAACCTATGCCTGTCCGGACTGCAGGCAATCATCGACGCAGACCGGCTCATCAAGTCCGGTGACGCCGATATCGTCGTCGCAGGTGGCATGGAGTCGATGACCAGCGCTCCCTACTTCGCGCGTGGGGCACGCGTCGGATTGCGATACGGTGCCGCATCTCTCGAAGACGCACTTGACCGCGATGCCTTGATCTGCGCGTTCGACGAAGTCTCCATGGGCGAGGCGACCGACCGCTACGTCCAGGGCACCGACCTGGATCGCGCGGGCCAGGATGCCTTCGCTGCGCGCTCGCACGAGCTGGCTGCTGCGGCGACCGAGGATGGCACATTCGACGACGAGATCGTTCCAGTGCAGATCAAGTCCCGCCGTGGTCTAACGACCGTATCTGCCGACGAGGGCATCCGCAGCGGCACTACAGTCGAGAGCCTGGGCAAACTCCAGCCCGCATTTCTCACCGACGGCACCATCACCGCCGGCTCTGCGTCGCAGCTGTCCGACGGCGCCGCCGCGGTCGTCCTGATGAGCAAGGCGAAGGCGGAAGAACTCGGTCTCGAATGGTTGGCCGAGCTCGGGGCGTCGGCGTTTGTCGCCGGACCGGACACGTCGCTGCTGTACCAGCCCGCCAATGCGATCTCGAAGGCAGTCGAGAAGGACGGCGGCCTGAAGGTGAGCGATCTCGACATCGCGGAGATCAACGAGGCCTTCGCAGGCGTCGCCCTGGCGTCGATACATCAACTGGGCATCGACGCTGACAAGGTCAACATCCATGGCGGAGCCATCGCACTCGGACATCCTGTCGGCATGTCCGGCGCACGGCTCGCACTGTCGCTCGCACACTCGTTGAAGCGTCGCGGCGGTGGCGTCGGTGCTGCAGCGCTGTGCGGCGGCGGTGGCCAGGGAAATGCGCTGATCATCAGGCGGTAGAGCAGCCCGAGCGCACCTACACAGCCGTAGCTTGTCGCCGGCGTGCACGCACGCCACCTTCGTCAACGTATGCAGACACCACTCACCACCAAGACCAGGCAGCCTCGCCGACCACCGAGTAGTCCGCAAGGAACTGATTTCACAAACGCCATCCAAAGACGGTTCGCACAGGGCGACACATCCCTGCCGTGTCCTACTTGGACATCGACGCACGCCCCGTACTTCCCCACATCGGATCTTCCGTGCCACCAGGCTGCACTCGCTCGGGCTTACGGCACGGACACATCTCCAGTACGGCCGCAGCGCGGCGATCCGCGGAAATCTTTCAATGTCCACGTTGATGTTGACAGCGGCGAGGATCTTTGCGACGCTCGTCACAGTGCTTTGGCAATCACCCTGAAAGAATCGAGGCCGACGATGGACTGTCCGACCACTCGGGTGCAACGTGCCGTGTCCGATCTCAGCGCCGGACGACCTGTTGTGCTGACAGGTGCGAATCCGGCAGATGACGCCCATATTTTACTCGCGGCAGAGAAGTCAACTGTCGAGTCAATAGCATTCCTGGTGAGGTTCGGCTCCGGTCTCGTTTGCGCCGCGCTCCCCGCTATCGAATGCGACCGTCTTCAGCTCACCAGGATGGTTGGCGAGGACCGTGACCATTCCGGAATCGAGTACACCGTGAGCGTCGATGCCGCTGGGCCGGGCACCGGCATATCGGCCGCAGACCGGGCCCGAACGCTACGCATGCTGTCGGACGGGTCCAGCGTCGCCGATGCATTCACCAGGCCAGGACACGTGCTGCCGGTGCGTACGGATCCTGCCGGGGTCCTGGCGCGTCGAGCCGCTGCGGAAGCCGCAGTCGACCTGGTCAGCGTGGCAGGCCTCCGCCAGGCCGGAACCTTCACTGCCCTGGTCTCCGAGGATGATCCCACCCGCATCTCCCGCTCCGAGGAGGCACAGCGGTTCGCCGCCGCCCACGGACTGAGTTTTGTCTCGATCGAGGACGTAGTCACCTACCGGCGAATGGCCGAATCGCATCTCCACACACAGTTCACACTCATGCGGCAGTCGGCATTCGGAAAGGTCCATTGCGTCGGATATCGCAGCGACATCACCGACTCCGAATATGTCGCATACTCCCTCGACTCCGCCCCGCGCCTCGGCACGCCCGTCGTGTGTCTGGAAAGCGAAGTTGACCCAGCGCCGCACCTGACACCTGACATCGCCACTGCCGCACTGGCCACGATAGCCGAAAATGGCTACGGCACAGTGGTTGTGGCGCGCCACAACCACGATGCAGTGGGGTTGGCCGACGTCAGTGCAGACCTGATCGAGGTGGTGCGGGAATGCGGATATCGCTCGCCGATTCTGCTCAACTTCTCACCCGCGGCTCGTACGATGATGTGGCATTTCGGCATGAGCATAAGTAACGGGCCGTTCGGCTCCGTCTCGCCCGACAGCCTCCTACCCAGCTCCCAATCCATGGCGGAGAACGACGCGCAGTCCACCCACGTCGTAGGGGCGGTCGTGCGCGGCGATCAGCGCGGCCGCGAGCTTGGATTCCGGACGGCAAACCTCCCGCTAGAGGATTCCAACTCGATTGCAGACGGAGTCTGGGCCGGTCGGTGCTTTCTACCGGACGGCTCGGATTTCACCGCCGCCATTTCGATCGGCCGGCGCCCCACGTTCTACGGGCGGTCGGGGGCGAGGCTTCTCGAGGCTCACTTGCTCGACTTCTCTGGCGACCTCTACGGACTCACGATCACTGTGCAGCTGGAGCATTGGATGCGTGGGCAGGCAGCCTTCGCATCGAAGGAAGAACTGATCGCGGCACTCTCGGCTGACGTGGTACGAACTCGATCATTGATGAGCGCCGTCGGATGACTTGCGAATCAACATCAACGTCGCAGTTGACAGTGATCGCTGTCACCATTAATCTATGTGGTGCGGTGATCGGTCCACACCTACCAACGACACGCCGCAAGTTGCCGAATGTATGCAAAGAGCCCGCGTTCGATGCCAATGCGCTCGAGCCCTATCGGCCATCGGGAATAGCACGACCACATATGGATTCGCATGAATGATGCAATCCCGCAACGAGCGACCGAACGACTTGGAGGCTCATTCCCGAGTGTAATCCGACCAAAATGCACGGCACTGTCAACACGACCGAAATCGATACCTCGACGATCACAACAGATTGGGAGATCCAAAGATGGAATGCGGAATTTTTCACACTCCGTACATGCGCCCCGGGCGCAAGGACAAGGAGACGTTCGAGTACTCGCTGCTCCTTGCTGCGGCCGCCGACAAGTTCGGCTATCGCGACTTCATGATCGGCGAGCACGGCATGCAGGCGTGGGAAAATATCCCCAACCCTGAACTGCTGATCGTCGCGGCCGCGCAGATCACCGAACGCATGCGATTTGCACCGATGGCGCACATCGTGCCTCTCCACAACCCGTCGACACTCGCGATCCAGGTCGGGTACACATCTCAGTTGCTCGAGGACCGCTACTTCCTCGGCGTCGGGGCTGGGTCCTGGGAGAACGAGGCGGTACTGCGTGGCCAGCCCGGCGACCTGTCCGAAGCGCACCCTCGCTTGATGGAGGGGCTCGAAGTGATGGACAAGGTGTGGCGCCAGGAACCCTTCGACTTCGAAGGCAAGTACTACAAGGCCGCCCGCCTCGACAGCCAGATCGATCCCGGCAGCGTCGCATCGCATGCCGAGTTCAAGGTCAAGGAGGGTGAGGAATACCATTTGACTGCAGATCACTCGCCGCACGGCGGCGCAGACGGTCTCGAAATTGCTGTCACCGGCCTGAGCAAGAACTCCCCCTCGCACCGACTCGCCGGCGAACGCGGATGGACCCCCATCTCCTTCTACGGAGGTTCTGCACTACTGAAGTCGCAGTGGGACACGTACTCCGAGGCCGTCCGATCCATCGGCGGAACGCCGCAGGGTGCAAACTTCAAGATCGCCCGCGACGTGTACGTTGCAAAGACCGACGAGGAAGCCAAGGAACAGGCCAAGAACGGCGCCCTGGGCCATGCGTGGAAGAAGTACCTCATGCCGGTCTACCAGAAGTACCGGATTCTTCAGGGCTTCATCGACGATGCAGACAAGAAGGTCGACATCGACGATGTCGACCTGGACTACCTGGCCGACCACGTCTGGCTGTGCGGTAGTCCCGAAACCGTCATTGCCAAGATCGAGAAGACCTTCGAGTTGGCGGGTTTCCGGTACGGTCAGCTGGCCGTCAACACCCATGACGCTTTGGATGATCCGGCACCGTGGGTGGAGTCACTGCGCCTGTTCGCGACGGAGGTAGTACCGAACGTGCATGTCGAGGGCACGCACGAGACGGTCGCAGTGAACTGACGTCGCACGTCTCCCGACGAAGCATCGAAAGGGCATCGCCGGCCAGGAATACTTACCGGGCTGTCTCGTCGGAGATGATTCATTGTTCTGAGGCGTAGCGGTGATGAGGGCTGCCTTGCCCTCATCACCGCTATGTTCATTGCTGTGCTTCGCTCGATCCGAGCACTACACCGTCACCGCTGTAGGAAGCGAAATCTTGGGAGCCACTTCCTTCTGAATCATTGCCAGCGAATTGAACCAGGGCGCCGGATCGTCGGAATAGTCGTGGGATTCGATCTGCAGGGTGCCCCATCCGCCGCTGGCCTCGAACAACGTATTGATCTTCTCCACGACGGTGTCCGGTGAGCCCACGCAGAACACGTTGTCGACGACCCACTCGAGGTCGACGTCGGCCCTGTCCGCGCCGGCGTCCTTGATGAATCCGTCCATCATCCCGAATCGCCACCAGATCGGAATGAGGTAGCGCTCGAAGCAGTATCCGATCGGCCCTTCCATCACGAGCCGCTTCGCCTCTTTGTCCGTGTCCGCGACGAACACCGTCTGGGACACGTGGTAGCGCGAGCGATCAGCGACGTGCCCATTGGCCTCCGCGGCGGTGGAGTAGATGTCCCAGTGCATCTTCAGAGCGTCCAGACCGGAGAAGATCGACATCGGTCGGAATCCGCGCTCACCCGCAAACTGCATCGACGGCGACTTGGCACTGAATCCCGTCACGGCGATCTCCGGTGCCCCACCCCACGGGCTGAGGTCGGCCAGCTTGTGCTGGTCGTCGCCCTCGTCGCCGTGCTTCTCTTCCGGGTAGCCCGCGTTCCAAAAGCGTCCCTCGTAGAAGAACGGCTCGCGCTTCCAGATGCGTTCCATGATGTCGAGGGACTCGCGGACCATCTCGTTGGTGAACTGCGTGTCTTCACCGTTTTTGATGCCGTGAATGTACGAGGCGTCCGGATATGCGCCGGCACCGACGCCGAGGAAATACCGGCCTTCGAGGATCTGGGAGAGCCAGCCGACCATGATCGCGAGCTTCGCCGGATTATGGTGGGGAAGGATGTGAGCCATCGGCGCGAACTTGATCTGCTCGGTCTGGCGTGCTGCCGCTGCGATGATCAACTCGGGGTTGGGGATATTCTCCCACCGCTGAGAGGCATGCTCGGAAAACATGATCGAGTCGAAGCCGATCTTGTCGGCCTCGACGGCCTGCTGTACGCACCAATCGAACGTCTGGCGCGCGGTCCGCTCGGGACGCATGTACGGGTGGACGATGAGCCCGGTTTCCATTGCCATCGTGAATGCCTTTCTACGAAACTGTGGTCGATTGCCCGGTGCTGGTACGGAACCCTTTGTCAGGCAAAGAAGATGTCGTATGCGTGCTTGGTATCCATGTACTCCTTGACGGACAGGATCTTTCCGTCAAGGAACTCGAACAGGAAGTGGTACTGGTTCTGATAAACTTTGCCGTTCTTCAACTTCGCGTACGACGTCGCCTCGACGGCCACCTTGTCGCCTTGCGCGATTGCCGAGTTGGGGGTGACCTCGAGAGCCCCGTTCTCGTACACGGAAGTGACTCCGTTGAGCAACGCTCCGAGGCCTTCCCTGTCATAGCTCCCGGACATCCCGTCGATTCCTCCCGATACCCAATAGGTCGCCTCGGGATGGAGAGTGTCGAGAATCTGCTCCACGTCGCCCGTGGAGAAGACCTTTGCGAAGTTGTTGGCCAAGTCGATGTTCTGTTCCGGGGTGCCCATGGATGCTCCATTCCGTTTTGCTATGACTTGCATCACTGTTCACTCGATGGGGTCGTTCGCGAAACCGTAGTTGCACTCGGAACGCCACCTGTCGCGGCGCGGCACGCTTGATGCAGGTCAGCACCCGCTTTTGTCGGTCGTGAACCACGTAATCTATGTCAATGTGTGTGTTGTCAGATCTTGACCACGCGGCTCAGTAAGGACATGATCGACCAGTGACACTCACCACAAATCAAGAGATGCGGACGAAAGAACAGAGTGAACGCTGACGAATGGCGCGAGATAGTCGAGCTTCGCCAAGCCGGTGGATCGATCTCGGGTATCGCGACGCGATTGAAGATCTCGCGCAACACGGTGCGCCGCGCCCTGGAATTCGAGGCACCGCCCCACGACCATCGGCCACGGTCAGGGTCGTCGGCCGATGCCCTCCGACCCCGGATCGCCGCGGCGCTCGACGCAGACCCGGATGTCACGGTCGCACAGTTGCACCGCGAGCTCGAGTGGAGCGGATCGCGAAACACTCTGGCGAGCGCGGTTCGCCGCGTGAAGGAGGAGCGTTCGCCACGAACAACCGGTACCCGCCCATCGAGCATCCGCTCGTCGACGGCATCCGATATTCCACTCTTCTCGACAAGTTTCGTCGGTCGCGACGAAGAACTCCATGGAATCCGGGTACTGCTCGGCGAGAGCCGCCTGGTCACCGTCGCCGGCCCAGGTGGTATCGGCAAGACCCGACTCGCAGCCGAGGCCTCAGCGGCGTACCGGCGGGCGTTTCCCGATGGAGTCCGCTTCGTGGAACTCGCGTCCCTACGGAGCGAATCGCTACTCCCCCAGACAATTCTGGACGCCCTAGGGTTCGACGAGCGAGATACACCAGAACGAAGTGCAACCGAATCGATCCTCGAATCGATCCGCAACAAGCACCTGTTGCTGGTGCTGGACAATTGCGAGCATCTCGTCAGCGCGTGCGCCGAGTTGATCTCAATACTATTGCGGAGCACTGAACATGTGAAGATCCTGGCCACCAGTCGTGAAGTGCTGTCAATTCCGGACGAGCACGTGCACGTCCTGGAGCCACTGTCCATGACGGACCACCGTGACCCGGACAGGCCGGGTGCCGCCATCGAGTTGTTCGAGAACCGCGCATCGGCCGCGTTGTCCGGATTCTCCATCACGGATTCGAGCCGGGACGCTGTACGCCGGGTGTGCACGCAACTGGACGGTATGCCACTGGCCATCGAACTGGCGTGTGCGCGCTTGACTGCGCTGTCCGTCGAGGATCTCGCAGAACGTCTCGACGATCGGCTGGCGTTGTTGACGACCGGTAACCGTGGCGGGCCGAGCAGGCATCGAAGCCTGCATGCGACGGTCGAGTGGAGCTACGATCTCTGCACCACTCGGGAGCAGGCGCTCTGGGCCAGATTATCCGTATTTTCCGAAGGATTCGATCTCGCCATGGCCGAGAGCATCTGTGCTGGTGTTCCTGTCGACGCCGCGAGCATTCTGGATACGATCACCGGTCTGATCGGCAAATCGGTGTTACAACGCACCACCAGCGAAGGTCGTGTCCGGTTCAAGATGCTCGAAACGATCCGGCACTTCGGCGCCGGCAAACTGTCCGACGACGAGAAGACGGCGTTGCGGCTGGCCCACCTGCGTTGGTGCGCTGAGCTGGTACACGCCGCCCGCCGCTCATGGACAGGGGCCGAGCAGGAGCGCGCGAGCACCCGGCTCCGGGAGAACCGCGCCAACCTGCGGTCGGCACTGCAGACTGCGCTGAACGACCACAGTCACGAGACGCTGCACCTTGCATCCGGTCTCGTCGCGACCTGGTTTCTGTGGTCGTCGGCATTCTCGGTACGCGAACACCGGATGTGGGTTACCGAGTTCCTTGCGCTCGGCGATCTGACCGAACACGTCGCACCCCGGCTCTACGCCACTCTGGGACTGCTACAGACGATGCAGGGCGACCGATCCGAGGCCGTCCGAACACTCGAGATCGCCGCGCAGCGCGCACGCGAACTCGGTGACGATGCGGCACTCGCGTTCACTCTGCAGACGCAAGGCCTCAACACCTACCTCGGCGGCGATTTCGAGGCCGGCGCACGCCACCTGTCGGACGCGTTGGCCCTCTACGAACGCCTCCCCGGCATCACCGATCTCATGTGGACCGCCCACATCGAAATGGGAATGCTGTGCAGCTCGAACGGACAGAACGACCGCGCCGCCGAACACTTCGCATTCGTTCACACTCACGCGTCGGCCGCTGGAGAGAAGTGGATGTTGTCCTACGCCGTATACGGACTGGGCTTGGTAGCGCTGGTCCGCGGCCGTCACGACGAGGCGATCACCCAGGCGATCGACGCCCTCGCACTCAAACGCGCCTTCGACGACACGGTCGGCACCACACTGGTCACAGACCTTCTCGCGTGGGCCGAAGCAGCTGCAGGCTCCGGCGAACGTGCAGCCGTACTTCTCGGCGCAGCATCGTCCATGTGGGATTCATTCGGCATGCAACTATACGGATCTCAGCACTGGGTCCAACGACGAGAGGTGTACGAATCCCGCGCGCGCACTGCGCTCGGCGACACGCTCTACTCCGCATCCCACCGTCGCGGCTCGACTATGTCGATGGCCGAACTCATCGCTTACGCGCTGGACGAAAAGCTAACCGACGCCCCTGTATCGTCGTCGGACCCGATTGCCGGACTCTCACCTCGTGAGATCGACATTGCACAATATGTCGAGGACGGGCTCACCAACAAGGAGATCGCGGACCGGCTGGTCCTGTCGGTCAGAACCGTCGAGGGCCACGTCGCACACGTGCTCCGAAAGCTGGAGATAACCCGCCGCTATCAGGTCGCTGCTGCGCTCGCGGTCACCAGGGCCCGACGGGAGTGAACGCTGATCGAGGACGTTGCGTTGCAGCGGCGCGTGAACGATTCCAGGTCGCATTGTCGCCACATGCGGAAACCTTCCGCGATCGCGTTCCCGTCCATGACTCGGTGGGGCACCTCCCTACACGAAGAGCCTTGGGGAAATGCCACTCAACCACTGCCGATTCGGCTGCTTCGCGGTTAGCCGCTGTCTGACGAGGTCGTCGTGGACCGGCGGACCGGACTGCCGAATCAGCCTTCCACCGTGAGGGCAGATCCCTCACGCGTCAGGTGTCAACCAGAGCCGGGGCAGGCCGGAGAGGGCGATGTCAGCCGACACCGCGGTGTTCGGGAGCTGCTGCCGCGATATCGAGAACTTCGCGGATACTGCGGGCACCGGCACCGAGGTCGAGCGCGTTCTTCAGGTGCAGCACAAACCCGGGCTTGTATCGGTGGGTTGGAGTGGAATCAGCGGCGAGAGATATCAATTCCTTCGTCACTGCCCGTAATGCCCGACTTTTCCACGGAACCGCGCAGTAGTCAAAGAACGCTACGAACGTTTCTGGTGACATCCTGAGCAGTGCGTCGAAGAAGCCTGGAAGTTCGTCCTCCATGCGCTGCCAGTACGGATCGGTACCGATGTGACGATCCCATAAGGTCTGCCGTGTCTCGTCGAGCGGTTCGACCTCACCCCCGCTTCTGCGACGAACTGCACTCGACAACTGCCTGGACGACTCGAACAGTGTGTGCACACCGAGTCCCGATACCACCGTCAACGCTTCCTGAATTTGTGCGGCGTCAAGGCCCAGGTCGAGTGCTTCCTCGATGTAGCGGCCGGTACCCGCGACATCCATCGTCGTTGCTACCGAGCACACCGCGATGTGTGTGAGCACACGTGTCTGCTGATCGAGGACCGGCCCCTCGTCCACTCCGTCCAAAATCTCTTCGGCCAACACACGAAGATCTTGGATATCGAATTCGACTGTCACGGAGTTCATCCGGCTGTGCTCAGCGCGTCAGCAGGCGTTGTCAGTTGCGCTTTGAGCCCCCGCTTGTTGATCTTCGTGGCCGACATCGGCCACCGTCCGGGCTCGACGAAGAACACTGCGCGCGGGATCTTGTACCGGCCGATCTGGCCGTCACAAAATGTGATCAGCTCTTCCTCTGTGAGTTGGTGGCCTTCTCGGACCTCGACGAACGCCACTGGCACCTCGTCGAGCCTGTTATCTGGCCGGCCGATGACCGCTGCAGTCAGAACGGCAGGATGCGAGCACAAGAAGGACTCGATCTCGATGGCCGCGACATTTTCTCCACCGACCTTCAACATGTCCTTGAGCCGTCCGTGGAACACCAGGCACCCCGACTCTGTGCGACTGTACAGGTCGCCGGTCCGCAACCAGCCGTCGGGATCGATCGTCTCGGCGGTCTTGACGGGATCCTTGTAGTAGCCCTCGGTCACGCAGTAGCCGCGAATCAGAATCTCGCCGGGAACCCCCACCGGTTGTTCCCTGCCGTCGAACGGATCGACGATACGAATTTCAACTCCCGGCACGGCCTTTCCTTGCGCACTGCTCCGGTCCTCGAACGATTCGTCCGGCTCACTGAGGGCATAGATTCCGGTCGTTTCCGTCATTCCGCAAGCAGCCATGAGCTCGGCCGAAGGGAACAGATTCTGAACCTCCTCGATGAGCACACGGGGCCCGATCAGGAACAGGTATCGAATCGAGTCGAACTCCGCTGCGTCAAACTTTGGATGCGACATGATCATCTGCATCGGCGCGGGGAACCACGGCCAGACGCACGTCGGTCGCTCGGCCCTGATCAGTTCGATGGCGCGGCCAGGTTCGAAGAACTCGTCGGTCAGGAACGTTCCCCCGGCACCGATCGCGCCGATCAGCGGAGCCAGCGCGGCAATATGGAACAACGGCCCGCCCGCCCAACTGATGTGCCGCTCTCCTGCCGACAGGCGACCGGTCGCCCGCTCCACCGGGCCACGGGTCATCGATTCGTGGGTGAGCAGGCAGCCACGCGGGTTGGCGGTCGTCCCCGACGTGTACAGGATCGCGGCGATATCGCGCGTCCTGACTCGTCGGCGATGTCGATGAACGAGCGATACATCGACGGCCTCTGCTGCAGCATCCAGGTCTGCCCTGGAAGTGAATCCGAGCTTGTTCGCGCCTCGGAGCAGTAGCGCACGACGCAGACGCGGCGCTTCGGGTAGGTCGAGGTCGCCGTGGCCGTCGGCAGTCGCCAACGACGGCAGCGCTTCGTGGAGAACCTCGACAAAATCAACATAGGCGTCAGGACTGGACACTGTCAGGAGCGCGGTAATATCCGCGTTCTCGACGATGTAACCCAGTTCCTTGGCCTTGTGCCGCGCATTGAGCGGTACGACGACTGCCCCGATCAAAGCCGATCCGAAGAATCCCTCGACGAATTCGATACCGTTCGGCGCCAGGAGCGCTACATGGTCGCCGGACTGAACTCCCACAGCCAAGAGCCCACGTGCAACCGCTACTGCACGCTCGAGGACCTCGGCGTAGGTGAATCGCTCCTCAGGGAACACGATTAGGTCGCGGTCGGGATGGGCGTGTGCTCCACGCACCAACAGATCGCCGAGCGGAGTGACGGTGCACCAGTCGCCGAAGTCAGTCATGTCGTCCTAATTTGTCGATCGTCGTAAGCGTTATCGCCGACGAATTGCCTGTATGAATGGCACAGAGTTCGCGTGCTGCGCGTAGAAGATCTCGTTGAGCTTCACGCTAAGCGACTCGCCTCGCGCTGTCAACGTCAGAGTTGATTCTGTCAACATGAGAGCGGTATCCGAAGTTGGATCTCGCCGGCGACCCGCTCTCGACCAGGCCAGAGCGCGACAAAACAGAGCTGCTTCAGGCCCTTTTCCATGACATTCTCGTCGGTGTGCTCGATGAGAGCATCGCGTTTGCCGAGCAGATCATCGGTAGCGACGAAGACGCGGTCGGAGAACTGCGCCGCCTGGTCGAGTAATAGATGAGCTCATACGAGAGGAACTATCCCTTTGTCTACCTGTATATCCAGGAGGACATGACTCGGGTGCAGTTGAGCAGAAGGTCGTGGGGTAGGGCGATGGCGCGCAAAGTGGATGCCAAGCCCTGTGGGCTGGGTCAGGCAACGATTATTCCGACCCAGCTCACGTCACGTACGTGCGGTCAGCGACCGGTCCATTGGGCTGCACGCTTCTCGGCGAACGCTGTCCTGCCTTCGAGCCTGTCGGCGCTGTTTGCGTAGGCCTCGATCGGCTCGTACCGGGTTGCCAGCGCAACGTCGAGCGGCCAGCCCGCGCGCGACAGAACAGCGTCCTTCGCTGCCTGAACGGCGAGGGGCGACGCCGAGGCGATTCGCTCCGCCCACGATGTCGCAGTTTCGAGCAGTTTCTCGAACGGTACGACCTCGTTGACGAGTCCGTACCGCTCGGCTTGCTGTGCATCGATGCGCTCGCCGGTGAGAATCAAGGCCATTGCGATGTGATGCGGCAGCTGCCGAATCGCACGGTGCATGATGCCTGCCTCGCCGATGATACCCACCTTGGTCTCGGGAATGCCGAACTGGGCGTTGTCCGCTGCGACGATGATGTCGGCACACATGGCGAGTTCGAAGCCGCCGCCGATCGCATAGCCCTGAACGGCCGCGACGAGAGGCTTGCGCAGCGTCAGCATTGGGCCACCGACGCCGGTGAGTCCACCACCGAGTGCCATCCTGCGGCCATCGCCTTCAGTCCCTCCGCTGACGTTGGCGCCGGCGCAGAATGCCTTCTCCCCCGTCGCACCGAGCACGGCGACCCAGATGTCGGGATTCGAGTTGATCTCGGTCCATGCCTCGAACAACGCCGAATCCATTTCAGGATCGATGGAGTTCAGCGCCCTGGGGCGATCGAGTGTCACTCGTGCGACGTGATTGTCCAGCTCGAACAAAATTCCGCTGCTCACGGTAAGTCCTTCCTCATTATTTCTCTGCCATAGGTCGATCGGTCAGTTCTACGGGTTCGCGGTAGGCGGCGATAGCGTCCTTCAGGCCCACCTCGGCCACGAACCTGCGGACCTCGGCCACCGACGGCGACAGATGGAGCAGGGCATCCATTTCCGCGCCGCCCTGGGCCGCGGTGCGCACGCCCATTGCTTCCATCGTCCTGTTGATGGACAGCTTCTTGATCCGCAGGATGTCCGACGGCGTGCGTGCGATTCGAGCGGCAAGCGCTTCGACTTCGCCGATCAGGTCTTGCTCGTCCACTGCGTGATTGGCCCAGCCCCACTCGACCGCGGTTGTGCCGTCGATCGAGTTACCGGGCACGAATGCCAGTTCTTTGGCCCGCTTGGGGCCGACCAGGGGGGCCCAGAGAGGTGCGATGTACCCACCACCGAGCGGGATCGCGGGTTCACCGATCTTCGCGTTGCGTGCCACGTAGGTGACATCAGTGAATACGCACAGCTGAGTTGCTCCCGCGATGCAGTAGCCGTGCACGGCGGCGATCACCGGTTTCGGATGATCCCAGATCGCGAGGAATCGGTTGACGTTGCGAGCCAGGCGCTCTCGGTCAGCCACGGGATCCGGATCCGCTACCACTTTGCCGACCTGGCCGATGTCGTAGCCGGCCGAGAAGCCCTTGCCGGCGCCGCGGATTCCGATGACCGGACCTCCGGAGGTGGCCAGCGCGGCCAACGCCGCACTGAACTCATCCAGCAGCTCGTTCGACAGAGAATTGGCCTTGTCCGGTCGGTTCAGGACGATCCAACTGATGGGGCCCCGATGCTCGATCCGCAGGTTCTCGAACTGAGCGTCCGGTTTGGTCTCGGTGACCGCTGTCATGCCCGTCCGATCGGAATCTGCTTCTTGACGTGGAAGTCGACGACACCGGACGCACGCAGTTCGCGCCGGGAGAAGCGCCAGCCGTTCTCGTCGTCGTACACGAAGTCATCGTGGTACTGGCCGAAGAAGTAGCCGTCGGCCTTGCCTTCCTTGGTGTACTGATGCCATGCGTAGAGGACCGAACGGACCTTGGCCGAGGTCAGGTCCTCGGAGAAGTCGACGACAACGTTCGAGACGTGGTGACTGGTGGCCGTGAAGAAGGTGCCGATTCCGTCGAGTGTCTCGCGGTAGGCGGCGCGTCCTTCGGCGCCGAAGTCGGGCCCGTAGGCGACGTAGCAATCCTCCGTGAAGAGCTCGGCGAGTTGGTCGGGAAGGTTCATGTCCAGGTTGTGGGCGTAGTCGAACAGAACCCGTTCGATCTTTCCCTTTTCGACGAGTTCGGTGAGCTCGCGCGTGGACACCTCGCGGGTGGCAGTCATGAGGATCTCCTTTGAGTTACGATTTTGCGACCGGTTCGATCCGGCGAACTGGATTTTCCAGTCTGATTTTGTCAACGTCTCCGTGGATTCACGGAAGACGTTGGAATTTGTTGCGGGTGACTCCCGCAGTCGACTACGCCTCGGCTTCGACGCGCCGTAAGGGTCAGGCGTTGACGGGATAGTCGGACGCTGCGGCGTCGGCGCCCGGCCAGCGGACCGGCAACTCCGCCGTCAAGGACGATGCGACGTCGTCCCAGGGGCCCACGTGGACGGTGCGCATGTTGCGGGAAGCGAATCGCCAGCGGCCATCGACTCGAACGTACTCGTCTTCGTAGCGCACGGCGCCGAACACGGTCGTGCCGCCCGTCGCGATCTCGAGGTGGGCGCCGACGATACCCGTGGCGTGATCGTCGTCGACGAAATCGACGAGTACATAGTTGGGCGTGTGGATCGTGGTACCGAATGCCGTGCGCGCTTGCCGGATCATGTCGGAGATCCCGTTTCCGCCGGTTGCACCGGGGAAACCTCCAGCGGAGAAGGTGCCCTCGGGCGCGAAGGCGTCGGCGATGGCGTCGAAGTCGTCGAAGTCTGACGCCAAGAAGTATCGAACCGCCAGGTCGTGAAGCTCGGCTCGGTCTTCGAGCCGTCGCACCCTGGCCTCGATGTCGGTCATGTCTACTCCCTCGGGGCGAGCTCGTTGTGCGCATCCGTTGTCGTCGGTACGCGCCGCGATCAACGTCAGCGTAGATCGTACGTCCGATCATTGTGCGCCGTGCCACAGATGTCAACCTCTAACGTCGTGCACACAGTCCCGAAATCTACGCGTCTGTGGATTCAATCAACGACAAAGTTGACAGAATGGGCCCGTGAAGGCACGCTTTCGAGAGAGCGATGCACGTCACAGTTCGGTGTGGTAGCGACACGACGAGCTGTGGCGCAGGTTGACGGCTGTCCGCCGTGGGCGGAGTCGTGAGAAGCACAGAATTTCGGGCTGGGCGCCATGTCTCTTCGATGCCCAGCCGGGGTCCACTTCGAGAAAGAGATTTCCTATGAGCGGCACGCTAGAAGGCAAGGTTGCATTCATCACCGGTGCGGCCCGCGGGCAGGGGCGCAGCCACGCCATACGCCTCGCGGAGGACGGCGCCGACATCATCGCCGTCGATATCTGCCGCTCGATCGAGACTGTGCCGTACTCACTGGGGACGGAGGATGATCTTGCCGAGACAGTCGCGCTTGTGGAGAAACTTGATCGCCGAATCGTTGCCCGAACAGCTGACGTGCGCGACAAGAAAGCGTTGTCGGCCGCACTCGAGGCCGGCGCCACTGAACTCGGCGGGGTCGACATCGTCGTGGCCAACGCAGGCATCGCGCCGCAGCAAGCGCACGAACGAGATCGCGATGCAGTCTTCGCCGATGTGATTGGCGTCAACCTGGTCGGCGTGTTCAATACCGTCGAGGTCGCACGGGAGCGCATGATCGCGCAGGGACGCGGTGGGTCGATCGTGATGACGAGTTCGACGGCCGGAATCAAGGCTGTGGGGGGAAGCTCCGGCGCGGGAATCGGCTACACCGCGAGCAAGCACGGGGTAGTCGGTCTGATGCGCCAGTACGCCGTGCTGCTGGCCGAGCACAACATTCGTGTCAACTCGGTGCACCCGACCGGGGTCAGTACACCGATGGTGGTGGGAAACACTGCTCTGGCGGAGGCGTTGGCCGATCCGACCAATATGGGTAACTCGATCAGCAACTTGCTACCGATTGACATCCTCGAACCCGAGGAGATCAGCAATGCTGTGGCCTGGCTCGTTTCCGATGAGTCCAGGTACGTAACGGGCGTGATGCTGCCCGTCGACGCAGGGTTGACGATCAAATGATCGGCACCCAGAACCCGGAAGTCGTCGAGGGATCGTTGGTAGTCGACGACGATCGGGTGATCGACCCACGACTGTTCCGCAACATATTGGGTCATTTCCCCACAGGGGTAGTCGCGGTAACTGCAATAGGCGCCGACGGTCGGCCGGTCGGCATGGCGGTAGGATCATTCACTTCCGTCTCGCTGGAACCGCCCCTGGTGGCCTTCCTTCCCGACAAGTCGTCGACGACCTTTCCCAAGATTCTTGCGGCGCAGAGGTTCTGCGCGAACGTGCTCGGGGACGATCAACAGCACGTGTGCCGAAGTTTGTCCCGAAAAGGCGACGACAAGTTCGCAGATGTCGATTGGACGCCCACACCGTCGGGAACGCCTCGTATTCTGGGTTCCTTGGCGTGGATCGACTGCGAGATCGACGCCGTGCACCACGCCGGCGACCACTACATCGTTGTGGGACGGGTCCATCATCTCGAACTCGACACCCCCGAGTCTCCCCTGATCTTCTTCCAAGGCGGCTACGGCGGCTTCGCCGCCACCGACACCGCCACATGACGGGGTTGCTGATCGCCAATCGCGGCGAGGTTGCGCTCCGAATCATGCGCACTGCGGCCGCACGAGGTCTGCGCACCGTCGCCGTGTACAGCGAGGACGAGCCTGATTCTCCGCACGTGACGCATGCGGACGAGTCGATTCCACTCGCGGGGTTCGGACCGTCGGCGTACCTGGACGTGGCCAACATCTGCGAAGCGGCGTCCTCGGCCCGGACTACTATCGTGCACCCCGGGTACGGGTTCCTCAGCGAAAGTGCGGAGCTGGCCGAAGCATGCGCCGCGGCCGGGCTGACGTTCGTGGGCCCGGACGGTCCGACCCTGCGTCTGCTCGGGGACAAGTCCACCACCCGAGCGCTGGCCACCCGATGCTCTGTTCCGGTCCTGCCCGCCACACCTGGTCCGACGACCAAGACAGCGGCTCGCGACTTCGCCGAGTCGCTCGGAACGACCGCGGTCATAGTCAAGGCCGCCGCCGGTGGCGGCGGGCGCGGCATGCGCATAGTCGACGATCTCGAGGAACTCGATCAAGCCATCGACAGGTGCCGTTCCGAAGCCGAACGTAGCTTCGGCAACCCCGATGTCTACGTCGAGGCATACCTCCCCCGTGCCCGCCATATCGAAGTTCAGGTGGCCGGAGACGGTGGCAAACTCCCCATGCACCTGTTCGACCGCGACTGCACTGGACAGCGTCGCCATCAGAAGATGGTCGAGATCGCGCCGGCGCCGTTCTTGCCCGACACAACGCGTGAGGCATTGTTCACCGCCGCGTTGTCACTCGCCTCCGCAGTATCACTGCGAGGCTTGGCGACGTTCGAATTCCTAGTGGACGCCGACAACCTCGACCAGTGGTATTTCATCGAGGCCAACCCCCGGTTGCAAGTCGAACACGGTATCACCGAGCAGATTACCGGCCTGGACCTGGTAAGTCTCCAGATCGACCTTGCGCAACACCGGGCTCTCCCGGACCTGAACCTCTCCCCCGATGCCCTCGGTACTCCCCTCGGTGTCGCCATCGAGGCCAGGATCACCGGAGGACCCAAACCGGACGGTTCGGACCTACTCAATGATGTGCGGTTTCCTACCGGACAGCACCTTCGAGTCGAGTCCCACATGCAGACCGGAATGCGAGTCGGCACCGGTTACGATCCCTTGCTCGCAAAGGTGATAGTTCACCGGGAGGATGGTGACTTCGCTACTGCCGCTGCAGAGTTGAATTCATCCCTCGATGAGGTTCGTCTCGATGACCTCGACACCGACATCGCCACACTCCAATGGTTCCTCGGCAGCGACGCGTTTCGCTGCGGTCGAACCACGACTCGGACGATCGACGATCACCTGGTGAAGGCGGCACCGGCGAGCGAGGCGGTGTCGGATGAGGCATCGATCGACGTTCGGACTCCACTGACCGGGACCGTCGTCGCGCTGTCTGTGAAAGCAGGTTCCACCGTCGAGCGCGGCGACGTCCTGGTCACCGTCGAAGCGATGAAGATGGAAACCGACGTACGCTCTCCGGTGACCGGTTCCGTCATCGCAGTCGACGTGGAGATCGGGCAGTCGATCTCGGCCCGAACACTGCTTGCCGTCATTGAACCGGACAGGCATCAGCCCGAGGAAGCGGCTGCGATCGACCGGATCGACCTCACCGCCACGCGATCCGACCTCGACGACATCTTGGCTCGACACCGACGAACCCTCGACGAAGCCCGCGCGGGCGCCGTCGAACGTCGCCATGAGCGAGGCAAGCGCACCGCGAGGGAGAACCTGCAGGACCTGTTCGATCCCGAACCGTTCCACGAGTACGGATCACTCGTAGTCGCAGCACAGCGCCGCCGTAGATCACTTGCTGAACTCGAAGGCTCCACACCTGCAGACGGTCTCGTCTCCGGCTTCGGAACTGTCGACGGTCATCCGACTGCAGCATTGGCCTACGACTACACCGTGCTGGCGGGGACGCAAGGCCTCCAGAGCCACAAGAAGGCCGAGCGGATGTTCGACCTCGCCGGCAGGCGAGGAACCCCCGTCGTCGTGTTCGCCGAGGGTGGCGGCGGCAGGCCGGGCGACACTGACGACATGTCTCGCGCAACACGGATGGATCTGGGAACGTTCGTTGCACTCGGCCGCCTCAATGGGGTAGTGCCGACAGTCGGGATCGCGTCAGGACGATGCTTTGCAGGCAACGCGGCCCTGGTCGGAGCCTGCGACGTCGTCATCGCCACGCAAGACTCGACAATCGGCCTCGGCGGTCCGGCGATGATCGAGGGGGGTGGTCTCGGGTCCTTCGCAGCAGACGAGATCGGGCCCGTCTCAGTTCAGGGCCCCAATGGTGTCATCGACGTGCTCGTCGATGACGAGGCCGAAGCAGTAGCCGTCGCACGACGATACTTGGGCTATTTCCGTGGGTCTACGACAACGTGGAGCGCACCCGATCAGCGGCAGCTGCGGCACGCCGTACCCGAACGTCGCAGCCGCCCCTTCGATATGCGCACCGTCGTCGACACGATCGCAGACGAAGACTCGGTTCTGGAGCTTCGCCGCGAATTCGCATCGGGAATCATCACCGCGCTGGTACGGATCGAAGGCCGGCCCACTGGCGTGGTTGCCAACGACGGAAGCCGTGCCGGTGGGACTATCGGGAGCGCCGAAGCCGACAAGATGGCGCGCTTCCTGCAGCTTTGCGAGGCCTACGCGATACCGATCGTGTCGCTCTGCGACACGGCGGGCTTCCTGGTCGGACCCGACGCGGAACACACGGCATCGGTTCGGCACGTCAGCCGCCTGTTCGTCATCGCACCATCCCTCACGGTGCCGTTCTGCACCGTGATCGTGCGTAAGGCGTACGGACTCGGAGGCCAGGCGATGGCCGGCGGCAGTTTTCGTGTTCCCGACGCAATCGTCGCATGGCCGACCGGCGAACTCGGTGCGATGGGCCCGGAAGGTGCCGTGAAGCTCGGTTTCCGCCGTGAGCTCGAGGCCATCGAGGACGACGACGAACGGGACCAAGCCTATCGAGCTCACCTCGAGCAGTACGAACAGCAGGGTAAGGCGATCAATGCTGCGTCGGTGTTCGAGATCGATGACGTCATCGATCCGATAACGACGAGATCTTGGATCGTCTCGGTGATCAGCACGCCACGACCGGACCGCCCGTCCAGCGTGCGGCGGCGAATCGATACCTGGTAGCCGCGCGTTAGGTCCTTCCACCGACGAATAATGCCCCGGCGCCGTGTGCGGCGCCGGGGCATTATTCGTCGGTGGATCAGCGTGCGGTGTAGTTCTCGAGGTCGGGGCGCTGGGTCATCTGCCAGTATTCGACATTCAAGAACGGCATGACGAACACCACCCTCCCATGTGAGTTTCGGTAGTAGGTCGACATTCCGCGGTGGGTCCAGACCGTACGAGCATGCGTCGAGTCGACGAGCTCGTTGTACTCACGGTTCGCCTCCGGTGTCGCGTCGAGGGCTTTGATTCCGTTGCGGAACATCTCGGTGAGAAGGCCTCGGATGTACCGCATCTGGACCTCCATGAAGAACATGAAGCTACCGCTGCCGGGGAACGAGTTCGGCCCGCCCAGCATGAAGAAGTTTGGAAATTCGGGTACGGACACCCCCAGATATGCCTTGGGGTCGTCGTCGTTCCAGGCCTCGCGGAGCGAGAGTCCGCCGACTCCGCGCACATCCATCGAACTGATGAACCGTGCGGCCTCGAACCCGGTAGCCCACACGATCACATCGACGTCGGTTTCCGTGCCCTGATCGTCGACCAATCCCTCTGCCCGCACACCCGCGACAGATCTGTCGATCAAGTCGACGTTGTCCTTGCGCAACGTCGAGTACCACCCGTTATCGAGCAGAATACGCTTTCCGAACGGAGGGTAGTCCGGCATGACCTTGTCGAGCAGGTCTTCCCGGTCACCGACCTGCGCGGTGATGTACCGGGTGAAGTACTCCCGGTGCGCGTCGTTGCGGGCGTTCACCGAACGCTCGGGGTGATCCCATTCCGGATCGACTCGCAACGATTCGATGACCTTGTCACCGAACTGCCAGAACAGTCGAATCCAGTACCAGCTGTGATAGATCGGGCACGTCTGCATGAGCCGCCGCAGCTCCATGGGGATAGGCATCCGGAACTTCTCGAACGGAGCCACCCACTGGGGCGAACGCTGGAAGATCGTCAACTGCTCTACCTGATCGGCAATCGCCGGGGCAATCTGCATCGAGCTCGCACCCGTACCGACGATCGCGACGCGCTTGCCGTCGAGTTCGAGGTTCTCCGGCCAGTCAGCCGAATGGAAGCTGATTCCCTCGAACTGGTCCATGCCGGGAAGGGTGGGCATCTTCGGTCGATTCAACACGCCCACGGCGCTGATCACCACGTCGGACCGCAAGGTCGAGTAAGAACCGTCCGGGTTTCGCACCTCGACCGTCCACTGAGCTGCAGATTCGTCATAGGTCGCCGAACGCACCTCGGTTCCGTACCGAACACGTTCTCCCGCGCCGAGGTCCTTCAGGACCCGGGCAAAGTAGCCCTGCAGCTCGTTGCGGAGCTCGAAATGCGTAGTCCAGTCATTCTTGGCGAACGAGAAAGAGTACAGATGGCTGGGCGTATCGACACCGGCACCTGGATAAGTGTTCTGCCACCAGTTCCCGCCGGCCTCGGGCTGCTTCTCCAGGATGACGTAGTTCAGCCCCATCTCTTCGAGCTGCTGAGCGGCGGCGATGCCGGCGACGCCCGTGCCGATGACGATGACCGAGAAGCCCTCGGGGGCCTCGATCGGATCGAGGGCAAGATGCGCCGACTCCGGCGCCGCCCGACGAGCCAGCTCGAGCGAGAGCATCGGTCCGTACTCCGCACCGACGGGTTCACCCATGCACACGCTCATCATGCGTACGGTGAGCTCGGGGGACGGTGCCTCGATGGCCGGTTGGGCGCCGTTCTGCAGGTCGAGTATGGCGGAGACAGCAGCTTCGCGAATCTCGTTTTGCACCGCCTCGTCGAGACCACCGGAGTCGTGATCGCCGAGCCCCTTTCCTCGCGTGGGTCGATACGGTGCCTCGAGCCACTTCTCGTCCCCAGTGGTTTGGAATACGACCATCAGCAGCGAGGGAATGTTTGCGCGCCCAATCGCCGTTCGGACCTCGGCTTCGGTCAGCCTGTCGGGATTGAAGCCCACCTCGGTTGCATCATCCGGGCCCGTGAACTCACCTTGCACTGTCTTCATTCGAGTACCTCTCGTGTCGATGTGGCTACCGGAGGCAAGCGCTCCTCGCCCAGATCACTCTCACTCTTCAACGCGCGCGTTGACGAGTCGCTCCCTTATCGTGGCAGGGGGCACCTGAATTTGTCAACGTCGAAGTTGATTTTTGCCGCCCCATCCACGTATGCGTTGACATTCCGAACCGACGAAGGCAACATTCACGTTGACGTTGATGTGGCTCGAGTCACAGCAACCAGTCTTCCCTGCTGCATCCACCTCGCCCGATGGGTGGAGCACATCCTGAAACGGACGAATCCATGTCGAACACCACGAGTTCAACCCCAGGTACCGAACTGGTGCTGGATGTCAACAAGTCAAGAAAAGCGCTGGTAGCAGGCTCTCTCGGAAATCTCGTCGAATGGTACGAGTTTGCCATCTACGCTTATATGGCTCCGATCATCGCACCGTTGTTCTTTCCCTCCGAGAATCCGACGGCCTCCATTCTCTCGACATTCCTGCTCTTCGCTCTGGCGTTCTTCCTTCGCCCCATCGGTGCACTCATCTTCGGGCGGATGACCGACCGCATCGGACGCAAGCCAGTTTTGGCGCTCATCATTGCCCTGATGTCCGTTGCGACGACCTGCATCGGCCTCCTGCCAACGCACGAAGCAATCGGGGTGCTCGCACCGTTGCTTCTGACGCTGTGCCAAATCGCTCAAGGTATCTCGGCGGGTGGCGAAATGGGTGGTGCAGTATCACTGATGGTCGAATCCGCGCCTGCGAACAAGCGCGGCGTGTACGGATCCTGGTCTTTCGTGGGAACGACACTGGGCTTCGTCCTCGGTGGCGGAGTTGCCACATTGCTCGCAGTCCTCCTCTCGGAGGACGCAATGGCTTCCTGGGGGTGGCGAATCGGATTTCTGCTGGCCGCCCCCATGGGCATCGTTGTGTTGTACCTGAGATTGAAGGTCGACGAGACACCGCACTTCAAGCAGGTCAAAGTCGAGGCCGAGACCGGGGAACTCCCCTCACCCGAAATTGCAGGACGCCGTCCGCTGACATACCTGCTGACCACCCTGGGCGTAGTGGTGGTCTACAACGCAGTCGGAAACACGTTCATGGTCGGCATGCCCACCTTTCTGTCCACCAGCTACGACATGTCGTTCGAGCGCTCGTACTTCCTGGCGCTGGTGACTGGACTGATTGCGGGGCTGACGATGCCTCTGTTCGGCGCCGTGTCCGACCGAATCGGTCGACGACCTGTCCTGCTGTTCGGCTCCATTGCCGTGGTTGTGCTGTCCTACCCGCTGTACTACATGCTGAAGCTGGGATTCGGTGGAGGCCTGGTGGCGCTCATCATCGCGGGAATTCTGATCGGCGTCGTCGGAGGACCCATGCCGGCCTTCTTGTCCGAGCGCTTCCGCACTCGCAATCGGGCAACCGGGGTCTCGGTGACCTACGCACTGTCCGTGGCGATCTTCGGCGGTACTGCACCGTACATCATCACATGGTTGGCCTCTGCGACTGGCGACCCCCTCTCGGCCGCCTACTACACCCTCGGTTGCGCAGCCATCAGTGCCGTTGCCTTGCTGACCATTCGAGGAACGCAGCGAAATCAGCACCGTGAAGAACTTGAGCTGTGACGCGTTCGTCGATCGAACTCGCCCAACGATTGCAGACAGGCTGGACATGAACGAGGACCTGAACAACCTGCTGGACAAGCAGGCCATCACAGAGGTCATCCATCGGTACTGCCGCGGAGTCGATCGGTGTGACGTCGAGATCCTCAAATCGGTGTACCACTCGGACTCCTACGACGATCACGGCTATTGGAAAGGAAACGGGCAGGAGTTCGCCACCTTCGTGGCCGGTCGACTTGCGGAGGCGAACTCGGCGACCACCCACTCGGTCACCAACACACTCATCGACCTACTCGACGACGAGACTGCACACGCCGAGAGCCAGGTCATGGTGACACTGATCCGAAAAGGGGACGGGCCACAGACCGTAGACCTGATGGGCGCACGCTACCTGGACGTGTTCACCCGCAAACAAGACCTCTGGCGGATCGCTGAGAGAACAGTAGTGCTGGACTGGCACAAGTGCGAACAGTGGGGAGCGTCCAATCCACCCATGGCGCTCGACGGATTCAAACGGGGAGCCCGCACCAACGACCCCCTCTACAGCCTTCTCGGCTGGACAGAATCGAGCCGATAGTGCGAGCGGTACTGTGCACATCACACGGCTCTCCAGAAAGCCTCGAGATCGAAGACGTGCCCCGGCCCTGCCTCGGTGACAAGGACATTCGCATAGATGTCCGCGCGGCAAGCGTCAACTTTCCCGACACCTTGATCGTCGAGGGCAAGTACCAGGTACAGCCGGAGCTACCCTTCACTCCGGGATTCGAAGTCGCCGGAGTCGTATCAGAGGTCGGCTCTGGCGTAACCGAATACGAGATCGGACAGAAAGTGATGGCCCTGCTCGGCGCGGGCTACGGCGGATTCGCTGAAGAGGCCGTTACCGACCAGCACACCGCCGAGTTGATCCCCGAAGGAATGGACTACACGACTGCAACGGCGTTCTACTCCTGCTATGGGACAAGTTTCCATGCTCTCGTTCAGCGAGGCCAGCTACGTGCAGGCGAAACTCTGCTCGTACTCGGTGCCGCAGGCGGGATCGGCCTGGCGTCAATCGAGATCGGAAAGGCACTTGGAGCTCATGTCATTGCGGCAGCCGGCAGCCCGGAAAAGCTCGCGATGGCGAAAGCGCACGGCGCGGACGAACTGATCGACTACCGCAAGCAGGATCTACGAGGCGCAATCCGTAACGCGACACGCGGGAAAGGCGTCGATGTCTGCGTCGACGCCGTCGGCGGGGACGCCTTTCACGCAGCTTCTCGTGAGATGGCGCAAGGGGGGCGACTTCTGGTTGTGGGATTTGCAAGTGGATCGATCCCAAGTGTCGCGGTCAACCTTCTACTCTTGAAGGGCTACTCCGTAGTCGGTGTCTACTGGAACACCTTCGTTCAGTCGAATACCGAAGAGAAGGCGCGCAACTCGAGAGAACTCGCGCGCCTTTTCGCCGCAGGCAAACTGCAGCCACTGGTGTCGAACACGTTCCCCATGCAGGCTGTCGCCGAAGCGTTGAAGGCCATCCACACCCGAGAGGTGATCGGCAAGCTCGTCCTCACCGTTCCCTGACCACACCGCACATACAGATCAGCGATGTTCGCGCTCACACCACAAAGTCGAAGGAAGCAACGGATGTTACTCGAAGGCAAACGAATTCTGGTCACCGGCGGCGCCCAAGGCATCGGTGCTGCAATAGTCAAGGCCTACGTATCAGAAGGCGCAAAGGTCTACTCTTTCGACCTGAACGAAGAGGACGGATTGACAATTGCGAGTGAAGCCACAGAAACGGGCCCTGGATCCGCCACCTTCAATAAACTAGACATTACGGACGGAACCGCAACAGACTCACTCTTCCGAAACGCGGCACAAGATCTAGGAGGTGTCGACGTCCTCGTCAACATCGCAGGTCTCCAGCGATCCGCGATGGCCGAGGACATCACCGACGAGCTGTTCGACAGTATCTACCGCGTCAACGTGCTCGGCACAATCCACACGAATCAATCAGCATTCCGGATCATGAAGGATGCGGGTACCGGCGCCATCATCAATTTCGGATCCATGTCCGGTTTCACCGGCGAGCTCTCCAACTCGACGTACGGCTCATCGAAAGGCGCCGTACACACGTGGACCCGGACCGTTGCACGAGAATGGGGGCCGTCGGGAATTCGAGTCAATGCCGTTCTCCCCTATGTAAATACACCAATGTTCGACAAATACACCAGCTCGCTCGGAGCGGATGAGCTGGCGGAATACCAAGAACAGCTACGCAAAGATATCCCCCTCGGAGGAACATTCGGCGATGCAGAGCGAGACCTTGCGCCGGTGTTGGTTTTCCTAGCAAGCGATGCTTCGCACTTCATCACAGGCCAGCTCCTACCTGTGGACGGCGGCTTCGCTGCCGTTCGCTGACCAACGGTGGGCTCACGTTGAGGCGAGCGATGCCGCGGTCGCAGTAGCCCTGGTCGAGTCGCGCTCGATCACGTCCGGGATCGAGCGCGACATCGGGCCGCGGCAGCGCCAGGGTCTTGCCTGGTCCGGATCGCTGCCGCAAGGTCGGCGAACGGATTATCCGGACTCCGCCGAACTACCGAGCGGTCCATCGACAATTGACACCTATATAGACGCCTTGGACGTTCAACCCCGGCTCACCACATCCCCCAATGCGGACATTCTCAGCACTTCACAAGGCATCCGCCCACGTTGAGAACGACGCCTCCATTGTCAACGCACTTGTAGATTCAATTCAACATTAGAGTTGACGCGTCTCGTGATCGGTGCGACCATCTCTTGAGAGCGACGCACGTCACATGCGCGACCGCGATGTAGACATATGCAGTTCCACCTCAGGCGGATCGTGGCGGTCGGGCGGCGCTCGGAACTCGGTGGAGGCAACGCATAAACGGCCCGAGCCGTACCAGCGTTCACCGAGAACGAACAGGCACCTGCGCCCTGACGCCGAGAAGGATGACCCGATGACACTCACCGAGACAAGCACAGTGATCGACCCGGGGCATTTTCGCACCGTTCTCGGCCACTTCCCGACCGGCGTCGTGGCGATTACCTCGACCGATTCGGCAGGACTACCGGTCGGCATGGCCGTCGGCTCCTTCGCGTCGGTCTCGCTCGATCCAGCGCTGGTCGCCTTCCTTCCGGACAAGAGCTCCAGTACCTTCCCAAAGATCCGCGAAAGCGGCCGTTTCTGCGTGAACGTGCTCGGCGCCGGCCAGCAGGACATCTGCCGAAGTCTCGCACTGAAGGGTTCTGACAAGTTCGCGTCGATCGACTGGACACCGACACAGCACGGCAATCCGCGTATCCACGACTCCATCGCGTGGATCGACTGCGTAATCGATACCATCCACGAGGCCGGTGACCACTTCCTGGTCATAGGTCGTGTCGCATCACTCGAGGTCGATGATGCCACCTCACCGCTCATCTTCTTCCAGGGCGGCTACGGCTGTTTCTCGTCGACGTCTCTCACCGCCCCCGGAGAAGCTGACCTACTACGCCCCCTCAGCATCGTCGATCAGGCACGTCCCGAGATGGAAGCCGTCGCCCGCGAGCTGGGTGTCGAATGCTGTGCCTCCGTTGCGATCAGGGACCAATTGGTCCTCGTAGGGAGCAGCATGGCAAGCACTCTCCCGACGTCCCCACATATCCGCCTCGGTCAACGGATGCCCTTCGTACCGCCGCTCGCACTACCACTGGTTGCGTGGGCCGAAGGACGCGAATTCGACAAGTGGATCGGACGCGGCGGACAGTCCCTCGATCGGGACCTACTCATGCAAGCAACCTCCCGCGTCCGTAACCGTGGCTGGTCGCTCGTGCTTCGCAGCGAGGCTCAGGTTCAATTCGAAGGGGCTGTTGCCCGGCTTCCGCTGACCGGCGCTACGGGCGATCTGGCAGGGGACGTCACCGCAGCCGCCCGCGCGCTCAGCCTCGAAGGATATGAACCGGCCGAGATCGACCCCAATGCCACATACGATGTCCGAATCATCAGTGCACCGATATTCGGTGCAGACGCTCAGCCGGAACTCCTACTGAGTCTCTATCAGCTTCCCAGTCAATTGTCCGGCGCGGAGGTCGAACGGTATCGAGATCGTTTGCTTACCGCAGCTGACACTGTCACCGCGAAGCTTGGCGGAAGTAAGCCCCCCACAGCGTGATTCGATTCCTCCGAGAACTCGGCGGCGCCGCCGGACCGCCTGGGCCAGCGTCCGCGGAGGCTGGCCCCAGATTCCCTCCCGCGAAACTCACCCAGATGTGGGGTTGATTCCGATACGATCGCGATCCCCCCGCACCCACTACGCCATCGCACATCTCCTGCGCAACCGAAGGCCACTTCCACTTGGAGTGGCACCGCCGATCGAACTATAGCTTCTGCTGCTGGTTGTTGTCGGCCTGCGGCTTCCAGGATTTTCCGCGCCACTTGTCCCCAATTTTCCGGGGTACGGTGTCCTTCTCTGCAGCTCCAATCGGCACTGATATTAGAATGATCAGCGGCCCACGTCGGCATGACGATCACCGGCGCTGCGCTGACTCCCCACACCAATTCTCCGACTGGGGAACAACTTGGTCAGCGTCTCCGTTCCGTGCACACTCGATGCTCGAAAGCATCGGCGAGGAGTCTGAGCCCGAATTCGAACTCCTGCTCGTGGTCGCACGTGGCGAGGTACGTTGCGGCCGCGTTCACACAGGGCAGTTCGACGCTTTCGAGTGCCTGCTGCCGCGCCGTCGCCTCGGCCGGATCGCTCTGGGCGAAGGTCAACGCGGTTTCCACCTCGCGCAGCAACGCGCCTGTGATGAACGCCAGCAACGTGCGTAGCCCGTGAACGGCAAACTCGGATGAGGCGCCTGCCCGGATGAACGTGGCGAGCGCCGCCTCGAGGGGCGCGAGGGTCATCAGTGATTCGACGGGACGGGTCAGCACGAGCCGGGCGGCGCGCGGCTGCCCGGCCAGAGCGGCGTCCCGGAACGCCCACGCGATCGCGGTGATGTCCTCCCAGAGGCTGCCGAGAGGTTCCGGAACCACCATCCGGGACAGGATGAGCCCGGCGATTCCGTCGAGCAGAGCGTCCTTGTTCGCGACGTGGTTGTACAGGCTCTTGGGGTCGACCCCAAGTCGACGTGCGACGGTGCGCATGCTCAGCGTCTCGACGCCGTCGTCGTCGATGACGGACATCGCCGCCTCCAGGATCGCGTCGCGGGACAGCAGGGACTGTCCGGCGGGCGGGCGGCCACGGCGCGTGCTCGTCTGTACCGCGTCTGTCATGACGTCCATCCTCGCACGTCTCGACACGGTAATCCACGCCGTGGATTAATGGCTAAATCCACAGTGTGGTTTTAGTCCGCGAGAAGGGACCCGTCATGGTGTTGCGGTGGACGGCCGAGGATCTGTCCGACCTGAGCAGTGTCGGAAACGGCATCGACGTGCTCGAACGCGAGTGCACGGGAGGACCGGGTGACCGGCTGCGCGCCGCACGGTCGGCCGGTGCAGACTTCCGCCGGGAGTTCGCCGCGACCGGGATGCCACAGCGGATCGACACGTGCGACCTCGTCACCCTGCCGTACCCAACGCGATTCGGACTGTTCCGGGCATCGCGGGCCATCGCGCCGTTCCTCTCCATCACCAACCGGATGCTGGTGATCCGGTGACCGACGTCGACGGCAGGCAGCGGGTGCTGCTCTTCGAACCCAGCGATGTCGGACTCGGGCGTAACACCCCGTATTTCGCCGAGCTCGCTCGCCGCACACCGGCGCCCATCATCAAGCGAATGGTCATCGAGCACGGCAGCGTGCTGGGCCACCTGGCGGGCCTGGGTATCGCGCCGGCCGATGTGGACTACCTCGTCTTCGACCACCTGCACACGCAGGACCTGCGCCGCTGGGTCGGGACGACGGCCTACCAACCGGACTTGGGTGAGCAGCCGACCGCGATGTTCCCGAACGCGAAGGTGATCGTCCAGCGGGACGAGCTGATCGGGATGTCGGACCTTCATCCGCTGCAAACCCCGTGGTATCAACCCCAGACGTATCGCGACATCCCCGTCGAGGTGTTTGCACCGATCGACGGTTCCGTCCTTCTCGGGCCCGGTATCGCCGTGATCCAGACACCCGGGCACGTGTTCGGCAACCAGAGCCTGGTGCTCAACACCTCGACCGGAATCTGGGTGAGCAGTGAAAATGTCATTGCCGCCGAATGCCTCACCCCGGAATACTCCACGCTGCCCGGCCTGGCCCGATGGTCGTCCTCCTGGCAACAGGAAGTCGTGCTCAATGCGAACACGATCGAAACCACTGCCGACCAATACAATTCGGTCGTTCTCGAGAAGACGATCGCCGACCGCAGCCAGACCGACTCACGGTTCCTGCAGTTCTTCCCGTCCAGCGAGCTGACGCCGATGTGGACCAACCCGGGCACCCGGCCCACCTTCAGCCACCACGCCATCACCCACCAGTCCTGAGCGCCGCACCTGAGGAGACCGCCCAGGAACTCACCGACATCGCCCCCGACATCGTCATGATCGATCTGCCCGGCCACAGCCGCGGCCACGTCGCCGTCGCGGTCGACGCGGGCGAGACGTGGATCCTGCACGTCGGCGACTCCTTCTACCACCACAGCCAGATCGACGGCACCACCAAGGCACCCAAAGGGCTCCTCGCAATGGAACGCCTCATCGCCCACGACTGGGCCAAGGTCCAAGCCAACCATCAGCGGCTCACCGAACTGAGGGCCGCCGCCGAACCAGACCTGCTACTCGTCAACGCCCACGACCCGTTCCTGCTGCGCGAAGCCCAGCAACGCAACCGAAAGAACCCTTCCCGATGAAACTCGCACTGATCGGTGCCACCGGTGGCACCGGACGCCAGATCATCAACCACGCAATCGACCGCGGCCACCACGTCATGGCCTACTGCCGCCGCCCCGCCGCCCCGCCGCCCTGACCCCACGACCCGGACTCACCATTGTCGGCGGCCACCTCGACGACCACGACGCCCTCGTCTCGGCGCTGTCCGGCACCGACGCCGTTCTGTGTGCGCTCGGCCCCGAAAGCGGACTCGCCGGCACGTTCGGCGTCACCGTGATGCAGGACAACCTGCCGCTCATCACCACCGCCATGTGCGACGCCCACGTCGACAGGCTGATACTGCTGTCAGCATACGGTGTCGGCAACTCCGCGCGAACCGCCTCACCCCTGGCTCGGCTCGCCTACAAAACCGTGGTCGCCTCCGCATACCGAGACAAACAAATCTCCGAAACCGCACTACCGAAAACCGAACTCGAAGTCACCCGCGTACTTCCGGTCATCCTCGACGACGGTCCGCTCAACCCACACGCCACCGTCCGACCCATGGCGGCAGTCACGAAGGTGTCAGGCCTGCCCAAGATCTCCCGCGCCACCGTCGCCGCAGCCATGCTCGACGCCGCCGAAGACAACAACACAAGCGGAAAGCAACTCCTCGTCTCCGCCCCGGCACCACGTCAGGCTGAGCAAACGGAACCGTCCGTGTACACCCACGACCGTCCCACCGACCATTTGCTGTCGATCCAGGACGTGCACGCCTGGCCTGGGGCGAACCGGCAGCACTACTTACACCCCGGCGCCCCCACGAACCACTCCCCTCGGCTACTCACATTGCGCGGGTCGTTGTTACGTCGATGCAACCGCCACACGGTTGACCTGGGTCTCAACCGCGCATGGGACGTGAATGGCGGGACCGATGTCGTATCCATTCGACTCGCTTGCCGTCCCGGATTTCCGGACACATTCGTATCCACTGCCGGTTGTATCCCGACATCCTGGCAACGTTCCCGCCCTCGACTCGGTCGCGCATAGTCTCCGGCCAACTGCCGAGGACTTGTTCGGACACTCCAGTCCGGCGCCTCGACACTTCCCCGCGCCCCATTCTCGCACCCGATAGCGCATAACCCGAGAGGCACACGATGAGTCGCACAACCGCCGTGGTTGGCGGCTTCCGGCGACGTCACGAGCGGCGGCGGTCACGGGGGATCGCAGGATGGCCGCTGCGTTGGAAGATGGCGGTTGTGTTGATCGTTCCACTCACTGTTGCCGCTGCGCTCGGTGGTCTTCGCGTTGACCAGAGCCTGCGTACGGCAGCAAACTTCACAACGGTCGCCGATCGGGTCAAGATGCTCCCGCTTCTGGTCGAGTTGGACGGGGACGCGTCCGTCGTTATGGGAACGCTGGCACAGCGCACGATTACCCCGGCGATGATCGACAGTCTCGACAGGTCGATCGAAGTGGTGGAACAGGTAGGTCCGGAGGCCGGGCTCGACGAGGGTACGGTCGCGGACGTCGGGACCGCCCTCTCCGATGCACGTGCTTTGAGCGCGCAGGCCAAGCAGGGATCGACATCGACGGCGGCTCTCACCGAACAGCTCGCCTCAATCCGCGCTGCCTTGTCGAGGGTGGTGTCCGCCATCACTGAGCCGATCGCCGACCCCGAGGTCGTCGTCGAGACCGGGCGTATCGAGGACCTGTGGTCGGCCCAGAAGCTGATCTCCGCTGAGGGCCTGTCTGTCGTCGCATCCTCGGCAGTTCTTGCCGGTGAATCCGCTGGAACTCTGGAGGCCGAGGGCGCCAACCTGCTCGCACACTTGAGGACCGAATCCGCACTTCTCGACCAGGTCGCGCAAAGGTATTCGCCCGATGACCCGACCGTTGCAGCACTACGGAGAGGCATCAACGATCGAACCGCATTGTTGCAGAATGCCACTCGACGCGAGAGTGCCGATCAGGCCCTGGCCGGTCTCAAGTACTCGCTGTTCGACAGTATCGACGATTACTCCAGCGCAGTCGCCACGGCGTCCGCTGGTCTCAGTGATGCGGTTGCGGCCAAATCGGATACGTTGCGGACCAGCGCGTGGCGGGACCTGACTGTTGTGACCTTGCTGCTGCTCGCCGCGATTCTGCTCGCCGTGGTCGTGGCTCGATCGTTGCTCATGCCGCTACGACGACTGCGGCACGGTGCTCTCCAAGTGGCTCACGCAGACCTTCCGGACGCGGTCGAACGACTCAAGTCCGGGACGGACATTGCAACGCTGGAAGTCGACCCCATCGACGTCCACACCCACGAAGAGATTGGTCAGGTCGCCCGCGCCATCGATGACATCCACAACCAAGCCCTCCTGCTCGCCGGCGAACAGGCGCACCTGAGGCTGCAGATGAACAATGTCTTCGAAACGCTCGCTCGCCGCAGCAGGTCCCTGATCGACCTGCAACTGGAGATGATCGAACAACTCGAGTTCGAAGAACGCGACCCCAAGCGCCTCGACAATCTCTTCCGGCTCGACCACCTCGCCACACGGATGCGCCGAAATGGCGACAACCTGCTGATCCTGGCAGGCAACAGCAACCGCCGCGGTCGCCCGACTCCGATCCAACTGGGCGATGCGGTGCGTGCGTCCATTTCCGAGGTGGAGCACTACCAGCGCGTTCACGTCGGTGCGGCGCCACCTGTGGCCCTGACCGGCGCTGCGGGCAGGGACCTCGTGCATGTCCTGGCCGAGCTATTGGACAACTCGTTGCACTTCTCACCGCCAGACAGTGCGGTGACGACCACCTGCGCGCGCACCATCGACGGCGGTGTCGTCATCGAGATCGTGGACCGCGGAATCGGCATGTCACCGAACGACCTTCGGGAACTCAACGATCGAATCGCTTCGACACCAGAGGTCACTCCTGACACAGCTCGCCACATGGGCCTGTTCGTCGTCAGCGAATTGGCCAAGCGTCACGACATCAGCGTCACCCTCCGGCCGACGCTGGACCGGCCGCGCAATGCGGGAATCACCGCCTCGGTCCACGTTCCCGGAGACGTACTGACTTCTGCTGTCGAGCCTCGAGTCCAGGCCATCCCCACCACGCCCAAGGCTGCTGGTCTGTATGGCGATCACACGTCCCACGATAACGCCGCAGTTCTTGCCGAAGTGGGAGCCGCCACCGTCCAGGATCGCCCTTCAAGCCCGAGACCGACACCTCCCGCAGACAGTAATGCGCGACGATCGGAGGCGCCCGCACCCGGCGCTCTACCCCGCCGTCGACCCGGTGCGACCGGAATCGTCACCTCCCCACAACCTCACGCCGAACCAACACCGCCGGCGAGCCCGCCGGGGAGAGACGAGCCTGCCCCTCGACATCGCTTGGACACGGTGCGGACGGCATCGTTCTTCCAGCCACGACTGCTCGAGCATGCCGCATCGGAAGATCCGACGACACAGACTCCGATCTTCGCCAGTCTCGCTCCCCTGTGGCTGACCGACCCCACCAAGACCGCCACCAAGGTTCCGCAGCGGTGGGTCACCCGAGCAGATACCGGCTGGTCGGCCGCGCGGCGCGCCGCGCAGGGCCCCCAGGCGCCGGTCACAGACAGTGGTCTTCCGCAACGCGTGCCCGGGCAACGCCTGGTCCCCGGCGGTGTCAACGCCGACGACCAGGCACCGATTCGCGTCCGCACGCCCGAGGCGGTCCGCGCACGCCTCACCCGACATCAGAGCGGTGTTCGAGCAGGTAGGACCGGCACACGTCCAGTCCTTGGATCGTTCGACCAATGGCAACAGGAGGAATCGTCGTGACGAGTCGTGGCACGCTGGACTGGTTGGTATCGAATTTCGCCAGCGACGTCCCCCGCGTGACGCATGCCGTGCTGGTCTCGGCCGATGGCCTGCTGATGGCCGCGAGCGCGCATTTGCCACTCGATCGGGCCGAACAGCTCGCCGCGGTGACATCGGGCCTTGCCAGCCTCTCGGCCGGCGTTTCGACGCTGTTCGAGGGCGGTGGTGTCTTGCAGTCGGTCGTCGAGATGCAGCACGGTTATCTGCTGTTGATGAGTGTCGGGGACGGCTCGCAGCTTGCCGCCCTGACTTCAGCCGAGTGTGACATCGGGCAGGTTGGTTACGAGATGGCAATTTTGGTCGAACGGGTCGGATCCGAAATCGAGGCCATGCCTCGTTCGGCAGTTCGGTCATGATTCCGTCAGGGTTACGTTCGGCCCGCCCCGACTTCTCGGCCGACCGGGTCACGTCGGCCAAGATCGTCATCGCGGGCGGGTTCGGTGTCGGGAAGACCACCTTGGTCGGGTCGGTGTCCGAAATCGTTCCGTTGCGGACCGAAGCGATGGTCACCGACGCCAGCACCGACGTGGACAGCGTCAGGGCAACCCCGCAGAAGGTGACCACCACCGTCGCAATGGATTTCGGACGCCTCACGCTGGCAGACGATTTGATCCTCTACCTCTTCGGAACACCGGGCCAGCACCGGTTCTGGTTCATGTGGGACGACCTCGTGCGCGGAGCGATCGGCGCGATAGTTCTGATCGACACCCGCCGACTCGACGACAGTTTCGCCGCTGTCGACTATTTCGAATCCCGCGGACTTCCCTTTCCGGTTGCTGTCAATGAGTTCGATGACGCTCCGTCATACCCGTTGGATGACATCCGGGCCGCGCTGGCAGTCGCGGACGACGTGCCGATCATCTGCGTCGACGCGCGCAACCGTGCCTCGGTCAAGACTTCGCTCCTCGAGATCACGGCATACGCCCTCCAGGCGTTGAACAATCGCGTGTCTCATTCGCACTGACGCGATCAGGTCGGTTGCTTCTCCAGTTCGGCAAGATACTCGTCCAAGGCGGAGGACACCGGAGCGCCAACGCCATGCGTCCGGAGCCCTCGAGCCAACCGGCTCACCGCAGGTCCGGCGTCGAGTACCGGTCGGACCAGCCCGAGTCGCGCGCACTGTTCGGCGAGCGGCCACAGCTCCGTCAACGCGGCCTCCTCTCGTCCTGCGGCAGCCAACACTTCTACCTTCAGCAAGGCGGCATTGAGGAATGCGCGGGGGCGGGCCTGCGGATCGATCGACTCGACGAGGGCAAGCACCCTGGCACATATCTCGTCCAGGTCCTGCACGTCGGACTGGGTAATCAGGGCCTCGCGGATCATCGAGTCCTCCTCCAATTCCGAGGTGAGGACGACGATTCCGTTGTCCCGATCGATGCGAGGTCGGATCCCGCGGTCGATCGCCTGCGCACTGGATGCCGCCCCTCCGAGCCCGGCCCGGACTCGTTCGTTGGCGATCCGCGCCTCCAGTCGAGGCAACCGCAATCGTTGCGCCAGCCGGTCGCCCTCGTCGAGACGCGACTTCGCCGCGTCCCTCTGCTCGAGCAGGCGCTTCAGGCGTGCACCCGTCCCATAGGTGGCGAGCATGAAGTCGACGGTGCCACCCTCCGCCCCCAGAGTGTGACTGCGATCGAGGAGACGGTCCGCTTCCGCGAGGTGCCCTTGTTCGTACAGCAGGTCGCCGAGCAGCGCGGCGGTGAGCCGGGTGCCGTAACCGAGACCCTCTTCGGCGTCGGTGGCCAGTGCCATGGCGTGCCGGAAGCTGGCCTCCGCGGCCTGCAGATCGAGTTGTTCCCGTGCCGCGATCCCGGCCATGCAGTATCCGTAGATGACGCTGAACGGGCCGCTCGAGCGCTGATGGAAAGGAAGCGCCCATTTCTGCCATCGGCGAGCGTCGTCGAAGTCGAAACGATAGATCGCGCGGAAGGAGGCGACGTCGGCGGCTCCGCACAGTACCCAGGGTCGCAGGGTGCTCGCCCGTGCCATGCATCCCTCGACGGCCTCGTCGAGGCCGTCGATCTCGTCGTCGAAAACGGTGACGGTGGCCCGGATGAAGGCGGCCTCGACGCACATATCCACCGTCGCCTGATCGTCCCCCGCGGTGACAAGAGCTGTTTCCGCGATGGAGAGTAATTGTTCGGCGTCGCGTGGGTGGTGGAGCAATGCGTGCGCCCAAGCGAGCGCGATCTGGAGGCGGGGCCGGTCGGTGGTTGGTTTGGTCGGCAGTTTCGCGGCGAGGCCGAGGAGCGTTCCCATTTGCGACTGCTCGAGCAGGTCCATTGCGGCGTCTTCGACGAGCGTGACGGCGTCGTCCTCGTCTCCTGCGAGGAGGTAGTGGTCGACAGCCTGGCTGAGAAGGTGTCGGTCGGCGAACCACCCGCCTGCTTTCCGATGCAGCTCGGCCACCCGGTTTGGATCGTCACGCTCGAGGCGGTGTTGGAGGAATTCGGCGAACAGGTGGTGATAACGGAACCACTCACCGTCGTCGTCGAGGCGTCGCAGGAACAGGTCCCGTGACTCGATGTCCTCGAGTTTTGCTTGGCCTTCCTGGTCGGTGGTGAGTACGCGTGCCAAGCTGCTGCAGGTCTTCTCGGTGATCGAGGTTGCGAGTAGAAAATCGAGGGTTCCTCGATCGAGGCTACCGAGCACGTTGTCGGCCAGGTACTCGCCGATGGCGCGGTTCCCTCCGGTCAGGTGCTCGATCAACTCGCGGGGGTGCGGGTGATCGCGCAGTGCCAGCGAGACCAGCTGCAGTGCGGCCGCCCACCCGTCTGTCGACTGTTCGAGTTCGACGATGTCGGGTTCGCCCAAGTCGAGTCCGGAGCGGTCGACGAGCAATTGGGTCGACTCGTGAACATCGAAACGCAGTGCTGTGGAGTCTATTTCGATGAGTTCGTTGTGCACACCCATTCTACTGAGTGGCAGACCGAGCCGGGTGCGGCTGGTGACGATCAGGTGCAGGTGGTGGCAGCCGTGCTCGAGCAGGAATGCCAGCGCCGATCGCGTGTCCTCGTTTGTCACACGGTGCCAGTCGTCGATGACGAGGGCGACGTGGTGGTCGGCGGAATGGAGCCTGTCGATCAACGAGGTGAGGACATACCGTTCGCAGTTGGCGCCGTGGATCTCGATCTCCCGCACCAGTTCCCGGCCAAGGGATGGTTGCGCGACCGCGATGGCCTCGATCAGGTGGGTGAGGAACCAGATGAGCGTGTTGTCGTCGTTGTCGATCGTCAGCCACGCAGTTGCCACACCCTGTCCTCGGAGTGCCTCGATGCGCTGGGCGGCGAGTGTGCTCTTGCCGAACCCCGCGGGTGCATGAATGAGCACGAGACGGGGGCGGCCGCTGCGGTGCAGGCGCTCGAGCAGGTGGGTGCGCGCCACCGCCGCTCCCGGTGTGACAGGTGGGCGGTACTTGGTGGATGCACTCGGCGGCAGCGGTTCGAGTCGGGCGCCGCCGGCGGGTCGGTACCGAAGGTATTCCGACTTCCCGCCCCCGCCCCCGATCTCGTTCGAGGGCCGGAAGGGGCGGTCGTCGTCACCGGCCAGGGGAAGCGGCAGGCCGGCCAGCTCGAGTCCGATCTGTTCCCCCGCCCCGCGGAGTACGGCGCCCAGCTCGGCGGCGGTGGCAGGGCGATCTGCGGGGTCGCGGGCCATCGCCGTCTCGATCACGGCGCAGACGGCGTCGGGGATGCCCTTGTCCCGGAGATCGGGCAACGGCTCGGTGCCGATGCGCAGGAGTTGGGCGAAGACCTGTTCACCCCGGCGACGGGCGTAGGCGGGGCGGCCGGCGAGGGCGGTGAACAGTGTTGCACCAAGTCCGTAGACGTCGGAAACGGCCGAGGCGTTGGAGCCGCTGAGCAGTTCCGGAGCGGTGTAGGCCGGCGACCCGGCCATCAGTCCGTTCCGGGTGGTCTCCTCGCCTCCGGTGATGCGGGCGATGCCGAAGTCGGTCAGCTGCGGTTCGCCGTACTCGGTCAGCAGAATATTGGCCGGTTTGATGTCGCGATGCAGCACTCCCCCGCGGTGCGCGGTTTCGAGAGCACCGGCGAGCTTGACGCCGACAGCGAGTACCTCGGCCGCAGTCAGCGACCCGTGCGCGGCAATCCACGATTCGAGGGAGTCTCGGCGATGGAACGGCATCACGATGTAGGGGCGTCCGGTGTAGGTGATTCCGGCTTGCAGGACGTGGACGATGTTCGGGTGCCCGGACAACCTCCCCATTGCCTGCTGCTCGCGCAGGAAGCGGGCGCGATCCATGTGGTCCGGATCCGGACTCAAGACTTTGACGGCAACCAATCGGTCGAGGGATGGTTGCCGGCACCGGTACACGATGCCGAAGCCGCCACGGCCGGCGATGCACGCGTCCTCGAAACCCTCGGCCGCTAACTCCGCAACGATGTCGGCGTCGACCTGGCGTTGAGTGCTCTCGGTGTCGTCCGGCATGGTTGGCCCTCAGCGCGTCGCGGCCGGTTCGTCGATGCGCCGCGTCCGGGCTGACCAACGGTTGCCCATGGGGTCTCCTCAGGATGCGACTACCCCATTCTATGTATCGGCGGCCTCACCGGAGGAAAAGAACCGGCGAAATCGAGACGTGGCGATCCTGCAGTAGACGCAACCGAGCACCACTGCTGCGGTCCCCACGACCCCGAAGGCGGTTCCCGGCGAGAGAAGGACGTCGTGCGACCAGCACGGAGACGTCACCGAACTGCTCACAAGACTGAGCTGGAGCTCCACGGCGCCGCTGAGCACCAGGTAGGGCCCCATCACTCGACTCGAGTACACCACCGCGAAGGTGAGCAGGCCGAGAAGGACCAGACCGAGGCTGATCGGGCGACCCGTCGTGACCGTCACGAGCAGTCCTGTGGTCGTGGATGCAGCCGCGAATGCTGCGCAGGCCATCTGCGCGGGTGACCAGTTCGGTGACACCAGTCGATCCGGTATGTCGTGTGCTTCCACCAGATGCCCCCGGGCGTGGTTGACGGCGTGACTTCTCGTCACGTTATGAGGGCGGTTCGTTGGTCGGCACGCACTGTTGTCATCGCCGGCGTTGCGGCCCGGATCCGTACCTCGCTGTCCGGGATAGCCGAACCCGATCGCGGGCGCATGGTGCGATGGCACAGAGTGTGTGGCATGCAACACTCCTCGGTGATTCGGATGAGCAACAATGGTGGGCCGCGGCTCTCGCTCGCGAGCTCGGACCGGCGTCGTGTCGCGGTGATCGGTGGGCATGGTGGCCGAGAGTTTGCCGAAAGCCTCGCCGACCGGTGCGGGGGCGGGCTGTCGGTGGACATCTTGGTCTCGAGCCTGGTCGCCGACGACCGGTACGGCGTCGAGCGCGTGTGCTCGCAGGTCCGTACCATCGTGGTTCCGGAACTGGAGTCCGTCAGCCGGGGCGATCTGATTGCCCGCTACGACGCCGTGGTGTACGCGTTCACCTCGTTCCGGGACAGACCTCTGCCGGTCCCGGGGGCAGGGCTCGGGGGCAGTGTATGGGCCGATGACATCACCGATGATCCGGCGGGAGTCCCGGATTGGTCTCGGGCGATCGTGGTGGGCTTGGGGCAGCGAGCCTGCGCCGCCGTCCGGGCGGTGGCCCGCTCCGCCCGCCGAGGAGGTGCCCAGGAGATTGTCGTACTCGGAGGTTGTCTTCCCGGGCAGCGGGCTGTGGTCGACGGTCTACCGGCGCGGCTGGAGGGTGTCGCAATCGACGTTCGTGGGCAGGGCCGGCTCCTACAGATACGGGGTCGTGGCCACGTCGATGCGGTGGTGACCAGAGAGCGGGATGGGTCCTCACAGGTGCGTGCCGCGCAACTGGTGGTGAACGCGACGGGTGAGCTTCCCGCGGTGATGGCGGGACTGCCCATGCACTCGTCCGGGCTCATTGCGCACGAAGGTGGATGTATCGCGGGGACGGCACACGAGTTCGTGCTCGGCCCTTTGCAGAGCCGGGGCGCCACAGCAGAAGAAGACGCTCGGGCAAGTGGGGTCGTCGCCGACCAGGTTGCTCGGCGGCTTCATGATTGCCGGGGGGCGTGGTCGCAGGTCGATCCATTCGAGTGGCTCGAATTCCGGCACTGTGCCGTAGTCGCCGCCGACCTATCGCGGGCGGCGGTGATGGCGAGCTGAACACCCCCGTCAGTCGGCACGGCCGATACTCCCACCAGTTCGTGCCGGTCACCGGCACGAACTGGTGGACCCGCGTGTGAGCTGCCGCACATACTCGGGGGGCGACGGCGTACTTGGTCGTCGCCAACGCGAAAGGAAGTATTGTGGCGCCTCTCCAAACGGTTCAGAAAATCGGCCCTGTTCTGGACTTGTTCACCGTGTCCCGTCCGGAATGGGGGGCGTCAGAGGTCGCCGCGGCCATCGACGTCCCGCGATCCAGTGCCCATGCCCTGCTGTCCTCTCTCGTCGAGACGGGGCTGCTGCAGTGCCGTAACCGCGGCCGTTACCGGATCGGCTGGCGGGTGGTCGAGTTGAGTCAGACCCTCAAGGGCACCGTCGATGTGCGTTCCTGTGCCGCTTCGGTTCTCCAGGATCTTGCGCACAAGTACGGTGAGACCACACACCTGGCCGTCATGGAACGCTACCGGGTGCTGTACGTGGACAAGGTGCTCGGCAATCACGTCATCAACGTCGCCGGCGCCCGGGTGGGCGCCCATCTGGAACCACATTGCAGCGCCGTCGGCAAGATTCTTCTGGCACAGTGCGATCCCGGAGAGGTCGAGCGCAACATCACCAACAAGCCGTTGCGGCGCCTGACCCCGTCGACGATCACCAACCCGGCATCCCTGGCGCAGGAATTGCGGTCGGTCCTGCGGTCCGGGTGTGCGTTCGACGCCGGCGAGGCGGTCCCGGAGGTGCACTGTGTCGCCGCCCCGGTCCGAGACGAGATGGGGCTGGTCGTCGCTGCGGTGAGCATGAGCGTGCCGGCGAGCCGGTTCGTCCCTGCGCAAACGGAATTCAAGAACGCCGTCGTCGCCGCGGGCGCCGAGATCTCCCGGGCGATCGCGAACTCCGCGGACCCGGTGCTACAGACCGAACGCGACGATCCGACCGTCGCCGCCGTCAGCTGAGCGAGGTTCAGCCCGACCGCATCGACAGATACCGCGATAGGCTCAGCGCCGCGGTCCGCACGGCGGCCGCCGAATGATCGAGATTGATGCGAGTGTGCCACCCGGACACCGATATTCCGGCAACGACCTGACCGCCCAATCCGAAGACCGGGCAGGCCACACAGGCGACACCGGCCCGCGATTCCTCGAGGTCGTAGGCCACTCCGCGCTCGCGGATCCGGGCCAGTTCCGCAGCGAACCGTCCCGGGGTGACGATGGTGCGTTCACTGAGCCGGGGTAGGCCCGCGGCGAGGATCTGATCGACGACCGCCTGGTCGGAGAAGGCGAGGATCGCCTTGCCGATCCCGGTGCCGTGTGCGGGCCAGCGGCCGCCCATCCGGGTCGGCAGCGGCGGCGCGTTCGGGCTGTGCAGAACCTCGAGATACACCACACTGTCACCGTCGAGGACCGCGAAGTGGACGGAATGACCGGTCGCTTCCTGCAGGTCCGCCATGAACGGGCGGGCCGCCTCCCGCAGATCGCGTTGGCGGGGCACGTGCTGACCGAGCTCGAAGAGCTTCAGCCCGAGGCGGTACCGGGTGCCCTGGCGTTCGAGCAGTTTGGCGCCGTGCAGTGCCTTGAGCATTCTCTGCACACTCGATTTGGGCAGCCCGCAGCGGCGCGCGATCTCCGACACCCCGAGCGCCCCTTCGGCCCCACCGAGTGTGTCGAGGACGGCGACCGCCCGGGCGATGGACCCGGCGTCCCCGGCCGCCGCAGCACCGGCCGTATTGTGCCGGTCATCGGCACATTCGTCTTGCATAACGGCCCATAATGCCCCAATGTGAGATGTCAGTGCAACAGCTCACACCCCGCGGAGCTGGGACGGCGCCACGGGGACGCTCCGAGGAAAGCCCGAGGTCTTATGTCCACCGACGAGGTACAAGGAGCCGCGCAGCGGCTGCTGGAGGCGTACCGCAGCGGCACGCCGATCGACCCCCTGACGCCGCAGTTCGCGAAAGCGGAACTGTCCACCGCCTACCGCATCGCCCAGGCTCAGGTCGAGCAGTGGGAGAAGGACGGCGACGCCGTCAAGGGACACAAAGTCGGGCTCGCGTCCGCCGCGATCCAACGCCAGATGGGGGTCGACCAACCCGACTTCGGTCATCTGACGGCCAGCATGTTCCATCTCGAACACCACCCGATTCCGGCCTCGTCCTACATCCAGCCGCGGATCGAACCGGAAACCGCGTTCGTCCTCGGTCGCCCGCTGACCGGCCCGGGCGTCACCATCGCCGATGCTGTCCGCGCCGTCGATTTCGTGCTTCCGGCACTCGAGATCGTCGACTCCCGGATCCGGGACTGGAAGATCGGCATCTTCGACACCATCGCCGACAACGCCTCCTCCGGTGGCGTCGTGCTCGGGAGCCGGCCGGTGCTGCTGCGCGATCTCGACCTGCGCCTGTCCGGCTGCACCCTGCACATCAACGGTGACCTGGTCGCCACCGGCGCCGGCGGTGCCGTGCTGGGCTCCCCGCTGAACTCACTGGTGTGGCTGGCCAACACCGTCGGCCCGCTCGGGGTGACCCTCGAGCCCGGCCATGTGGTGCTACCCGGGTCGATGACCAAGGCCTTCCCGATCTCGCCGGGCGATTCCATCGTCGCGAACATCAACGGACTCGGCAGCGTGTCCGCCATCCTCGGGAAGCGAGAAGAGCAGTGACCAACGAACAGCAGGCCGCCACCGATCGCTGGAGCGCCGGCCGCATCGCCGACATCCTCCTCGACGCCGAGCGCACCACCACCTCCCGCACGTCGTTGTCCGCCGAATGGCCGGGCCTGACCCTGCCCGTCGCCTACGAGGCGCAGGACATCGCACTCGCCGTCCGCAAGGCCCGAGGGGAGATCGTCACCGGCGTCAAGCTGGGGCTGACCTCGCGTGCGAAGCAGCGGCAGATGGGCGTCGACGCCCCCTCGGTGGCCTGGCTGACCGATGCCATGGCGCTGCCCGCCGGTGACCCGGTCCCCCGCAACCGGCTCATCCACCCGCGGGCGGAACCGGAGATCGCATTCGTGATGGCCCGCAGGCTCTCCGGACCCGGCGTCACCGCCGCCGAGGCACTGGCCGCGGTCGACCGGGTGGTCGGCGCGATCGAAATCATCGACAGCCGCTACGCCGGATTCAAGTTCACCCTCGAAGACGCTGTGGCGGACAACAACTCGTCGGGGGTGTACGTCACCGGGCCGATCCTCCGCCGACCCGAGGATCTCGACCTCGCGCTCGAGGCGTGCCTGCTCGAGGTGGACGGTCAGATCGTCGACACCGCCACCGGGGCTGCCGTGCAGGGACATCCGGCCGAAGCGCTCGCGTTCGCCGCGAACACCCTGGCCGAGCGGGGCCATGCCATCGAGGCCGGGTGGACCGTGCTGACCGGTGGGATGACCGACGCCATCGCCGTCGAACCGGGTGCCCGGGTCGCCGCACACTTCACCTCGCTCGGTTCCATCACCATCTCGGGAGGATAAGCGCATGCCGTTCATCGACGTCACCATCGGTCTGGGCCGATCCCCGGAACAGATCCGGACCCTGATCCACGAACTGACCGAGGCCGCGCACCGGGCGATCGACGCGCCCAAGGAGAACATCCGGGTCGTCATCCGCGAGGTACCGGAGACGCACTGGGCGGCCGGCGACGTCACCGTCGCCGAACGCCGCGCGGCGCGCTGATCGGAGTGGCCGAACAATGCTGATCGACAGGTCGGGGTCGATCAGCATTGCCGACACCGCGTTGTCCCCGGCGGCCGGTGACCGTAGACCAGTAGAGACACAGTCGTACTTCTCTCTGGGAGCCCCCGTGACCACAATTCATGCCGTCGAGGCTGACACCGATCTCGACACCTTCGATCCCCCGCGCATCGCCGACCGGCTCTACCACGATCTGCTCTCCCCACCCGAGACCGCGCAGGTGCGCCGGCGGGTGCGCCGGATCGCCGCGGACACCATCGCTCCGATCGCCAGCCGCATCGCCCGGGGCGACGAACGCATCGACGGCTTCCCCCGGGACGCGTTCGACTCGCTCGCCGCGGCCGGCGTGTTCCGCATCCCCTTTTCCGGTGATGTCGGCGGCGACGACCTGACCCACCGCGCCACCGCGACCGCCGTTGCGGTCGAGGAACTCGCGTACTACTCCAACAGCGTCGCTGCGATCTTCGACGTGCACTGCATCCTCGCGGGCAATGCGGTCAACCAGGGCACCGACGCGCAGCGTCGACGCTGGCTCGCCCCCGTGGTGGCCGGGGAGATCGTCGGGTCCTTCGCCACCAGCGAGCCCGGCGCCTCGAGCGACCTGTCCCCGATCGCGGTCACTACCGAGGCCACCCCGACCGACACCGGTTGGGTACTCAACGGCCGCAAACGGTGGATCACGAACTCCGCGGTCGCCGCCTTCGTCGTTGTACTGGCGCGCACCGGGAGTCGGTTGAGCACCTTCATCGTGCCCACCGACACCCCCGGCGTCACGATCGGCACCCCCGACCGCAAGCTGGGCAACAAGGGGCAGATCACCGCGGACGTCATCCTCGACCAGGTTCAGGTGGATTCCGACGCGATGCTCGGCGAGGAGGGCGGCGGGCTGAAGATCGCCCTGCAGACCCTCACCTACGGGCGGATCGGCATCGCTGCGGCCGGGGTCGGGATGGCGCAGGCCGCGTTCGACCATACCGCCGCTCATCTCGCGCGTCGCCACGCCTTCGGTGGCCCCCTGGCCAGCAAGCAGCACTGGCAGTTCCTGATGGCCGATCGGGCCACGGCGATAGAATCCGCGCGTGACCTGTACCTCAAGGCGGCGCTGCGTCTGGACTCCGGTGTCGCCTTCCCAGAACCGGAGGCCGCGATGGCCAAACTGCGGGGCACCGAGATTTCCGTGGAGATGGCCCGCGACGCCGTGCAGGCCTTTGGCGGGCTCGGCTTCACCCAATCCCTGGGGGCCGACGACACCGATGGACCGGTGGAGGCGTTCTACCGGGACAGCAAGATCGGCGAGATCTACGAGGGTGCCAACGAGGTCCAGAAGTGGGTGCTCGCCCGGCAGATCTTTGGACGCGAGATCACCGGCTGACCTGGTTCCGACGTGGTGCACGCGCACGCGCGTGCACCACGTCGGTGCGCCGGCGGTCGTGTCCGGGGTATCCGAACAATTGAACCCGCCGGGTACCTGTTACGTCGGATAATCCCTTCGGAGGTAAACGGTAGCCTTGATCGTGTAACACTGCGTTCATCTGAGGAGGTGATACGCGATGTCGAAGCGTGACGAGCCGGTCGACGATGCACCTGACGACGCCCAGCCACCCACACCGGTGCGCCAGGAAATGTCCGGCGGCCGCGAATGGTGGACGGATGCCCTCGCGGAAACCTACTGCGAGATGGACCCGCAGTGGGAATCGCCGCGGGGCCGTTTCGAAGCGAGACTGAGCACACGGCAGTTCGGGGATCTGTCGTTGAGCACAGTTCGCGCCCATGCACATTCGGTTCTACGGACGCCGGCGATGATCGCCGATACCGACTCAGAAGACTACTTTCTGTGCGCGGTGACCGGGGGTCCCGGGCGGATCGAACAGCATGGACGATCGATATGGCTCGACAAGGGGTCGTTCGCGGTCATCGATGCCGGGCTGCCGTTCAGGTTCGACTTTCCACAGCAGTTCGAGCAGATCGTTGTTCGCGTTCCCCGCCCCTTGCTGCTGGGACGAATGTCCGAGCGGGACGTCGACCGGGTCATGGCTCAGCCGGTGTCAGCAGTGTCTGGGGCCGGCGTCGTCGTGAGCAGGTTCCTGCAGCAAATCGCCGCTCTCGATGCCGCGGTTCCGAATGCGTCGGCAACCGCCCTGTCGGCCTCGGCTATGGACATGATCGTGACCGCATTGGCCGATACCGGTGGGGCTGTCAGTCCGACACAGCAAGCACACACTGTGGACCTACATCGCGCGCAGAATCTTCTGAAAACCCGGCTTCATGATGAAAACCTCTCCATCACCGAAGCTGCCGCCGAACTGGGGATCTCGCTACGGTACCTGCAGAAGATATTCCAGAGCACCGGGAGCACGCCGAGCGAGTGGCTTCTCCAAGCCCGCCTCGAACGCGCTCGCATGATCTTGTTGAGCACCGAAATCACCATCGGGGAACTCGCGAGCCGGGTGGGTTTCAAGGACACCTCGCACTTCAGCCGGTCGTTCCGCAATCGGTATGGGATCAGCCCGGGGCAGTATCGCCAGCGCTGACCCTGGAACAACTGCACCGGAGCCGATCCGATGATCGGTCTCCGGTGCAGTCTCGGGTCAAGTCAGGATTTCGTGCCCGCCCCGGCGAGTGTGCGCCGGTACTTCACGAAGGCCTTGTTGTCGTTCGCGGTGAACCCGGCCACCAGACCGGATTCACCGAACCCGTCCCAGTTCCATTTGCCCTCGATGCCGGTGTCGACCGGTACGAAGGTCTCGACCATGGTGACGAAACCGGCCGCTTTGAAACTGATGCCGTACTGGTCGGACCAGAACGTCGGGATCGGCGAGTACGGCGTCTTCCCGCCGACCGCGGCGAAGAGGTTTTCCGCCGCGGCGGCACCCATATCGGCCGCGTTCGACCAGTGTTCGATCCGGACCCGCTTTCCGACGCCCCGATGAGTCCAGGAGGCGACATCGCCGACTGCCACGATGTCCGGATGCCCGGAGGCGTGGCAGAACTCGTCACACACAACACTGCCCTGGTCGAGTTCGAGACCGGACCCCGTCAGCCACTCGGTGTTGGGCACCGAACCCAACGACAGCAGGACGAGGTCGGCCTCGAGGATCTGACCGTTGTCGAGTTCGACCCGCTCAACTCGGCTGCCGCCGTCGAACTTGGTCACCGCCGTGTCGCAGTAGACGTTGACGCCGTGGTCTCGGTGCAGGCGCTCGGCGAAACGGCCGATCTCGGGACCGAGCAGGGGCATCAGAGTCGGCGCCCGCTCCACTATGGTCACCGACTGCACACCGTTGACGCGGAGGCTGGACGCGACCTCGCACCCGATGAACCCGCCGCCGACGATGACCACGTTCTGGGCGTGCTGGGCGGCGGTGTGGAGGGCAATCGCATCATCGAGGCCTCGCAGCACGTGGAAGCCGTCCATCTCCGGCAGACCCGGAAGAGAACGGGCGCCGCGACCGGTCGCGATGATCAGTTTGTCGTAGCCGATCTCCCCGTCGGTGAGGTTCAGCCGCCGATTCTCCACGTCCAGCGCGGTCGCCGCGTTTCCCAAGATCCATTCGAAATCGTCCGCGGCGGTGTCGAATTCACATTCGACCGCCGACATCGTTCCGGCGAGCAGTTGCTTCGACAGGGGCGGGCGATTGTACGGGCGATGCTTTTCGTCCCCGACGATGGTGATCAGCTCGGATGTGCCGGCTTCACGCAGCCGCTGCGCTGCGCGGAGGCCGGCCAACCCGCCGCCGACGATCACTGTATTGGTCATGGCTCAACCCTCGACGCGGATGGCAGCGACCGGGCAGAGCTTGATCGCGGCGTTGACCTTGTCGCGGAGCGACTCGGCAGGCGAGTCGTCCAACAGGATCACCTCGTCACCGTCGTCGTTGAGGTCGAAGACCTCGGGGGCGGCGATGACGCACTCACCGTGGCCATCGCACATTCCGTACTCGATCTGGATCTTCATCTTCTCTTTCCTTCCCTACCTGATAGGGACGACGTCAGGACGTCGGTTCGCTAGTTCTCTTGCGCCCAGGTGATGGACAGTTCCAGCTCACCGAGGCTGCGGATGATGTTGTTCGGCTGGAAGCGGTACTTGCCGGCATGGAAACGTTCGACGTTGTCGGCGAGCACGTTGAACAACGTGATCATCTCCAACCGTGCCAGCGGCTTACCCAGGCACGCGTGCTTTCCGCGACCCCAGCCGAGGTGACCGGCCGGGTCCCGGGTGATGTCGAACGAATCCGGGTTCTCGAACTTGCGGTCATCCCTGTTCGCGGACCCGTACATCACCACCACACGCGAGCCCTCCGGAATAGCAACGCCGGCGATCTCGGTGTCCTTCGTCGCGACCCGGGTGAAGAACTGCAAGGGCGATGCCAGACGCACGATCTCGGGGATCGCGCTGGTCAGCAGGGAACGGTCCGCTCGCAGACGATCCCACTGGTCCGGGTGCTGCGCGAACAGCAGCAGGCCGATCCCGATCGCGCTGATGGTGCTGTCCACACTCGGGTAGATGTAGTCGTTCATCACTCCGCGGGCGAAGTCCTCGGGCCAGCCGACGGCCGCACCATTCTTGAACAGCTGATCCGCCCAGCCACCCTCGCGCACATTGCTCGGGAAGTTCTCGTCGGCGAACTCCATGTACCCCATCATCGTTTCCAGGGCAGGCTGGGTACGCGGGGCGTGCAGCGGGCCGATGCTGTCGAATCCGGCGACACCCCACTTGAACATCTGCTCCTGGGTGACGCCCTCGACGCCGACCAGGTCGGTGACGATCTCGATGGGCATCGCCATCGCCACGTCCGCGACACCGTCGAGGTGGTCCTTGCCCTTCAGGGATTCGACCAGGTTCTCGGCAAAGTCTTTCAGTCGCGGCTTGAGCTCTTCGAGCGGTCCCTTCTTGATGGGGCATCCCTCGACCTGACGGATCTCGTCGTGGTGATCGCCCTCGGTCTGCAGGCTGGTCTCGGTGATTCCGTTGAAGAACTGGTTGAATCCCACGCCTTCACGGGATGTGAAGGTTTCCCAGTCCGAGAGCACCGAGGACACCTCGTCGTAGCGGGCGCAGGCGTAGTACCCGTACTTTTCGAGCCAGACCACCGGGCCGGCGTCTCGCAGCTTTGCGTAGGTGGGGAAGGGATCGACGAGCACCGCGTCGACGTGGAGATCGTCGTCGAAACTCGGAATACCGGCCGGCGGTCGCTGCTGCTCGACCGCTGCATCCTGCGTCATTGTTTTTCTCCTCGAGTGTTGTCGATGGTGACGTTGTGTGGGGTTCAGCCGCGAAGGTGGGCCGAGAGGAAGGCTGCGGTGATCCCCAGGTGGTCGTGCTGGTCGAACTCGGGTCCTTCGTGGCCCGCGCCGCCGAGCACGAGGAGTGTCGAACGGGCGCCGGTGCTGACCAGGGCGTCGTGCAGCGCGTGGCTCTGCGCGGACAACGTGATCCGGTCGCGGTCACCGTGCGCGATCAGAAACGGCGGGGCCAGTGAGGTCACGCGGCTGAGTGGGCTGGCGTTCCAGGAGGTGTCCGACGGCGCCGCGACCTCGTCTTCGCCGAGCAGGGCCTTCTCGAACGGCGGTGGGAGAAGGTGGCTTTCGATCCAGCTTCGGCCGGCGTTGGCAGCCAGGTCGGACGGCCCGAACCAATGGACGACGGCGTCGACTCGGCTGGACTGATCGAGATCGTCGCCTACGACACCTTCGAGTTCGTCGTCGCCGGGGGTCAGTCCGACCATGGTGGCCAGGTATGCGCCTGCCGATGCGCCCCACACCCCGATCCGGTCGGTGGATACCCCGAGCTCAGCTCCGTGTGCGCGCAGCCATCGCACGACGGCCTTGACGTCGTGAATCGGGTTCGGGTACGAACCCTGCGGCGCGAGACGGTAGTTCGCGGAAACCACGGCGATGCCGTACGAGGCCAGTCGCGCGAGGCGGTCGTCGGCGCCGTCCTTCTTGTCGCCGAGCTGCCACCCTCCGCCATGGAGGTAGATCACCGCCGGCGGATTATCGATGTCCGGGCGGTACACATCGGCGGCGATCTCGAAACCGTCCACCTCGGCGACGCGCAGATTGGACTGCACTTGAACATCATTCATGAAGGAGCCTTCCAGAGGTCAGGTATGGAATCGACAGGGATTCGTCATGCTCGGTCCCATGGGACCCGGAGCCTGCCGCGAAGGTCATTCGCGGTTGTGCCTGTGATACACAACACTACGAGGCCGCGAGTGGGTGTGCCATGGCGTCAGGCGCACATCGTTTGGCATTCACGCGCACGGTTTGCGGTGGCGGACAGGACACCCGTCCACGGATTGGTAGATAGCCGACAGAAACGCACGAAAACGCGACGGACCGGGTGGTCCGTCGCGTTTTCGTGGATATCACGCAGTGCGGATTACGCTTCCCTACGCCGTCGGTGCGCCGGCCACCGCGCGTGAGTGGTCGATCTCGTCGCCGATCGCCTGTTCGGCCGCCGCGGCGTCGGGGCCGGGGCCGTCGGGGCCGAAGTGCGCGTACTTCTCGATGTGCTGGTCGAGCGAGAGCGGNCTCGGGGTGCCGTAGGTGAAGTACGTNTCCCACGGCAGCTTCGCNCCGCCGATCGCCAGCCCGGTGTCGATGTCGGACATCTGCCAGGTCTTGGTCTCGCCGTCCGGGTCGAGGTGCAGGTANCCGACCTCACCGAACANCTCGATGCGGTTGCCGCCGGGCTCGAAGACNTACAGGAACTGGGCCTGGGTGATGCCGTGNTTGTCGGGTCCGGCTTCGATCCGAATGTCGTAGTCGCGGAACATCTCCACNGCGTCGATGTTGTGCTGGCCGGTGCCGTAGTAGAACGCCAGGTGGTGCATCTTGCCNCGNTCACCCTGNGCGTCCCGCAGGCAGGCGACCTCGTGGCCGAGGATGTTCGAACTCATCCACGCNCCGATCTCGGTGTCGCCGTCGACGACGCGTTCGGTGGTCCGGAACCCGAGGTGGCGNTCGAAGGAGTNCTTCACCGCGNTGACGTCGCNGGCGAGCAGGTTGAGGTGGTCGATGCGCTTGACGGGGATGCCCTGNAGCGGCTTCTTCGACGGGCGGGTGAGGATCTTGGACTGCAGCTCCGGCGGGGCCTGGTACTTCTCGACCTCCCACAGCAGTTCCAGGTTGTGCCCGTCCGGGGACTGGTAGGTGAAGGTCTTGCCGTACCCGAAGTCGCTCTCACGCCATGCNCCGTCGACGTTGGCGTCCTCGAGGGAGGCTGCGCGGCGTTCGAGGGCTTCNGGGGAGCTGGTGCGCAGTGCCGCGTGGCCGAGGCCGGCCTGGGTGGATTCGGTGACCTTGAGGCTCCACTGGTACGGGTCCTCGTAGGCGCGCAGGTAGACCGACTGCCCCTCGGTGTGGGTGATGTACATGCCGAGGAACTTGGTGAAGAAGTCCACCGTCTCCTGCGGCNTGGGGCTCAGCAGTTCGGCACGGGCGAGATGGGAAATCTCGAACCGAGGGTCACTCATGTGTCATTCTCCTTCGTTGCCTGCCTGAGCAGTGTCCGCTGACCGACCGCGGGGGCAAGGGCGCTCCACCGGTCATCGAGCCAGTGCGGAGCTGCGTGTGTGGCGCTTCGGTTCGCCGATGCGGTATCGGCTTGTGTCCGATGTCACGAGCATGATCCAAGTCACCTGCCGTTCGCTACATGATCCAGAATCGCCGAACAAGCGATGGAAATCACCCCACTTCTGTTCGGAGACTGGGAAACTCTGCGTGCAGTGGATATCGGCGGCACTAGATTGCGCTTTTTGGACATTCACACCCCATGCCCGGGGGAGCAGCGCGTCCGTGGCAGGTGACCTGGTCCGAGACGCCACGCTGTCGTCAGGACTGCGCCGCGATCGCTCTCAGGCCCTTTGCAGAGGGCGGCGAGGGCAGTCGATCGCAGAAACTCGGATTCAGCACAGCGTCACCGCGCTCGTTGACGGGCTTACTGCGTGTAATTGGTGAAGCCGTCAACGAGGATGTCGGGAACGGACCTTCCCCGGACACGCAGGTGTTTCGGGTAGTCGCGGAGTGTGCTGGCCACATCGAAGATTGCGACGACGTTCTCCTGCGCGTCGAGGATAAGCATGGCGCCTTCGATGATGAAGAACACGTCGGTCTCGGGCGCATCGTCGGCGACCTTCAGGGTGTGGTCGACCCGGGAGGTTCGAACAGGAAGGATCCTGCGGTGTTGGATGGCGAGTCGGTGGACTCGAGATACCGCCACTCACCTGAAAGCGTGAACGCGTAGATCGTTCCGGTGTGGATGGGATCTCGGCCACGGGGCGGCCCGACGGCGCCGGCATCCCGACCCGTTCGGCCAGATCGTTCACCGACAGCTCGCCGCCCACCAGCTGCCAGAGCACCTGCACCTCAGGTGCGGCGGCCGGGTGCCCGCACGGCGGAGCTGCTAGGTCAAATGACGTAGCCGGGGCGAGTCATGGAGCGTCGTGATCGGAGTCATACGAGTGTGTCGCCGGTCGGTGTCGCGGTCCTACCGTGGAGAGACGACGAACTCAGGCGCACGATCTCGTGGTCGCCTGCAGGAGTGATAGGAAGACAATGACTTTCAGTGTTGATGGAATGCGGACCGCCCCTGAGGTATACGCGTGGAGCCGGTTCGGGCAGCCCGAGTACACCGATTGGCTCGACGAGAGCATGTCGTGGAAGGAGACCTGCTATATCGGTGACTGGTCGTTTCTGTGGCAGCACCGGTTCACCGGCCCGGACGCGCTGCGGCTGTTCTCCGACATCTCCGTCAACAGCTTCGCCAAGTTCGACCACGGCCAGTCCAAGCACCTCATCCACACGAACACGAACGGCAAGGTCATCCACGAGGGAGTCCTGACCCGGTTCGGTGACGACGACTACATGCTGCACGGTCGTGGCGGTTTCTGGGCCAGCTATCAGCTCGGCCGCACCGACTACGACGTGAAGGTGCAGCAGGACGACTGGTTCATCTACCAGGTCTCCGGCCCGAACTCGGTGAAGGTGCTCGAGAAGGTCAGCGGCCAAACCGGTCTGCGGGACACCGGATTCATGCGCCTGCATCCGATCACGGTCGCCGGCCACAAGATCTGGGCGTTGCGGCAGGGCATGTCCGGCGAGATCGGGTTCGAGTTGCAGGGACCGAAGGAGTACGGGCAGGAGATCTACGACGTCATCGTCGAGGCCGGTCAGGAATTCGGGATCCGCAAGCTCGGCGGCCGGGTCGCGATGATCAATCACCTCGAGGCGTGTTTCCCCACCATCGCCACCGACTACATCCCCGCCATCTTCGACGAGGACATGGCCGAGTACCTGGAGGTGTTCTCCTCCTCGATGCCCTCGTTCGCGCAGCCGGCATACATCGCGGGCAGCTACGACGGCCGCGAGATCGGCGAGTACTACCGGAGCCCGGTCGAGCTCGGTTGGGCTCGCAACATCAACTTCGACCACGACTTCCTCGGTCGTGCCGCGCTCGAGGCGGAGAAGGCCGACCCCCGTCGGGTGATCCGCACACTGGTGTGGGATGCCGACGATGTCCAAGATGTCTTCGCGTCGCTGTTCCGGCCGGGGGAGAACTACCCCTACATGGAGATGCCGCGGGATCAGCGCGGGTTCATGTGGGCGGACAAGGTGACCGCCGGCGACGACCTGGTGGGTGTCGCGACCTCCCGAGGTTACAGCTACTACTACCGGCAGATGCTCTCGCTCAGCACGATCGACGTCGCCCACAGCGAACCGGGCACCGAACTGACCGTGCACTGGGGTCGCCCGGACGGCCCGCAGAAGGCGATCCGCGCCACCGTGGCCCCGGCGCCGTACAAGCCGGACCGTCGCCGCGCCGACCTCCACACCGCCTAAGCCTCTCTCCCAGAATGTGAAGTAGACGTCATCATGACCCATTCCTATGTCTTGACCTTTTCGTGCGTCGACGAGCCGGGCATCGTCAGCGCCGTCTCGACCGCTCTGCTGCAGTTGGGCTGCACCATCACCGACGCGCAGCACTTCGACGACCAGCTCAGCGGGCGGTTCTTCTCGCGGATCCAGTTCGACACCGTGCGCGCCGACCTGGAGAAGTCCGAGGTGGCCGCGGGGCTGTCACCGGTGCTGACCTCGTTCGGTGCGACGTGGGCGATCCGCGGCACCGAGGAGCGCATGCGGGTGCTGATCATGGCGTCGAAGCTCGATCACTGCCTGGTGGACCTGCTGTATCGGTGGCGGACCGGGGAGTTGGCGATGGATGTGGTCGGTATCGTGTCGAACCACTCCCGTGAGGTGTATCAGAACATCGACCTCGGGGACCTGCCGTTCCACCACCTGCCGGTCACCAAGGACACCAAGGCCGAGCAGGAGAGCAAGCTGCTCGGGATTGTCGAGGAATACCATGTGGACCTCGTCGTCCTCGCCCGCTACATGCAAATCCTGTCCGACGACTTGTCGGCGAAGCTGGCCGGCAAGTGCATCAACATCCACCACTCGTTCCTGCCGGGATTCAAGGGTGCGAAGCCCTATCACCAGGCTCACGCGCGGGGTGTCAAATTGATCGGCGCCACAGCGCATTACGTGACCGGGGACCTGGACGAGGGGCCGATCATCGTGCAGGACGTCGAGCCGGTCAGTCACCGCGACACCCCGGACCAGCTCGTGCGGAAGGGCCGCGACATCGAACGCCGCGTGCTCGCCTCGGCAGTCCACCATCATCTGACCGGACGGGTGCTGACCAACGGCAGCACCACCGTGGTGTTCGCTGACTGAGAAGGCGAAGGCAGCTGGGTGACATTGCACCCAGCTGCCGGCCACGTGCACCTGCGCGGCGCACGTGTCCAACTCCCCGCGGGTCCTCCTAGAACTCGACCACCCAGCAGGTCTGGATGACAGCTGACGCGTCCGGTGAGGGAAGGTTCTCGCCGGACGCGTCAGCTGTTGAACAAGGACCCCTCACCCGTCCGGAGTCGAGGATGGCTCGGCGAACAGCCTGGATGCCGTCGACGGCCGGACATTCTTGCTGTAGATGGCCGCCACGAGAGCGTGGGCCATCCCGCGGTATCGCGAGGGGCGATGCCAGGCTTGACCGATGCGCCGGCATTCATCCTCACCGGACGATGATTCAGGTGTTCGTTGGCTCTTACCTGGAATGGTGGAGACCCAGAGCGGTGAGGGCGTTCTCCTTCAGGATCAACGGGCGAACCTCATTCCTGATCTCGAGTTTGTCGAACTCACTCATCCATCGATCCGATTGCAGAACGGGAAAATCGGAACCGAAGAGAACCTTGTGTCTGAGATACGAGTTCGCGGCACGGATGAGTTGGGGAGGAAAGTATTTCGGGGACCATCCGGAGAGGTCGATGTAGACGTTGGCTTTGTGGGTTGCGATGGCGATCTGTTCGTCGGCCCACGGGATCGCCGGGTGGGCCATGATGATGGTGAGATCGGGAAAGTCGGCAGCGATGTCGTCGAGCAGCATGGGATTGGAATAGCGGAGTTTGACGCCATGACCTCCGCGGAGACCCGCTCCGATGCCAGTCTGTCCGGTGTGGAACAGAGCCGGTACCCCGGCTTCTGCGATTGTCTCGTACAGCGGATAGAATCTGTGGTCGTTCGGTTCGAAGCCTTGCATGCTGGGGTGGAACTTGAAGCCACGAACTCCGTAGTCGTCGATCAGGTGAACGGCCCTTTTGACGGCCGCCTTGCCACCCCACGGATCGACAGATCCGAAGGGGATCAGCACGTCGTTGTTGCGCGCGGCACCTCGGGCAATGTCTTCTACCGAGTTTCCGGAGTGACCGCTGGCGGAGCCGGCATCCACCGTGAAGACGACCGCTGCCATGTTCCGCGCACGGTAGTGAGCCGCGACCGAATCGACTGTGCTGGCCCTGTCCGCCTCTGATTTGAAGTATTGGGCGGACGCTGCCATGAGATCGTCGTCAAGTGCTCGATGACCGCACCCGTCAACCTCCACATGGGTATGGACGTCGAGGGCGGAAATTGCGTCGAAGTCGATTGCGCATTCGTACTTCTCTGCGCGAATACTGGAATCGTGCGCTGGGGAGTTGGTGACACTCATCGTTGTTCCTTGGTCGGGATGGGTGGGGTCGGCGTTGCGGCTACCGTCAGGCGGTGGTTGGGATACCGTGCAGGGCGCGTCGTATGAGTGAGGCAGTCTCGGAAATATGCTCCGGACTCACTACCACCCCGACGTCGAGGACGTCAGAGATACTTTCACCCTTGACTATCCGCTTCAGCGGAAGCTCGAGGCGTTTGCCGGTCCTATTGCGCGGAATGCTGGGAACGATGACGACATGATCAGGAGCGTGCCGCGGTGAGAGGTGTGTCCGAAGTGCGCGTCGAACCTCTCGATGCAGTTGTTCCGGTTCGACAGTGCTGGTAGTCGCAACCTCGACGGCGAGCACCAGTTCACCCATCCCGGCTTCATCTTCGAAATGCAGAATGATGCTGTCGGTAATGTCGGGTTGCGAGTCGAGGACAGCGTAGAACTCGGCGGTGCCGAGCCGAACCCCACCTCGGTTGAGGGTCGCATCGGAACGACCGGTAATCACCCACGTGTCGCGCTCGGTGTGGATCAGCCAGTCGCCGTGTCGCCATTGGTTCGGATATATGTCGAAGTAGCTCGCGCGGTACCGTGCAAAATCTTCATCGCCCCAGAAGAACACCGGCATCGAGGGCATTGGCTGGCGAACCACCAGTTCGCCGGGAACACCCTGAACGGGAACTCCGTGCGGGTCGAGTGCGTCGACATCGACCCCGAGTGGGCGGCAGGACATCTCGCCCGCATAAACGGCCACCAACGGGCACCCTCCGACGAATCCTGTTCCCACATCGGTGCCCCCAGAGGACGAGAGCAGCAGGAGATCGTTGTTCACCGCGGTGTAGATCCACCCGGACGCGTCGGCTGCCAACGCTGATCCGGATGACATGATCAGCCGCAGATTCCGCAGATCCCACTGGTCTGCGGGGCGTAGTCCCGAATGTGCCCAACGCGTCAAGTAGGCTGCGCCGGTCCCAAGGAACGTCGCTCCTGTCTCTGCAGCAATTGCCCACTGTGACCACGGGCCATCGAGCGCCGGCCACGCCGGATCGCCGTCGACAAGCACAATGGCCGTGCCGAGCAGGAGCGAGGACACCATCAGGTTCCACACGACCCAACCGGTGGTGGTGTAGTAGAACGCGATGTCGTCTGCGGTGAAGTCCTGGTGAAGGCCGAGCATCTTATAGTGTTCGACGAGAAACCCGCCGTGGCAGTGCACAATGGCTTTGGGGCGCCCCGTGGTTCCAGAGGAAAATAGCACCACGAGTGGATGACCGAAGGGCACCGGTTCCGTGGTGACGGGCCCGTCCTCAGCGGTGAACTCGGAGTACGACATGAAGTTGTCGGGAATGGTTGCGTCTGAGTCGAGATAGGGCAGCAGAACCATCGTGGAATCGGGTAGTGCAGCTCTGATTTCCATGAGATCGGATTCGCGGCGGATGGTCTTGTCGCCCCAGCGGTATCCGTCAACCGATATGACCAACGAGGGATCGAGCTGGCTGATGCGTTGTAGTGCGGCGCTCGCCCCCATCTCCGGAGGAACAGAGCTCCACACCGCCCCCATCGCGCTGGTAGCGAGGTACGCGGCGACGGCTTCGGGGATATTCGGCAGGTAGCCGACGATACGGTCCCCGCGCCCGACACCTAATCGGGCCAGACCTGACTGGATGCGTCCGATCTCCGCGATCAGGCGTGCACCGGTCCACTCGACGTTGCCCGCGGTCTGGCTACGTGAGAGGACCATCGCCGTGTCTGGTCGCGCCGACAGCTCTCGCAGGACATGTTCTGCGTAGTTGAGTGTCATACCTGGGAACCACTGTGCCCCGGGCATTGTCGGGTCTTTCAGTACCGCGGAATGCGGTGTGTGCGCGATGACGCCGAATTCGTCGCAGATCGATTCCCAAAAGCTCTTGAGATCCGTGATCGACCATCGCCAAGCGTCGTCGTAGGTGTCGAAGTGCTGCTCAGTGCGTTCCTCGATCTTCAATAGGTACCGGCCGATCCGGCTGTCGTGCCACTCGGTCTTGGTGGGTGCCGGACGAAGCTCGTCTCCAGCTGCGGGAGTATTCATCATCGGTAAATCACTTTCGGAGAGTTGAGGTCCAGGCTTGGCGGTGGGCCGAGGCCGGACGAGGAGGTCGCGATGCGTCAGAGGTTGCGCCCTTGGATGCTGATTCAAATGTAGGTGGGATACTCCCCAGCTCACGCTCTCGACGATCGGAGGTTCGCCGAAAAGCCGATGAACTGCGGACTGCCGCAACGCTGGTAGAGCGGGCACTGTCTGTCGTTCGGTGGGTTAACAGGTCCTGACGGTTGCACAGTCCACCGGTGTGCAACCAGACGATCGGCCCACGCCACGTTTCGGAGGCCAATCGCCGTGATGTCACGGCGAACGCAGCACGGAACTGCCGTACCACCGGCAGACCTCCAGAGCGGCCGATACAGTGAACTGATCGACTCCATCGGGCGTTCCTTCGAGTTCCTCGGATGCTTGCTGAACCCGGTACGTGACCGTATTTCGATGCAGCATCATGCGCTCGGACGCCGCCGCGGGGCTCCGATTGCATGCCAGGTAGACGCGCAGTGTTTCGCGGAGTTCATGTGCACGTTCAGTATCGGTTGACAACGGGCCGAGAGTTTCTCCCACGAAGTGGCGTAACTCGGCGACGTCGCCCCTCATCATCGCGACGGGGGCAACGTCGGCGAACGTGAGGATCTGAGGTGGCCCAGGCCTGGCCGATTCAGCGAGCGCTCTCACGCGTGCTGCCTGGTCGTACGAAGTCCGGAAGCCATCGACACCGTCACACGGCAGTCCCGTGGTCACCTGAACCGGGAGCGGATCAGCGTCGAGCAGGGCTCTGAGCCTGGCGACGAGATTTCGCTCCGGCTCGCGCAGTGACACCCAGATCGTCATGGCTGCCTCATCGGTGTGAACTGACACCGTTTGCGCCCGCGCGGCCGCCGTGGTCAACAGGTCATGGAAGCGGTCGAGTACCTCATCCGGCGCCATCACCTGCGCGCGATCTGGAGTAATCCACGCATCGACGGCCAGATGAGTTCCCGAGAGCGGATAGCCGATGGCCCGCTGCGCCTCCGTCGTATCGACCACTGTTCCGGCCAATAGCCGAAATATCCAATGTTGCTTCAATCCGCTGCGGCTATGAATCCACCGTTCGCGCTCCTCCTCGAAATCGACAGTGATGCATTCACACACGTGGTCGAGGTAGGTCGCGACTGTGTCGATCACTGTTTTCACCGCCCGTAAGTCGTTGGCCTCGTCCAGGCCGTCGGCCACGTCAAGGCAGATCCCGGTGAACTGTGCTTGACCCACCCGATAGATCCGCAACAGGTCTGCCAGGGAAACGCCGCGTCGAGCAAGTCCGCGCGCATATGTCACCGCACCGGGCGGTGGAGAAATGCTCGCCGGGTCGACATTGGCACGAAGTGCATCGAGGAGGATCATCGTGTTCTCGATGACGCTCACTCGAAGCATGTCGCGATATTCGCGATCCGGAACGACCGAGGGCATGTCTGTGATGATGGAAGTGAGCAATCCCTCGGCGAATTCTGCTTGATGGGGAATGACACGATCGGCGATCTCTCGGATCACCCTGTTGTTCCGCTCGGCGGACCGATCTGCTGCCTCAAACAAGGCACTGTCACCTCCCGCTCGACTTTCCACAGTTCCGTAGCGCTGCGAGGGCCGCATTATGTCCGCACATCCCGTGCACTCCAGCACCTGGAGGTGTTGCGGCCGAACAGATATAAACGCCGTCGATTCCAGTGCGATACGGATCGATGGCAATGCGGGGGCGCAACACCAATTGAACGGGATTGTTCTCGCCGGTGATGATGTCGCCGCCGACATAGTTCGGGTTGTAGACGCTCATCGCAGCTGTCGATCTACTGAAGGCACCCACGATCCGCTCGCGCGTTCCGGGCGCAAACCGTTCGATCTGGCCGATGATGGCATCTGTTGCATCGCCACTGTACCCATGGGGTACGTGAGCATACGCCCAGATCGGATGAACGTCACCGTTCGAACGGTCTGGATCGGCAAGGTACTGCTGACCGATCAAGACGAACGGCCGCGACGGCATGATTCCCCGCGCAACGTCACGTTCAGAGGCAATGATCTCGGCAAGGTCTCCGCCGAGGTGTACCGTGCCCGCTCGACGGCAGTATTCATTGATCCATGGGACGCCACCCTCGACTGCCAGGTCGACCTTGAAGGCACCGGGACCGTGCCGATATCGGCTATACGCGCGTCGAACTCGCGCCGGTAGGAGGTCGCCTGCGATATCCACAACACCTCGCGGCGCAAGATCGAGCATCACGATGTCCGATGGCGGTAGGTCACCCAGCGAGCGCACTGGTTGACCGGTCTCGATCTTTCCGCCGAGTGATCCGAGGAGTGAGGCCAGAGCGTTCGTGATCGACTGCGACCCGCCGGCTGCTACCGGCCACCCGTAGGTGTGCGCGGCAGCGATCATCATCGCGCCGACCGACGACGTCGCCGGGCGGGTAAGCGGGTGAATAACGTGCGCGGCGATTCCGGCGAAGAGCGCCCGCGCCTCCTCGGATTGGAATACGCGCGCCAACGTCCCTGCCGGCGGCACCGCGCGCAGCCCGAGCTGTGTGAGCGCGCCGGGATGGCGGGGCACGTGGGTAATCGGCCGCAACAGATCCTGCGCGAGGTCGTCGAATCGAGTGGCCAGCGGCCCGAACAGTTGGCACCACCGCCGACCATCGACGCCGAGCTGCTGTGCAGTGTCATCAAGGGAGCGGAGCAGCACTCCCGCACTGCCGGTGTCGAGCGGGTGCGCAGCGTCGACCTCCGGCCACTTCCACTCGAGTCCGTGCGAAGCGAGATCGAGGGTTCGAAGATACGGGGAGCCAGCGCCCATTGGATGGATTGCCGAGCAGTCGTCGTGCAATACCCCGGGGAGAGTGTGTTCGCTGCTTCGCGTACCGCCCCCGATGGTCTCGGCAGCCTCGATTACGGTCACTTCGATGCCGTGTTGGGCGAGCGTGACGGCTGCAGCCAGGCCATTGGGCCCTGCGCCGACCACTAGTGCGGTGGTCATGCTTCCACAACACCTTTTCCGTATGAGCCGCGATGGTCGGCGAGGGACCATTGCGGATGGACCCGGATGGGTCCGTCTTCGAGCCACGGTTGCGCGGCGATCATGTCGGCGACGTCGATGTATCCGCGTTCGATCTCTCCGACCGCCAGGTCGTAGACGCGATACCGCTGTCGCAAGTTGTGGACGGGTTGCGATTCGATGTAGACGACAATCGCTTCACCCGATGCGAAGCGGCACCGCTCCTGAATCGCCTCCATCAACTGTGCCCCGTGTAGATGCCCGTCTCCGAAGGACCAACCCAGCACCGCGCCTGCAACGAATTCGCCTTCCCGAATGTCGTAATTCTGATAGGAGTCGACGTGGTTTCCGATCAGAGTGGTCAGTGCTCTGCCGTGGCTGTGAAGAGATCGCCACGCAACCGCCTTCTCGACGAGCAGTTCAGCCACGTCCCGCCCATACAGTGACGTGAGTTGATCGACCTGGATCGGCGCAGCCTTCACGATCTTGTCGTTCAGGCGGGACTCGCTTCCCTTGCGAAACGCCCACTGGGTGGTTGCCCAGTTACCTGCGTAGTAGCGCATCGACCACAGGAACGAGATCCTGTCGGGAAAGAAGTTTCCCAGAACCGGAAAGAGTGACAATCCGAGAACAAGCGCGAGCAACAGCATCGGCGAGATCGACCCGATGCCGTAACCGTCGGCGGGATACAGCCCGAACAGGTAGACAGCGCTGAAGACGTAGAAGACGTTCCATTCCAAAGGAACTCCGAGCGGGAACATTGACGTGATGAAAAGGTGGAAGAACACGATGACTACCAACGCGCAGATCGTCACGAGCCGGTTCGACGACAACAGCAACACAACGGGTACAACGAACTCGATGACGGTTCCCTGGTGCGCTATGAACGACGCCAGCTTGGAAGGACGCAGATCATCCGGATAGTTCCGATACAGGCGCCGCTTCAGGCGGGGCGAGCGGAACCATGGTGCATTGCTCATCATCGCCGAGACGACGAACGAAAAGTGGCGGCCCAACTTTGAGAATGCTGCACCCCACCAGACCGCCATCATGATCAGCTTCAGTCCGACGATCATCTCGACGAAGGGAAGGAGCGCGAAGAAGGTGGCGGCCACCCAGTACTGCTCGGACCGCGCCGCCAGGAAGAGTGTCTTGTCTCGCAAACCGGCGATCGCGAGCAGCACGATCAGCGGCAGCAACAGCGACGGGTCGAGCAACCCGACACTATCGGCGGGCTGTCCGTCCTTCCAGACACCGTCGGACAGTAGGAGGGTGACCAGCGAAGCGACCACTCCCAGATAGGTCGCAACGTCGAACCAGGTACGCTTGCTCCCCTTCGTGAAGGGGACCGCGGATGACCATGGTGGTAGCCGGATTGTGTTCGGCCGCAACCAATGCAAGACCCCACCGATCGGTGGCGAGAAGCGGAATGCGAGCGGACCGGAGGACGCTCCGAGCCCGAGGAACTCGAACAGCATGGTCCACAGCAACATCTTCTGATAGAAGATCGGTTGAGCCCAGAAGGCTCCGATATCCCAGAAGCCACCGAAACCGCTCGTGAAACTGGCGATCACCACTCCGGTGAAGAGATAGGTAACTATCTTGGCGACGTACAGCATGTGCACGCTCCACGGAGTTCCGACACCGAACTCGGCCCAATGGCGCGTGAGAACCTTCAACCTGCTGAGGTACGGACGATCCTTGAACGTGGCCAGGTCCACGTCAGGAAAGTCTGCTTCAGTGAAGCTCATAGCGATCGTTCCTTCTCTGAGGATGTCAACTTTCGACGAACGTCGTTTGCAGAAGAGGCGTGCCACCGCACCGGATCGGGTGACGGAAGCCGAACCGTTCCGCAGTCACCTGACCTATCGAGAGCTGACCAAACTAAGGCGTCCACTTCATTCGAGGCGCTCGCCAGCCGGTCAGACAAGGACGAGAATGCCGAGCGGTCGAGTCAGTGGGTGTCTGTTTCAGCTATCGACAGCCGGTGACGCGACTAAGACTAGGGGCCGAATGTGACCTGTACCATATGCCAGGTCGCCAAATGTGGCCCCGTTCTTGTGCTGGGAGCACAGCTGGCTTACAACACGACAATCGCCAGCTGGGGACGCGAGTGGCCGACTGTCGCGAAGTGTGATCCCAGACGGTCGAAGGCACGAGAACCTCACGGCAAGTGCTTTTCTCACGACTTCCGGAGTATCAAATCGTCCCCTGCGGACCACGCTGTGTTTGGCCAGGCTCTCCGCTCATCCACACCGACGTCGTGACCCGGTCCTCGGTGACGATGGCAGTGCCACAGTTGATCCGGTGTCGCGGCGGCGGATCCGTAGCTGCCGTGGTCCCGTGGGCGTGTGTTTCGGGTGCTGCTCAACGAGGCCGTGGTCTTTTGCGGACTCAGGGCTGACCAGTTGGCACAGTGATCGGACGACCCCCAGTCATCGTATTGCGTGCCTGGAAGGTGAACCGTGACGAATCAGGGCTGGACAAGCCCTTCGCGGACCGCGACGAGTGCGGCCTGGGTGCGCGAGTTGAGGTGCATCTTCGCCAGCACATTGCCTACGTGGGTGCGCGCGGTGCGTTCGCTGATCGACAGCTCCGTGGCGATGGCACGGTTCGACATGCCGCGGGCGACGAGGATGAGGACGTCGCGTTCGCGGGCACTTAACGATCGCAGTCCGGCGGCGGGCGTGATCATCTGGTGGGTCAACTGGCGGGCGATCGCGGTGTCGAGGAACACCTCGTCGCGGGTCGAGGCGCGGATCGCCGACTCGACCTCGGACGGATCGGCATCCTTGAGGAGATATCCGGAGGCGCCGTTGGCGAGCGCCGCGTGCACTCGTTCGGTCTCCCCGAAGCTGGTCAGGACGACGACCCGGACACTGGGGTAGCGGGCAGCGATTTCCTTGGCGGCCTCCACACCGTCCATTCGGGGCATGACGAGGTCGAGCAGGGCAACGTCGGGCAGCTGCTGGTGTGCCGCCATGTCGGCGAGCTTCTCCAAGGCTTCCACGCCGTCACCGGCTTCGGCCGCGACGACGATGTCGTCGGTGGAGGCGAGGAAGCTGGTGATTCCACGCCGGACGACCGCGTGATCGTCGATGAGGAGTACACGAATCATTGTGGCCGACTCGTCCATGGCGTCCTACTTCCTTTGATCGGGATGTGGCGGGGGCGGCACGAGGGTCGCGCTGACGTGGGTGCCGCGGCCGGAGCCGTTCGTCGTGACGTGAAGCTGCCCGGACCACCTGCCGACCCGGTCCCGCATGGATGTCAGTCCATATCCGTCCGTGGTCGAGGCCGCGGCCGTCAGACCGGCACCGTCGTCGATGATGTCGACCCGCACCAGCCGAGGGTCTTCGGAGATATCCACGCTCACCGCGACGGTGGACGGTGCCGCGTGCTTGACCGCATTGTGCAGGGATTCACTGACAACCTGGTAGACGTCCTCGATGAAGTCGGTGTCGTCCTCGTCGAGTTCCGGACCGACGGACAATTCGATCTGGATGTCCGTGCGGCGGGTGATCTTCTCGACGAGGAGTTGCAATGCCGCCGAGAGCCCCATCTCGGCGGACATCGACGGCTGCAGTGCGAGGACCACCCCACGCAGATCGTGTTGCACCGCCAGACTCAGCTCGGCGACCTCCGCGGCGATCCGCGCGATGTCCGTGGCGAGCGGCTCGGGAGCCTTGGCGCCCATGCGCTCCAGGGCCCGTGCCTGCATGCCGATCGAAAAGACCTGCTGCACAACAGAATCGTGAAGATCACGGGCCAAGCGCTTGCGCTCTTCCCTGCGCACCGCTATGCGATCACGTTCCAGCAAAGTGGCGTAGTCGATCGCCAGCGATGCCTGGTCCGCCATCGCGGTGAAGAAGTCGAGCATGGTCTGTCCGGCGTGATAGCTCGGTTCCATGTAGACGTTGAGGACGCCGACGGCCTTGCCTCGGGTAATCAAGGGTGTGCAGACGAAGTCATCCCACTCGATCTGTGAGACATACTCGTGGAGCGGCTGCCAGTCGGGATCGGCCAGCATTGCGGCCTTCCGGTTCGGGTAGACGATCTGCCGTCCACTATCCATCACCTCGTAGGTGGCCAGGGTCGCACCCCGGCGGTGCGAGGCCATGAGCAGGTCGAAGAACGTGTGCACCTCGGAGAACCCGGCAGCCCCCATCACCTGCAGCCGCCTGCTGGCAGGCGCGACGGTGATGAACTGGGTCGCGGCGACGCCCTCGGATTGCTGGACTTCCCACGCCATCGCATCAAGCACGGTGGCCACCGAGTGCTGGGATGCCATGTTTGCCGCCGTGCGGGCCAACGCGGCGACGCGACCTTGTTGCCGCCGTTGATCGGTGACGTCCCGGAAGGTGATGACCATTCCGCCGGCCACCGCAGAGCCGACTTGGTAGGACAGCATCACGAAGTCCTCGAGACCGACATCCCAGTAGCCGACCCGCTCGGCGGCAGCATTGGCCTCTGTGTCCGCCCCGACTGGATCGGCGCCGATGTCGAACGGGCTCTGCACCCCCAGCAGCTCACCCGTGTCCTTGGCGCCGAGCATGACCGCGCCGGCGGAATTGGTCGAGACGAAGCGGCCGGCGTCGTCGACGACCGCAACACCGATGGCGATTGCGTCCACGATCGATCTACCGTTCACCCGATTCATGGTAGGACGCCACGGAACAGTCGAGTCGGCGGGCGGCGCGTCAATTGACCTAGTGATGCCCGCCGCGATCGGCAGGTTTTTCCCGTCGGACGCCACTGCCGAACGAGTGCGGGCCCCCTTAGCGTTGACAGCGAAGCAGGCGCCGCGACACGCACGCCTTCCGCAGGACCCGTCATCCACGACCTCCTGCGTCACTCTCTCGAAAGGGGCATGTTCGGTGAGCGCACTCTCGTCCACGATGACCGAGCCCACGGTGGTACTCGACGGCAAGGCAACAGCCAAGGACATCCGCCGTGAGCTGACCGAACGAGTATCGGCACTGGCCGCTGGGCAGGTCGCGACCGGACTCGGGACGGTCCTGATCGGCGAGGACCCGGCCAGCAGGGCCTATGTCGCCGGCAAGCACCGGGACTGCGCCGAGATCGGTGTGTCCTCGTTCAAGATCACCCTTCCCGCCGGCGCGAGCACCGCCGACGCCCTCGCCGCACTCGACGACCTCAACAGCGAGCCGGCGTGCACCGGATACATCGTGCAACTCCCGGTGCCCGCGCATGTCGACCGGACCGCGCTCCTCGAGCGGATCGATCCGGACAAGGACGCCGACGGCCTGCACCCGGTCAACCTCGGCCGGCTGGTTCTCGGAGCCCCGGGACCGCTGCCGTGCACGCCGCGGGGCATCGTCGAACTCCTCCGCCGGTACAGTGTTCCGCTCGACGGGGCCGAGGTCGTCGTCGTCGGCTGCGGCATCACCGTCGGGCGTCCCCTCGGCCTTCTTCTCACCCGAGAATCAGAGAATGCGACGGTCACCCTGTGCCACCGAGGAACCCGGGACCTACGCAAGCACCTGCGCGAGGCGGACATCGTCGTCGGCGCGGCCGGTAGCGCAGCCCTGATCGACGGCTCCGACATCAAACCGGGTGCCGCGGTCCTCGATGTGGGCATCACACGAACCGAGAACGGCATCATCGGCGACATCGCCCCCAACGCCTGGGGGATCGCCGGCCACCTCACCCCGATGCCCGGAGGTGTCGGCCCGATGACCCGCGCGATGCTGTTGGTCAACATCGTCGAAGCCGCCGAACGAGCATTCCCGGCACGATGAGCCGATCCTGTTCGCCGCGATTCGCCAACCCGCACACGCCCGACTCCACCACTGCCGCTGGCGCCCAACCGGTCGGGACAACCGCGGTCGGCATCCTCAACGTCACCTCCGATTCCTTCTCCGACGGGGGTCGGTTTCTCGACCGATCCTCGGCCGTCGCACACGGACTCCGCCTTCACCGAGCGGGCGCACACGTGGTCGATGTCGGTGGTGAATCCACGCGCCCCGGGGCACAACGAGTACCGGAGAAGGTCGAGCGGGACCGAGTGGTCCCCGTCGTCGAGGCACTGGCTGCGCGCGGTGTCACGGTCAGCGTCGACACGATGCGAGCAGATACCGCCGCGGCAGCAGTCCGCGCCGGCGCCACCTACATCAATGACGTGTCCGGTGGTGGCGCGGACCCGGAAATGTTTGACGTTGCAGCAGAAACTGGAGTTCGACTGATCATCAACCACTGGCACAGCATGTCGGACTCGTCGCGGCCACGGCCGTGCGACATCGTCACCGAAGTCCTCTGCGACCTCGACGCGATGGTTTCTCGCGCGCTCGCCGCGGGCGTCTCTCCGGAATCGGTGATCGTCGATCCTGGCCTGGGTTTCGGCAAGAGCAGTGACGACAACTGGGCGCTGTTGACCCATCTCCCTCGACTGTGCGCACTTGGGTACCCGGTTCTCATCGGCGCGTCCCGAAAACGTTTCCTCGGTGCACTGCTCGGAGAAGATGGTCAGGACCGCCCCACCGTGGGCCGTGACACCGCCACCGCAGTCATCTCCGCTCTCGCGGCACACCGTGGCGCGTGGGGTGTGCGTGTGCACGACGTTTCCGGCACTTTGGACGCGCTCCGCGTGGCAGAGAAAGTGCGACACGCCCCACGTCCGCCAGGCCCAACAAGGCGGTCTCGAGCGTCGCGGGTCGACCACACAGACATCGGGATCGCGATTCGTCCCGATTAGTCGACTTCGCCGCGATACCCCACCCTGTGTGTTCAACCATGCCGACAACACCGTCACGACGACGCCATACACGGCATCATCGCCAAAGCTGAATGGCAAATCGAGTCGTTCGCAGGTTGAGTGCAGGAGGGTGATCGTGGAAGGTCTCGATCCAGCAATCCTCGAGGTCGCGTGTCGGTGGCTGCCGTATGGCGGACCTCCATCTGACGAAATCTGGATCGACTTCGGAATGACGGAGCTCAGGTACGACCAGCACCTTCGCGAGATTCTCGAGAAGGTGGCGTCGCGTCACCTGTCGCCGGATGTCCGGATCGCCTTGCGCGGCCAGCTCGTGGAAAGGCGCGAACGGAGAAGGCGTTCGAATAGTTTCGTCGGGCATTAGCTAATCCAGTCCCACATACTTATCAACCTCGACGAAAGCACTGCAATGCCCTACGACATTCATGAAATCGACGAGGACGATGTCGTCGTCACGAACGAGAAGTCCTATGCGGCAGGTGTTCCTGCGGTGCTGGTCTCGCTCAAGCGCGGCGTCGAGCAGATGGGTCCGGTGCGTACGGCCCGGACCCTGATGAAGCTGAATCAGCGGCAGGGGTTCGACTGCCCGGGCTGCGCGTGGCCGGAGACTCCGGGGCACCGTAAGCATGCGGAGTTCTGTGAGAACGGCGCGAAGGCGGTCGCCGAGGAGGCCACCACCCGNACCGTGACNCCGGAGTTCTTCGCCGAGCATTCGGTGGCGGATCTGCTGGGTCGCACCGAGTTCTGGCTGGGNCAGCAGGGCCGGTTGACGCATCCGATGGTCCTGCTGCCNGGGGCCACGCATNACGAGCCGATCGGGTGGGACGCGGCGTTCGCGCTGATCGCCGGGGAACTGCGCGGCCTGGCGTCGCCGGANGAGGCGGTGTTCTACACCTCCGGGCGCACGTCGAACGAGGCGGCGTTCCTGTATCAGCTGATGATCCGGGCGTTCGGGACGAACAACCTGCCGGACTGTTCGAACATGTGCCACGAATCCTCCGGNTCGGCGTTGGTCGAGACGATCGGGATCGGGAAGGGGTCGGTGTCGGTCCCCGACATCGAGAACGCCGACCTGATCCTGATCGCCGGNCAGAANCCGGGGACNAATCATCCGCGGATGCTCTCGACGCTGGAGAAGGCGAAGGGCAACGGGGCGAAGGTCATCGCGATCAACCCGCTCCCGGAGGCCGGNNTGNTGCGGTTCAAGGACCCGCAGAAGGTGCACGGCGTNGTCGGNGACGGGGTGCAGATCGCGGACGAGTTCCTGCAGATCCGGATCGGCGGCGACCAGGCGTTGTTCCAGGGGTTGGGCCGGTTGCTGCTCGAGGCGGAGGACGCGGCACCGGGCACNGTGCTGGATCGGGAGTTCATCGACCGGCACACCGCCGGGTTCGAGGAGTGCGCGGCGCACCTGCGGCGGGTCGATCTCGGCACGGTAGTGCAGGCCACCGGGCTGACGCTCGAGCAGATCCGGGCCACCGCGGACGCGTTGATCGGATCGANGAAGACCATCATCTGCTGGGCGATGGGATTGACCCAGCAGACCCACGGGGTCGCGACCATCCAGGACGCGGTGAACCTGCTGCTGCNGGGGATGATCGGCAAACCGGGCGCCGGGGTGTGCCCGGTGCGCGGCCACTCGAACGTNCAGGGTGACCGGACGATGGGCATCTGGGAGAAGATGCCCGAAGCGTTCCTGCAAGCATTGGACACCGAATTCGGTATCCGGTCGCCNCGNAAGCACGGGTTCGATGCGGTCGATTCGATCCGGGCGATGCGCGACGGCAGGGCGTCGGTGTTCATCGGGATGGGCGGCAACTTCGTNTCCGCGACCCCGGACACCGAGACCACCGAGGCCGCGCTGCGCCGGTGTGCGTTGACGGTGCAGGTGTCGACGAAACTGAACCGCTCGCACCTGGTGACCGGGCAGTCCGCACTGATCCTGCCGTCGCTGGGCCGCACCGACAAAGATGTCCAGGCCGGTAAGAAGCAGCAGGTCAGCGTCGAGGATTCGATGTCGATCGTGCACCTCTCCCGCGGCAGCCTGCCCCCGGCCGGTGACCAGTTGCGTAGTGAGGTCGCGATCGTCTGCGGGATCGCGCAGGCGTTGTTCGGGCCGGAGCATTCGGTGCCGTGGGCGGAGTTCACCGCCGACTACGACCGGATCCGGGATTCCATTGCCCGGGTGATCCCGGGGTTCGAGGACTTCAACCGGAAGGTGCGCCGGCCCGACGGGTTCGGGTTGCCGCACCCCCCGCGGGACGAGCGCCGGTTCGTGACGAANACGGGGAAGGCCAATTTCACGGTCAGTGAATTGTCGTGGCTGCCGGTGCCGGAGGGGAAGCTGATCCTGCAGACCATGCGCAGTCATGATCAGTACAACACCACCATCTACGGTCTCGACGACCGCTACCGCGGCGTGAAGGGTGGTCGGCGGGTGCTGTTCATCAGCGCCGCGGACCTGGAGTCGTTCGGGTACGCGGCGGGGGATCGGGTGGACCTGGTCTCCGAATGGACGACGGCCGATGGCAGCGTGGAGGAGCGGCGGGCGGAGGATTTCCGGTTGGTGCCCTACCCGACCCCGGTCGGGAATGTGGCCGCCTACTACCCGGAGACGAATCCGCTGATCCCGCTCGATCACGTCGCGCGCAAGTCGAACACCCCGGTGTCGAAGGCGGTCACGATCCGCCTCGAGAAGCGGGGCTGAGTTCAGCAATGTGGGACTTCTGGCAACGACGGGGTCTTCGAGGAGGGCAATTCGTGCTGTCTCTGCTTCTGCACGCGTTCGCGGCGTTCATCTACCTGTTCGTCCGCAACGTCGGACGCCGCCCTCCCCGCTTCGACTCACCGTCTGGCACACGGAAGGATGCCAACGACAGGGTCTGTAGTCGACCGGCGCCGGCGAGGTGGTCGCAGTGGCCCGAGTAACGACGCGACGTCCTCTCACCCGCATCGACGGTGAGCAGCGGCGCACCCGCGTCGACACCGCGGTCGTCGAAGAACCCCTCGAGATCCGGGTGAACGGCACCCCGTTGGCGGTGACGATGCGGACCCCGGGCTCGGATGTGGAGTTGGCGCAGGGGTTCCTGCTGACCGAGGGCATCATCACCGGGCGCGCGGATATTGCGTCGATCCGGTACTGCAACAGTGTCGACGAGCACGGCGTCAACACCTATAACGTGTTGGATGTGGATCTGGCGCCGGGGGTGTTCCTGCCCGACATGGGGATCGAACGCAACTTCTACACCACGTCCTCGTGCGGGGTGTGTGGGAAGGCGTCCCTCGATGCGATCCGGCAACGGACCCGGCATTCCCCCGCCACCGATACGGTGCGGGTGGCGGCGGCGACGATCGCGGAGTTGCCGGATCGGTTGCGGGCGGCGCAGAAGGTGTTCGANACNACCGGGGGTTTGCACGCGGCGGGGTTGTTCACCCGGTCCGGGGAACTGCTCGCGGTCANGGAGGACGTCGGCCGNCACAATGCCGTCGACAAGCTGATCGGGTGGGCCACCGAACAGGACCGGGTGCCGCTGCGCGGGACCGTGCTGCTGGTGTCGGGTCGGGCGTCGTTCGAGTTGGCGCAGAAGGCGGTGATGGCCGGGATCCCGATCCTCGCGGCGGTGTCGGCGCCGTCGTCGCTGGCGATCGACCTCGCCCACGACACCGGACTGACCCTCATCGGGTTCCTCCGCGGCACCACCATGAACCTCTACACCCACCCGGACCGAGTGCTGGCCGGAGCGACGGTCGCCGTGCAGTGACGATGTGCGCTGCGCGACGCGACGGTGCCTCGGATTTTCAGATCCTGCGGAAGAGGGCGGCGAGGGCCTGGCCGCCGCCGATGCACATGGTGACGATGCCGAGTTCGAGGTCGCGGCGCACCATGTCCTTCGCGATGCGCAGGCTCAGGATCGCCCCCGTCGCACCGACCGGGTGACCCAGCGCGATCGCCCCGCCGTACGGGTTGGTCT
>NZ_NHML01000048.1:0-39247 GCF_002165735.1 Rhodococcus sp. NCIMB 12038
GTCGAGCATCCCGCAGCTCGAGACCGTCGAACGGCTCATCCGGCGCGGGGTGTACACCGGTCCGCTGAACCTGACCTGGGTCGGGATCGGCGGCGGCTTCGACGGCCCGAACCCGTACAACATCATGAACTTCGTCCAGCGGGTCCCGGACGGTGCGTGCCTGACCCTCGAGACCCTGATGCGGTCGGTGTTGCCGGTCAACACGATAGCGATCGCGATGGGCCTGCACCCCCGCTGCGGCAACGAGGACACGATCTGGGGTCGCAAGGGCGAGAAGATGACGTCGGTCGCGCAGGTCGAGCAGTTGGTCCGGGTGGCCGGGGAACTCGGCCGGGAGGTGGCCACCGGTAAGGAGGCCCGCGACATCTACCGGATCGGTCAGACCTACGCCGATGCCGACGAGACCCTCGCCAAGCTCGGCTACGCCCCGAACCGCCGTCCCGGCCAGGTGGGCTTCACCCAGCACGCCTGAGTTCCCGCACCCGGGGGGATTTCGGTCACGACCGGGGAGGGAGCCGGATGCTCCAGGTGAGCACACCCGGCCCCTCCCCGCACCCCTTTTATCACTCCTGTCGGCCATAGGAGGCCCTCATGGGACTGCCCACCACCACCGCGGACGCGGTCGTCGAGACCACTGCACCCGCCCGGCGTTCCCGGATCTACCCCTGGATCGTCTTCGCGCTCACCTTCGGACTGCTGCTGTCGGACTACATGTCCCGGCAGGTTCTCAGCGCCGTCTTCCCGCTCCTCAAAACCGAATGGGCGCTGTCGGATTCACAGCTGGCGTCGCTCAGCAGCGTCGTCGCACTCATGGTCGGCCTGCTCACTCTCCCGCTGTCGCTGCTGGCCGACCGGTGGGGCCGGGTCAAGAGCCTGCTTCTCATGGCCGTCCTGTGGAGCGCCGCCACCCTGCTCTGTGCCCTCGCCACCAACTACGAGCAGATGCTCGGCGCCCGGTTCCTCGTCGGTGTCGGCGAAGCCGCCTACGGCAGTGTCGGAATCGCGGTGGTGCTCAGCGTGTTCGCCCCGCGTGTGCACTCCGCGCTCAGTGGCGCCTTCATGGGCGGCGGATCGTTCGGTTCCGTGATCGGTGTCGCCCTCGGCGGCGTCATCGCCGTCAACCTCGGCTGGCGCTGGTCGTTCGCCGCGATGGCCGTCTTCGGGCTCATCCTCGTCGCCCTGTTCCGCGCCCTGGTATCCGAGAAGAAACTGACGGACGCCGCCGTCGTCGAAGATCCCGCCGACACCCCCACCGGTTTCCGGGCCCCGCTCTCGAGCCTCTTCACCACGCCCGCCGTTCTGTTCGCGTACGTCGGTGGTGGCCTGCAGATGTTCACCGCGGGTGTCCTGCTGGCGTGGCTGCCGAGTTTCTTCAACCGGTCGTACGACCTCGCCCCCGACAAGGCCGGTGCGATGGCGTCGATCTTCGTCCTCGCCGTCGGCAGCGGCATGGTGGTGTGCGGCATCATCACCGACCGGGTCAGCAGGCACGATCCGTCAAAGAAGTGGACCACGGCCGTGGTGTACGGCGTGCTCTCGCTCGTGTTCCTCGGTGTCGGCTTCCAGTTGCCTTCCGGTTCCACCCAGCTGATCCTCATCGGCATCGGCGCCTTCTTCTCCGCCGGTTCGTCCGGGCCGATCGCCGCGATGGTCGCGAACCTCACCCACTCCTCGGTGCGTGCCTCGGCCTTCGGCACCCTCACACTCGCCAACAACCTCCTCGGACTGGCGCTCGGCCCGTTCGTGGTCGGACTGCTCGCCGACCGCTTCGGCCTCGTCACCGCCCTGCAGATCGCGCCCCTGATCTACGTCGTCGCGATCGTCGCCCTGATTCTCGGCAAGCGCGCCTACCCGGCCGGACGCCGCAAGCTCGCCGCCCTCACCGCCCACTCATAGGAAATTGGAGCCGACCGTGACCACCCCCACCGAACCGACCGTGGTGATCGTGCCCGGACTGCGCGATCACGTCGCCGACCACTGGCAGACGTTGCTCGCCGAGCGACTCGACAACGTGCGGACGGTGCCGCCGCTCGAGCGGGACAAGCTCAGTCTCGCCGCGCGGATCGACGCCCTCGACACCGTCCTCAACGACATCGACGGTCCGGTGGTGCTTGTCGCGCACAGCGCCGGCGTGGCGATCACGGTGCACTGGGCCCAGCAGGCGTCCCGACCCGTTCAGGGCGCCCTGCTGGCCACCCCACCGGACTTCGAGGAGCCGCTGCCCGCGGGCTACCCCGCACGCGGGGACCTCGACGCGAACGGCTGGAATCCGGTTCCCCGGCGCCGGCTCCCGTTCCCCAGCATCGTGGCGGCGAGCACCGACGACCCGCTGGCCCGGTTCCGGCGGGTCGCCGGAATGGCCGAATCGTGGGGCAGCAGGCTCGTCGACCTCGGCGCCGTCGGCCACCTCAACCCCGCCGCCGGTTACGGGTACTGGCCGTACGCCGAAGAACTGCTCCGCGAACTGATCAACTCGACCGCCGCCGCCGCCGCGTCGTTCGCGTAGCGCCACAACACTGTTCATCGACGAGAAAGTTCACCGTGCTCAACCTCTCCGTACTCCTCGAAGACTCGGCCCGCCGATTCCCCGACCGCGTCGCCCTGGTGCTCGGTGACCAGCGGATGACCTACGCCGACCTCGACGCCCAGTCGAACCGGGTCGCGAACCTGCTGGTGTCGGCGGGCATCGAACCCGGCGACAAGATCGCGTTGTCGTGCCCCAACATTCCGCAGTTCCCCGTCGTCTACTACGGCATCCTCAAGGCGGGCGCGGTGGTCGTGCCGCTCAACGTTCTGCTCAAGGATCGTGAGATCGCGTATCACCTCGACGATTCCGATGCCAAGGCCTACTTCTGCTTCGAGGGCACCCCCGAACTGCCGATGGGCGAGTACGGACTGTCCGGCTTCGCGCAGAGTCCGCGCTGCCGCGCCCTGTTCCGCATCACCACCGACCCGGCCGCCCCGGCCATGATCGACGGCGTCGGGACGCTCGCCGACGCCCTCGCGCGGCACGACAGCCACTTCGACGCCGTGGTCCGCGAACCCGGAGACACCGCCGTCATCCTGTACACGAGCGGCACCACCGGAAAACCCAAGGGCGCCGAACTGACTCACGCCAACATGGCGCTGAACGCGCTGACCGCCAACCGGCTGTTCGACAGCACTCCCGCGACCCACGACCGGTATCTGGTGACGCTGCCGTTGTTCCACTCGTTCGGCCAGACCGTCACTCTCAACGCCGGCATCTCGGTGGGAGCGACGCTCGTGCTGCTGCCCCGGTTCGAGGCCCGCGCCGCACTCGACCTCATCGAGCGGGAGGACATCACCGTCTTCGCCGGGGTGCCCACCATGTACTGGGGTCTGCTCGGTGCCCTCGACGAGCACCCGGTCGACATCGACCGCATCGCCCGGAACATGCGCCGCGCCATCTCCGGCGGCGCCGCGTTGCCGGTGGAGATCCTCACCCGGTTCGCCGACCGGTTCGGCGTGCAGATCCTCGAGGGCTACGGGCTGTCCGAGACGTCGCCGCTCGCGACGTTCAGCGATCCCGCTCTCGAACCCCGTCCCGGATCGATCGGCGTTCCCGTCTGGGGCATCCAGGCGCGTCTCGTCGACAAGGAGGGGAACACCGTCACCGGCACCGATCAGATCGGTGAGATCGCGCTGCGCGGCCACAACATCATGAAGGGCTATTACAACCGCCCCGACGCCACCGCGGAAGTGTTGCGCGACGGCTGGTTCCGCACCGGCGACCTCGCACGCGTCGACGAGGACGGCTTCTACTACATCGTCGACCGCGCCAAGGACCTCATCGTGCGCGGCGGTTTCAACGTCTACCCCCGCGAAATCGAGGATGTCCTCATCGGGCACGACGCCGTCTCCCTCACCGCCGTCGTCGGTGTCCCCGACGACAGCCACGGCGAGGAGGTCAAGGCGTACATCATCCTCGAGCCGGGCGCACAGATCACCGCAGGCGAGTTGATCGCCTGGTCCAAGCAGCAGATGGCGAGCTACAAATACCCGCGCAGCGTCGAATTCGTCGACTCCCTGCCGATGACCGCCACCGGCAAGATCCTCAAACGCGAACTCGGCAGGAGCCCCGCCGCATGAACACGACAGTTACCCAGGCGGCCCCCGACGAGCTGACCGCTCCCCTCGATCTCCTCCTCACCCGCGGAACCCGCGGCGTCGCCGCACGCATGCTCCCCGACAGTTCGTGGAGCCGGTTCGGCATCAGCCTCGCAGGCAGGCCCCGCACCGTCGCCCTGCGCGGCGGCGCCCTCGTCCGTGAACTCGGTGCGATCGTCGCCGGCACGTCCGACCGGGCTCCCGCGAAGGCCGACAAGCGTTTCGGCGACGCCGCGTGGCAGCACAATCCCGCCCTGCGGCGGGCCATGCAGGCGTATCTCGCCACGTCCCACACCGCCACTGCCCTGCTCGACGACGCCGACCTGGACTGGCGCGATCACGAACGGATGCGGTTCGTGATCGACAACCTCGTCGAAGGTCTGTCGCCGACCAACAATCCGCTCCTCAGCCCGCTCGGGTGGAAGGCGATGGTGGACACCGGCGGACTCAGTGCCGCACGCGGCGTCCGGGCCTTCCTCCGCGACATGCAGTCGAGTCCGCGGGTGCCTGCCATGGTCGAACCCGACGCGTTCGAGGTCGGTGAACACGTGGCGGCGACGAAGGGCGCCGTGGTGTTCCAGACCCGCACGTTCGAGCTGATCCACTATGCGCCGCAGACGGAGACGGTCCACTCGACGCCACTGCTGATCGTCCCGCCCGTCATCAACAAGTACTACATCCTCGACATCGCGCCGGGCCGCAGCCTGATCGAGCACCTCGTGCAGCAGGGACAGCAGGTCTTCGCGATCTCCTGGCGCAACCCCCACGCCCGGCACCGGGACTGGGGTGCCGACACGTACGGTGCCGCGATCCTGGAGGCGCTCGACGCGGTACAGTGCATCGCCGGAACCACGAGCGCCCACCTGCTCGGCACCTGCTCGGGCGGCATTCTCGCCTCGATGGTCGCCGCACACCTGACCGAGATCGGTGAGGGCGACCGCATCGCCGGTCTCACGCTGGCCGTGACCGTTCTCGATCAGACCCGCGCGGGAACGGCGTCGGCCATGATGAGCGAGCGGGCCGCTGCCGCGGCGATCCGCGACTCGGCCGCCAAGGGATACCTCGACGGCCGCACGCTCGCGGAGATGTTCGCGTGGTTGCGGCCCACCGATCTGGTCTGGCGGTACTGGGTCAACAATTACGTGCAGGGCCGGTCGCCCGCCGCATTCGACGTGCTGTTCTGGAACTCGGACACCACGCGCATGGCCGCGGCACTGCACCGCGACCTCGTCCTGCTCGGCCTCCGGAACGCGCTGACGACGCCGGGTGCCGCGACCATGCTCGGCACGCCCGTCGACCTCGGCACGGTGACCGCGGATTCGTACGTCGTCGGCGGGTCCGCCGACCACCTCTGCCCGTGGCAGTCCACGTACCGCAGTGCTCGCCTCCTCGGCAGCAAGGACGCCCGGTACGTGCTCTCGTCGAACGGGCACATCGCCTCACTCGTGAACCCACCGGGCAACCCGCGGGCGTCGTACCGGTTCGGCGAACCCGTCTCCGAGACCCCGGACGCGTGGCTGGCCACCGCGGAGACGGCGACGGACTCGTGGTGGACGGATTACGCGCACTGGCTCGCCGAACGCAGCGGACCCGACGTCGACGCACCGCACAGCCTCGGTGCCCGGCAGTACCCGCCGCTCGCCCCCGCCCCCGGCACCTACGTCCACCACTCCTGACCCGCTCGTCACCGACAGAGGAACACCATGACCCTGCATCTCACCCATCCCGCCGAACTCGTCGAGTCGGTCGGCCGGACCATCGGAACCACTGGCCCCTACAAGGTCCTGCAAGACCAGGTGAACCTGTTCGCGGAGGCGACCGGCGACTTCCAGTGGATCCACACCGATCCGGATCGCGCCGCCGCCGGGCCCTTCGGAGGCACCGTCGCACACGGCTACCTGACGCTGTCGCTGGCGCCGAGCATCCTCGCGGAGGCACTCACCGTCGACGGCGTGAACGCCGCCCTCAACTACGGGCTGAACAAGGTCCGGTTCCCGGCGCCGCTTCCCGTCGGCTCCGTCCTGCGCGCCACCGTGGACCTCACCGCAGCCGAACAGAAACCGGCCGGCGTCGAAGCTGTCTTCCGGCTGACGTACGAGATCGACGGCGGAACCCGTCCGGTGTGCGTCGCCGACGTGGTGGTGCTCTACACGTGACGGTGACCGAACTGTTCGGCAACCGCGACCGGTTCGAGGACAAGATCGTTCCGGTGTGCGGGCTGCGGATCCGGGTGCGGATCCGCACCGGCACCGGGGTGCCCCTGGTGCTGTGCAACGGCATCGGCGCCGGCCTGGAGGTGCTCGAACCGCTGGTCGCCGCGCTGGACCCGACCGCAACGATCATCCGTTTCGACGTCCCGGGCACCGGAGGTTCGCCCGCGTCCCCGGTTCCGTACGCAATCCCCGCCCTCGCCTGCGGTCTGAGCCGGTTACTCGACGAGATCGGAGTCGGCACCGTCGACGTCCTCGGGTTGTCGTGGGGCGGAGCGCTGGCCCAGCAGTTCGCCTTGCAACACCCGCGGCGGTGCCGGCGTCTCGTCCTCGTCGCCACCGGCACCGGCGCCCTCATGATTCCGGGTCATCCGCGCGTGCTCTCGAAGATGCTGACCCCGAAGCGGTTCACCGACCCCGCCTACGCGTCCGCCGTCGCCGGCGACCTGTACGGCGGCGCCGCCCGCCGCGCAGGCGGCGACGGCGACGTGGCGCGGATCTTCGGAAAGCAGCGGCAGGCCGGCTCCCGCGTCGGTTATCTCCACCAACTCCTCGCGGGCGCCCTGTGGACGAGCCTTCCCGTCCTGCCGCTCATCCGGCAGGCCACGCTCGTCGTCGCGGGAACCGACGACCCCATCATTCCCGTCCTCAACGCGCGCATCATGAACGCACTCCTGCCGCACGCGACGTTGCACATCCACCCCGGCGGGCACATCGACATCGTCACCGACGCATCGAAACTCGCACCGGTCGTCGCCGGGTTCCTCGCACAGCCGGAAACGGGTGAATCCACGTAGGGCGCCCCTTGCGCGTGGGAGACTCTGGTCTGGGGATCACCGCTCGGGCACCGCAGTGGCCGGTCGGCTCAGGAGGAGCCCGTGACCGAAGACCGAACCAACAGCTCGGGTACCAACCTGGAGGGGTCGCAGCGACTGCTCGCCCTCCTGCTGGCGATGGCGATGTTCGTGCTCGTCGTCGACACCTCACTGATGAACGTGTCGATCTCCGCCGTGGTCCGCGACCTCGACACGACCGTCAGCGGCGTCCAGGCGGCGATTGCACTCGAGGCACTCGTTTCGGCCGCGTTCATCCTGATCGGCGGCAAGGTCGGCGACCTGATCGGACGCAAACGGGCGTACGTGATCGGCCTGCTCGGGTATGCCGTGGGCGCGTCCGCGATGGCGCTCGCGCAGAACCTGACGGCGATCATCGTGTTCTGGGCAATCCTCGGCGGGATCGGCGCATCACTGCTGTTGCCCGCCATGCAGTCCCTGATCCACGGCAACTTCGCAGGCGCTGCGCAGAAGAAGGTCTACGCGCTGGTCGGCGCGGCGGCGGCGATCGCCGCCGCAGTCGGACCGCTCCTCGGAGGTTTCATCACCACCTATCTGTCGTGGCGCGTCGCCTTCGTGCTCGAGGTCGTGATCATCGCGATCGTGCTCTCCGGGATCCGACTCGTCCGCGACGTGCCGTACACCGGACCCCGGGGAATCGACACGGTGGGTGCGGCACTCTCCGTCCTCGGAATGGGCGGCATCGTGCTGGGAATCCTCGTATGGCAGGAAGGCGGCGAAGCGGTTGCCGCCCTACTGGTGGTGGGTGCGCTGGCGCTGGCCGGACTGGGGTTCTGGCTCGTGCAGCGCAAGCGTCATGGGAAACCGGCGCTGCTCGACCCCGAGCTGTTCCGCTCCACAGTGTTCCGACTGGGAATCTCACAGCAGATGCTCCAGCAGATAGCGTTGGGCGGCACAATGATCGCCCTGCCGATCTACCTCCAGATGGTGCTCGAGTACAACGCGATGCAGGCGGGACTGTCGCTCGCCCCACTCTCGCTCAGCATGTTCGGGATGGCGCTGCTGGCGGGCAAGAAGGCGGGAAATCGCAGTCCGAGCATCATCATCCGCTGGGGATTCGTCCTCGTCACGATCGGCGTCGCAATACTGATCCCGATCGTGCCGCGGGCCGAGTTCGGCTGGGCATTGCTGCTCCCGTTGGCGATCGCGGGCTCGGGGCTGGGGTTGCTGGTGTCCCAACTCAACAACTACACGCTCGCCCCGATCTCGGAGGAGCACATCAGCGAGGCCGCGGGCGCGAACTCTGCAGCGGGATCGTTCGGGCTGTCGTTCGGACTGGCCTTCGCCGGGGCCATCATGCTGGCGACACTGTCCATCACGTTCACCGCCATGACGCAATCGAGCACCGTCCTCCCGCCCGCCGACCAGCAGCACGTGGCGCAGGTACTCGAGGACGACGCCGAAGTCATGAGCAACACCCAACTCGAACAACTTCTCGTTGACCAGCCGCCCGAGATCCGAGACGAGGTGGTCCGCATCAACACCGACGCACGACCGCTCGCCCTCCAGGTGGCCCTGCTCGTGCCCCTCCTCGCCGGTCTCGCCGGACTGCTCAACTCGTTCCGCATGAGACGGGAATCCGACCCCGGAACTCCAGCGGGGTGACGGTCAGCCGTCCGCTCCCATCTCGGCGAGTACGGTCCGCAATCTCTCGTTGTCCGCCGGGGTCCAGCCGTCCGGGGGCAGGATCGCGCTCCACGCGTCGGCGATGTCGACGACGTACGAATGGCCGTGCCCGTCGGGGACGCCCGTCGACACCGCCATGTCCGCCGCAACCTGCAGGAACGTCACGAACGGGAACCATTGCGTGCTGTCCAGGACGTCGTACCCGCGGTCCTCCTTCAGCCAGTCGGGTTCGCTCACGAGCAGTTCCGGTGCCCACCAGACGATCGGGTCGGACGCGTGCTGCAGGTACACCATCCGTGGCTTCCCCCACGGGGTCTCGGGGCGGGGCAGATCCTCCGGCGCCCGCGCACCGAAGCGCACGGTCTCGCCGTCCTCGTAGATCGGAAGCCATTCGGGTGACCCGGGATCGCGGTTGGTCGTGACGTCTGTCCAGATCTTGTTCGCGTTCGGCGGTCCGGTGAACAGCACGCCGTCGGTGCGCGCCTCGATGTCGTCGACGCTGCCGAACGCACTCTCGCCGCCGAAGGAGCCCAGGCTCTCCCCCATCACGACGAGTTTCGGACGAGTCTCCGGTGGCAACTGCTTCCACTTGTCGTACACCGCGTCGAACTGCGCCTCCCCCGCCTGGCGGGCCCGCTCCTTGTCCACCAGGAACGACAGCCAGCTGGGGAGATACGAGTACTGCAGCCCGACGATCGCGGTGTCGCCGTTGTACATGTACTCGAGTGAAGAGGCGAGGCTTTCGTTGATCCATCCGGTGCCGGTGGTGGTCGCCACGCCGATCACCGCACGATCGAACCCACCGGCACGTTCGAGTTCGTCCGCTGCCAGTTCAGCGCTCTCCCGGATCGAATCGCCACCGCTGGCGAGCCCGGCATAGGACCGGATCGGCTCCAGCGCGGGCCGTCCACCGTTGAAGGCGGACAGTTCCTCGACGGTCGGGCCACGCGAGATGAAGGACCGGCCCTGCCGTCCCAGCGAATCCCACGTGACCAGCGATTCCGGTCCGCCCGAACGTAGCGGCGTCGTCGGCGGTTCGTCACCGGCCTTGGTCTCCTGGTTGACCGCGGCGAACGAATTGTTCAGACCGGTCATGATCGCGCGCACCGCCACCCCGTTGAGGAGTGCGAACAGCAGTGCCACCGCCAGCACGCCGATCACCGTCGCCGAGATCCGCCGCGGCACGACCCGGCTGATCTTGCGTTCGACCCACTTCACAGCCCGCAGCAGCAGCCGCGAGATCGCAACCAACAGGACGAAGATCAGCACCGCCACGATCACCGTCACGAGGTAGCCCGTCCACGGGAACGATGCGGCGCTCATGAGCGCCCGGAGCTCATCCTGCCAATTCGCGAACCACACCAGCATCACCGCGGTTCCCACGAGCCCGATCGCCAACGCCCCCCACCGAACCCAGGTCTTCACACGGTCCGGGGGCTCCCGCCGCACGAGATGGCGAACCAGAGCGGAACCCAGGAATCCGAGGGCATAGCCGACCGCCGCCGAGACACCGGTCACGAGTCCCTGGAAGAACGGGCCCCGCGGCAGCAGCGTCGGTGTCAGCGACAGCCACACGAACAGGACGGCGACGACCAAGCCCCCGAACGCATACCGGTCCGGCAGCCAGCGGCGGTGAGACGCGGGCGGTCGCGGCGATTCGGAATCGTCGGTCATCTCAACCTCTCGGTGACGGAGCGGACGCGACGATTCCTCGTTCCGCAGTTCGAGCAACGCCCTAGATGCTCTCCTCGTAGCCCGGGTGCCACGTCGCGACGGCCCAGATCACGAACACGTCGAGCAGAATGATGACGATCGACCACAGCGGGTAGTGCGGCAGCCACAGGAAATTCGCGAGTATCGACAGCGCGCAGATCACCATCGCGCCGACGCGGGCCCACGTCGCACCGGTGAACAGCATGACGCCGATGATCGCGACGATCACGCCGAGCACGATGTGGATCCACCCCCACGCCGTCGTGTCGAACTGGAAGGTGTATTCCGGCCCCGCCACGACCAGGTCATCCTTCCGCAGCGCCGAGATACCCGAGAGCACGTGCAGTATTCCGATAGTGAGCAGAACTATCGCTGCCACCATGGACGTGGCCGCTGCCACCCCCTGCTTGACCAACGATTGATCGGACATGGCCATCCCCTTCCCGGAGATGCGGTGGGATGCAGACATTGTCGCCGCAGTGTCGCGCAAGGTCAACATGTGCCCTGTACAGCATCTCGCTGACAGCGGGCATTCAGACGGAGGATACTTACATTCGCCAGTTCATTTCGTATGTTGACGAAAGAGGAACGGTCATGTCCGATGAATCGCTGGTCAAACAAGGTGTGGCAAAGGGAACCTCGATGGGCGGGGCGGTGCTCCTCGTCACCGTCGGCCTGCTCGAGTTCTTCCAGGGAATCTCGGCGATCGCCAAGGACGACGTCATCGTCGTGGGCGTCGAGTACACCTACAAATTCGACGTCACCGCGTGGGGATGGTTCCATCTCGTGTTCGGCGTGATCGTGGCCGCCGTCGGCATTGCGCTGTTCACCGGCGCGACCTGGGCCCGGGTCGGGGCCATGGTCCTCTGCGCCGTCTCGATCTTCGTCAATTTCCTGTGGCTGCCGTACTACCCCCTGTGGGCGATCACGATCATCGCGCTGAACGCGGTTGTGATCTGGGCGGTCGCCACCTGGAATCCCGAAACGGTCTGATCGACGATGGACGAGGCCACGGGCGCAGACTCACTCGGCAAGGACGAACGCGCCGAACTGCTCCGGTTACGCGAAGAAGTCGCAACCCTGCGAGGCCAGGCGGCAGGTGCCGCTGCCGGTGTTCCCGCCGAACCGGTATCCCGCCCCCCACGGCAGGGACTGCGCTGGACGGCCGTGACGATTCTGCTCGTGCTCGTTGCCGTCCTCGCGGTCGCGTCGGTGACCGCGCGCTTCACCCGGAGCCAGATCCTCGACACCGACCGGTACGTGAGCACGGTGGCGCCGCTGGGCTCGAATCCCGCACTGCAGGCAGATGTCACGAACCAGATCACCGACGAGATTTTCGCCCGAGTCGACGTCGAGGGCCTCACCACCCAAGCCCTGACCGCGCTGACCGACGTGTCGAATCTCTCGGCAAACGCACCCCGCCTCGATCAGGCAGTGATCGGCCTCGCACCCGTGCTCACCAGCCAGGCCAAGAACTTCGTCCACGACACGGTCAGCTCGCTCGTACGATCCCAGCAGTTCGAGGACCTGTGGATCCAGGCGAACCGAGCAGCGCACAACGCGCTCGTGGCGGTGATGACGGGAAACTACGGACTCAGCTCGGTGGAAGTCGACCAGAGTGGCACCGTCAGTATCTCCCTCGGTACCGTCATCGACCGGGTGAAGTCTGAACTCAGTGGACGCGGCTTCGCATTCGCCGACAAGATCCCCTCGGTGGACAAGCAATTCGTGCTGTTCCAGTCTCCCGAACTCGTGAAGGCACAGCGCGCCGTCAACGCACTCGACAAGGCCTCGGCGATCCTGCCGTGGCTGGGGATTGCCTGCGCCGCCGCCGCTGTCGCCGTCGCGCCCACCGGCCGGAGGCTCCGCGCCCTCGCCCTGGCGGGACTCGCGATCGCCCTCGGGATGCTCGCCCTCGCAATCGGCATTCTCGTCGGACGGGCCATCTACCTCGACAGCGTCCCACCCGACATCCTGTCGCCCGATGCGGCGACCGCCGTCATCGACACGGTGCTGGTACCGCTGCGGACGAGTCTGCGCGCGGTGGCCGTACTCGGCCTGGTGATCGCACTCGGCGCCTACCTCATCGGTGGCTCGTCCTCGGCAACCGCCGTACGTCGCGGCTACGGGCAGGCACTCGACTTCGTTCGGCGGTCCGGCAGCGGCCGGCCACCGAACGAGGTGGAGCGGTGGGCCTACCAGCTCCGCATTCCGTTGCGCTGCGCGGTGATCGGCATCGCCGCGGTGCTGCTGATGTTCTGGCGCTACCCCACCGGACTGGTCGTGCTGTGGATCGTCATCATCGGCCTGCTGGCGCTGGTTGCGATCGAGTTGCTCATCCGTCCGGCCCGCACATCCGCCGCGGCGACGGACACCATGCCAGTGTCTTCGCCTTGATCGTCTGGGTGACATCGGCACTCGGCGAACGCGGCTTCGCGTTCGCCGACTCGATCCCAATCTCCTGAACTGGTGAAGGGGCAGCGCGCCGTCAAAGCACTCGACAAGGTCTCGGCGCCTGCGTCACCGGCGCCTCGTCCTCGACGACCGCCGGGCGCCGCGACCCCGCACAGCCGCCGCGGCTTCGGGCAGCGCGGCGACGACGGACCCTATGCCAGCGTCTTCGCCTTGATCGACTGGGTGACATCGGCACTCGGCGAACGCGGCTTCGCGTTCGCCGAGTGCCGACACGATCCCAATCTGCTGAACGGGTGAAGGCGCAGCACGACGGACGCTACACCAGTGTCTTCGCCTTGATCGCCTGGAACTCGGCCTCGGTGATCGCCCCGGAATCGAGGAGCGCCTTGGCATCCGAGATCTCCTGAGCCGGAGACTTCCCTGCGACGTCCCGAATGTAGGTGTCCTGCGCGTGCTTGACCTGCTGGGCGGCGGCCATCGAGCGCTTCGCCATGCCGTCGCTGTTGACGATCAGGTAGATCAGCGCCGACAGGAACGGAACGAAGAACAGGAAGAAGATCCAGATCGCCTTCACCCAACCCGAAGTGTCGCGGTCCCGGAACAGATCGGTGATGATCGAGAACAGCACCGTCAGGTACGCCACGAAGGCGAAACAGACGAAGATGAACCAGAAAAACTCCCAGAAGCCTTCCATTTTCAGTGCTCCGTCCACTCGGTGTTGCCGTCAGGAGGCCAGAATTTTGGCCTTCTCCGTGTTGAATTCTTCCTCGGTGAGAACCCCCTGAGTGCGGAGTTCACCCAGTTGTTTCAGGGCAGCCATACGATCCATACCGCCGGCCGGCGGTGCGGGCTGCGCCACCGGCGGCGGCGGAGCCTGCTGCTGTTGCGGGGCAGGCTGGTTCGCCGACCACCGCGAACCTTGTCGTCGGGAGACCCGGTTGGAGACGGCGGTCGCGGTGCCCGCCACGACGGCGGTCCGGGCGATCCCGCGCAGAAGTCCTGGCATGATGTGCTCCTCAGCTCTCGATTCGGCGGCCTGTTCAGCTGGAGGCGTCGAGCGCGTCGAGCGCCGCCAGAATGCCCTGGACGGGGATGCGCCCGGACGCCACGAGCTGGGCCCCCTCGCGCCGCAGCGCGGAAGCGAACGGTGCGGCCCAACAATTCTCGTACACGAGAACCGCCCCGGCACACCCGGGCTCGAGCACGGCCGCAGCCTCCTCGAGGTCGGTGCGGTCGATCAGGCCCGACGCCGCTTCGGCGAAGAGCGTCACGTCCACACCGCCCTCGAAACCGAGGTCCTCGACCGCGATACCGGACAGCGCACCGTCGGCATCCTTTCGGACGAAGATCAGGTCGAGTACCCGGATGATGTTCCGATCGACGAGATCGATCAGGAGTGGGAGTGCCGATCCGTCGGGTTTCCGGTCTGCAGGGAACTCCACGACGAGATAGTCGATGGGCCCGAGCACATCTAGATCGTTGTCGTTCACCGCAGGACCTCTTTTCTGAAGACAGCAGCGGCAGCCACACGGGCCTCCGCTCAGTATCCACGAGCGAGTGCGGCACCGCTAGAGAACAAAGTCACCCGATTCCGCCGTCTCGCGGGCCGCGAGATCGCGGCGGGCCGCCTTCTCGACGAGGAGGGGAATGAAGTCGCGAACCCTGCTCTCCGCCAGTCGCTTGTGAACAGTGCGCACGATGAGTTCGACGTCGACCGACGAGACCGACGGGTATCGAGCGATCAGGCGCGCGATGACCTTTTCGACTTGAAGTAGTTCGTCGTCCCCGGTCATCGAATAATCGTCATCCCGGTGGACGGCCACCGTCAAGACACGAAACGGCCTCTCGAGCAACACGGTTCGGTGCCGAGTCGCCGAATTCGGCAATCCTGGAATGAATCCAATTTCCGACTGCGTCCGGAAATATCGTTTCACGACTGCGCCGGGGGTGGAACGGCGGACAATGGGGGTACCGGGCCGCCGGCTCGTGATAGAGAACTCGCGGTAGAGAAAGGGACTGTCATGTCCGAGACATCATCGGTCAAGCAGGGCGTCGCGGCAGGCACCTCGATCGGGGCAGCCATCATCCTCGTCACGGTCGGCATCATCCAGTTCTTCCAGGGGGTCGCCGCGGTCGCCGAGAACGAAGTCTTCGTCGTCGGTATCGAATACGTCTACAAGCTGGACCTCACGACGTGGGGATGGATTCACATCGTGCTGGGCATCGTGATCCTGGGAGTCGGCCTCGCACTGTTCACCGGAGCGGGATGGGCGCGGGTGTCCGCGATCATCGTCGCCGCGATCTCGATCCTCGCCAACTTCCTGTGGCTGCCGTACTACCCGTGGTGGTCGCTGCTCATCATCGCGCTCGACGTCGTCGTCATCTGGGCCGTGTCGACCTGGAAGCCGGATCGGGTCTGATCACCCGGCAGAGCGGGAGAAACCGTGGGAAAGAAGAGCAAGGACCGGGCCGGGGCCGAGCTGTCCCGGCCCGACGGGGCCGAGCCCACCGCACCGATGAAGAACAAGGAGTACCGCCACCTGCTCCGGCCGTTGCACGGCGAACTCGTCGCCCTGCAGGAGTGGGTGAAATCCACGGGCGCACGGATCTGCATCGTCTTCGAAGGTCGCGACACCGCGGGGAAGGGCGGCGTCATCAAGGCGATCACCGAACGGGTGAGTCCGCGCGTGTTCCGCGTCGTCGCCCTGCCCGCCCCGAACGAACGCGAGCAGTCGCAGATGTACGTGCAGCGGTACCTGCCCCATCTCCCGGCGGCCGGGGAGGTCGTCGTCTTCGACCGCAGTTGGTACAACCGCGCCGGGGTCGAACGGGTAATGGGCTTCTGCACGGAAGAGGAGGCACAGCACTTCCTCCAACTGATCCCGACGGTCGAGCGTGCGATCGTCGACTCGGGGGTCATCCTGCTCAAGTACTGGCTGGAAGTGAGCCAGGAGCAGCAGACCATGCGCCTGCAGAGCCGCATCGACGACCCCCGGAAGATCTGGAAACTCTCGGACCTCGACCTGAAGTCGTACAGCCGCTGGTACGACTACTCGCGAGCGCGCGACGAGATGTTCCACCTCACCGACACCGGCTGGGCGCCGTGGTACGTCGCGGTCAACGACGACAAGAAACGCGGCAGGCTCAACATCATCAGCCACCTGCTGAGCCAGATCCCCTACGAGCCGCTGGAACGCCCCGACATCACCCTGCCCGATCGGCAGAGCCCGCACGGCTATGCGGAGCCGAGACAGCCACTGCACTGGATCCCCACCCCGTACTGAGGATCCAAGCCGGAAAGGACGAGCGGTCATGGTCTCGACGGAATCCGCGCAGACGCACACGCCCTGGTACGCCCAGGACGCCGATGCCGTCGTCGCCGCGACATCGTCCGATCGGCAATCGGGCCTGACGGCCGGAGAGGCGGACGAGCGGCGCCGACGCCACGGTCCCAACGAGATCGCCTCGGAGCCGGGCCCGTCCGCGTGGGCGATCGCGCTGGCGCAGCTGAGGGATCTGATGAACCTGATGCTGGTCGCGGTGGCGATCGTCAGCGTCGTCATCGGCGAGGTCCCGACCGCGATCATCGTCGCGGCACTCGTCGTGCTCAACGTCGTGCTGGGCACGCGGCAGGAACTGAAGGCGCGCGCCAGTGTCGACGCGCTCGCGAAGATGCAGACACCGCAGGTGCGGGTGACGCGGGACGGGACGCTCCTGCAACTCGCCGCCACAGTCCTTGTGCCGGGCGACATCGTGCAACTCGAGGCCGGTGACGTCGTCCCCGCCGACGGCCGACTGCTCACGTCGGCGACCCTCGAGACCCAGGAGGCGGCGCTGACGGGTGAGAGCGCACCTGTCCCGAAGGACACCCGGACTCTCGGCGCCGACGACGTCCCCCTCGGCGACCGCAGCAACATGGTCTTCCAGAACACCTCGGTCACCCGGGGCACCGCCACCATGGTGGTCACCGAAACCGGCATGAACACCCAGATGGGCCAGATCGCGTCGATGCTGTCGGCCGTCGCTCCGAGCAAGTCTCCGCTTCAGCGCGAACTGAATTCGCTCACCAAAGTGCTCGGCATCATCGCGTGGACGGCGGTCGCGCTCATCGTGATTCTCGGTGTGATCCGCGGGCAGAGCCTGACGACGGTGCTGCTGCTGGGCATCTCCATGGGAGTGTCCGCGATCCCGACGGGTCTGCCCACGTTCGTGCAGGCGATGCTGGCCTTCGGGGCCCGCCAGCTGGCCGAGGCGAAAGCGGTCGTGAAGAACCTCACCGACGTCGAGACGCTCGGTGCCACCAGTGCGATCAACTCGGACAAGACCGGCACGCTGACGATGAACCAGATGACCGTCCGGTCGCTGTACTTCCACGGCCGGTGGTACACCGTCGACGGCGAGGGATACAGCAAGACTGGCCGGATCACCCAGGCCGCGGGCGAGGCCGCCCCCGACTTCACCCTGCTTGCGTACGGGCTGTGCCTCGACAGCGACGCCACCGTCTCCGATACCGGCGACATCGTCGGCGATCCGACCGAGGCCGCGCTCGTCGTGCTCGCGGCCAAGATCGGCGTCGACGCTCCGCTCACCCGGCGCACGTATCCCCGCCTCGCGGAAGTGCCGTTCGACTCCGCGTACAAGTTCATGGCGACGTTCCACCACCTCCAGGTCGACGGCAGCACCGAATTCGTCGAACTCGTCAAGGGTGGGCCCGACGTGGTCCTCGCCCGCTGCAGCACCGCCTACCTTCCGGGCAGGCGGGCGGTCCCACTAGAGGAGGTCCGGGAGGAACTGACCGCGGCGAACCGGGAGTTGTCCGAGAAAGGTCTGCGCGTGCTGGCGTTCGCCGCCCGCCGACTCGACGGGCAGGAGGACGCCGCGGCGGCCGACCCCATGTCGTTCGTCGAAGACCTCACGTTCGTCGGAATGGTCGGCATCATCGACCCGCTGCGACCGGAGGCGATCGACGCCGTGCGCACCGCCCACGCCGCGGGCATCGAGGTCCGCATGATCACCGGCGACCACGCGATCACCGCGTCGGCGATCGGCGCGGAACTCGGCCTCGGCCCCGGCGCGATCGGCGGTCCCGAACTGCAGGCCATGACGGACGAGGACCTCACCGCGGCCCTCCCACGCCTGCACGTGTTCGGCCGTGTCACCCCACAGGACAAGCTCCGTCTCGCCGACATCATGCAGCGGAGCGGCGCGGTCGTGGCGATGACCGGCGACGCCGTCAACGACGCGGCCGCACTGAAGAAGGCCGACATCGGCGTCGCCATGGGTTCGGGCAGCGAGGTGACGAAACAGGCGGGCAAGATGGTGCTCACCGACGACAACTTCGGAACCCTCATCACCGCGATCCGGCTGGGCCGCAACATCTACGAAAAGATCGTGTCGTACATCCGGTACCAGATGTCGAAACTGTTCTCGCTGGTTCTGCTGTTCCTCGTGGCGAGCATCTTCGACATCAACGACGGGGTCGCGCTCACCCCGCTCATGGTGTTGTTCCAGCACTTCTTCATCACGCTGTTCCCCGTCGCGGTCATCATGCTCGACCCGGCGCCGCCGGACCTGATGAACAAGCCACCCCGCGACCCGCACACGCCGATCGCCAACCGGACGGCGTTCGGGCAGTGGCTGGCGTACGGCGTCCTGCAGTTCGCCGTCACCCTCGCTGCGATGCTGCTCGCACCGGGCGACATGAGCACGACCGAGGCGAGCGTTCCGATGACGACGGCATTCGTGGTGCTGTCGCTCGGGTCGATCCTTGCCGGACTCGTCATGCGGCGCGACCCGGAATCCGGCCTCACCCCACCGGTCCTCGGCGCACTGAAGATCCTGTCCGTCCCGGTCGTCGTCACCGTGTTCGCGGTCGAGATCGGCTTCCTCCAGGACCTCCTCATGACCACGTCGCTGACCGGTGGGCAGTGGCTCGCCTGCCTCGGCTGGTCTCTGATCATCCCGGTGGTGGTGGAGGCGGAGAAAGCTCTGCGCCGCAGGCGGCACGCGCGTCCGATCACTCCGATCTCCGCGGCAGCCGCGGTCGACCCGCAACGCGCGCGCTGAGGCCGGCACCATGTCCTGGACAGGCAGCCTCGCGCAGTTGCCCGGCATCGTGACGGCACGGGCGTACCGCCGCGAGTGGCTGCGACCCGACATCACCGCCGGACTCGTCCTCACCGCACTGCTCATCCCCGCCGGGATGGGATACGCGGAGGCCGCCGGGTTGCCCGCCTACGCCGGGCTGTACGCCACGATCGTCCCGCTCCTCGCGTACGCGCTGGTGGGGCCGTCGAAAATCCTTGTCCTCGGACCGGATTCGTCGCTCGCCCCACTCATCGCCGCAGCCGTCCTGCCCCTCGCCGTCACCGACGATCCGGAGAGCGCCCTGGCCCTCGCAGGCATCCTCGGCGTCCTCATGGGCCTCATCCTCCTCGTCGGCGGGTTCCTGCATCTCGGCTTCGTGACCGAACTGCTGTCGAAGCCCATCCGGCTCGGGTACCTGAATGCGATCGCGTTGATCGTCGTCGTCGGCCAGCTACCCAAACTGCTCGGGTTCGACGTCGACGCGTCCGGACTCATCGGGGAGATCGGCGGGATCGGAAAGGCGGTATTCGGGGGCGACATCGACCCCGTCGCCGCCGCGGTGGGTCTCGGCTCCCTCGCCGTCATCGTGGCGTTCCGCATCTGGATTCCGCGCATACCGGGCGTCCTGGTCGCGGTGGTCGGGGCGATGATCCTGTCGGCCGCGCTCGGCCTCACCGACGACATCGGGATGGTCGGCGCCCTCCCCGCGGGCCTGCCGCTGCCGTCGTTCGGCGGCGTCGACTGGGGCGACGTCGGACAACTCGTCGGTCCCGCGGCCGGAATCGCCCTGATCGCGTTCGCCGACACGGGCGTGCTCTCGCGCACGTTCGCCGCCCGGCGCGGCGAAGACGTGAACGGCAGCACCGAGATGAAGGCCGTCGGCGTCGCCAACATCGCCGGCGGGCTGTTCGGCGGCTTCCCCATTTCGGCCAGCGGGTCCCGCACCCCGGTCGCCGAACAGAGCGGCGCCCGTACCCAATTGGCGTGTGTCGTCGGCGCCGTCGCGGTGCTGGTCTTCGTCCTCGTCGCCCCCGGTGTCACCGCCTACCTCCCCGACGCCACGCTCGGCGCCGTGGTGATCGTCGCGGCCACAGCGCTGGTGGACGTGGACGGCATGGTCCGGATGTGGCGGATGAGCAGCGTCGAATTCGGGCTCGCCATCGCAGCGTTCCTCGGGGTGGCCCTGGTCGGTGTGCTGCAAGGCATCCTCGTCGCAATCGGCCTTTCCTTCGTCGCCGTGGTCGCGCAGGCCTGGCAGCCGTACCGCACCGAACTCGTCCGGACGGCGGACCGGCCGGGCTTCCACGACGTGGAACGCCACCCCGACGGACTCCGCATCCCCGGACTCGTGCTGGTGCGCTTCGACGCCCCCCTGTTCTTCGCGAACGGTGAGATCTTCGACGAATACGTGCGGTCGGTGGTGGCGGAGGCACCGACCCCGGTCGAGTGGGTCGTCGTCGCCGCCGAGCCGATCACCGGACTCGACACCACCGCCGTCGACGAACTCGTCGACCTCGATACCTACCTCGAGGGCAAGGGAATCCACCTGGTGTTCGCGGAGATGAAGGGCCCGATCAAGGATCGGCTCATCCGGTTCGGGGTGGGCGACAGATTCGACGCCACGCACTTCTACCCGACCCTCGAGTCCGCGGTTGAGGCGTTCCGCGACCGCGCCGGAAGGGCCGGGGATCCGGCCGAGGACTGACCCGCTCAGACCGCCTGGCCCCGAAACGTTCTGCGATACGCCGACGGCGGAACCCCCAGCACCGCACCCATGTGCTGCCGCAGGGACGTACCGGTTCCGAACCCGACCTCACGGGCGATGACGTCGACGGACAGGTCGGTGGTCTCGAGGAGTTGGCGCGCACGGTCGATCCGGCGGGTGGTCAGCCAGCGGTTCGGGGTGGTGCCGACCTCCTCGCCGAACCGCCGGGTGAACGTGCGGACGCTCATGTTCGCGTGCGCCGCCAACCGGTTCAGCGCGAGCGGTTCGCCGAGGCGGTGCAGCGCCCACTCGCGGGTCGCCGCGGTCGACTCCGACGTGGTCTCCGGAATCGGCCGCTCGATGTACTGGGCCTGACCGCCGTCGCGCCACGGGGGGACGACGCATCGGCGGGCCACCCGGTTGGCGACGTCGGACCCGTGGTCGCGGCGCACGATGTGCAGGCAGAGGTCCAGTCCGGCGGCCACGCCCGCCGAGGTGAGGATGTGGCCCTCGTCGACGAACAGCACGTCGGGGTCGACCCGGACCTGCGGATACGTGCGCTGGAAGTGCTCGGTGTTGCGCCAGTGGGTGGTGGCGCGCAGGCCGTCGAGCAGCCCCGCCGCGGCGAGGATGTAGGACCCGGTGCAGATCGAGACGTACCGCGTGCCGGGCCGCACGAACGCGAGGGCCCGCTCGAGGTCGGCGGGCAGACGGCCCTCGTCGTACGCCGGGCCGAGTTCTAAGGACGCGGGGATCACGACCGTGTCGGCCTCGGCCAGCAACTCGGGCCCGTGGTCGACGGACACCGAGAAGTCGGCGTCCGAGCGCACCGGCCGTCCGTCGGCCGTGCACGTCTGCACGTCGTACAGCAGATTGTCGTCGGCGTCGTGCGCCCGTCCGAAGACCCGCGACGGGATGCCGAGTTCGAACGGGATCACACCGTTCAGGGCGAGGACGACCACACGATGACGCACAACCATGGCCAGATTCTTTCACATGTTGTCATTCCGGCAACTGTTCCGGCGCGGCGCCGTCCCGCAGACTTACCGTCGTGACGTCCGACATCGCGCCCCCGGCACCTCCCGCCCAGACGGCCCCGCCCCGCCTGCAGTACGCCTGGCTCGTGGCGGCCGTCGCGTTCCTCGCCCTCGTGGGAGCCGCCAGCTTCCGGGCGGCGCCCTCGATCCTGATCGACCCCCTGCACCAGGACTTCGGCTGGTCGCGGGCCAGCATCTCGTCCGCCGTGTCGATCAACCTGGTGCTCTACGGGCTGACGTCGCCGTTCGCGGCGGCCCTCATGGAACGCTTCGGCATGCGCCGGGTGGTCACCGCGGCGCTGGTCCTGGTGTCCGCGGGCAGCGGGCTGACCGTCTTCATGACCGCCACCTGGCAACTCGTACTGCTGTGGGGCGTGCTCGTCGGGCTCGGCACCGGTTCGATGGCGCTCGCCTTCGTCGCCACCGTCGTCGACCGCTGGTTCGTCGCCCGCCGCGGCCTCGTCACCGGCATCCTCACCGCGGGCAGCGCCGCCGGACAACTGGTGTTCCTGCCGATTCTCGCGATGGTCGCCGAGCGCTACAACTGGCAGACCGTGGCGCTGACGGTGTCGTTCGCCGCGCTCGCCGTCGTGCCGCTGGTGCTCGTGTTCCTGCGCAACCGGCCGTCGGACGTCGGGACGGTCCCGTACGGCGCCGGGCCCGACTACGTCGCGGAACCACCCGCCCCGACCGGTCGCGGCGGCGCCGCGGGCCGGGCCGTGACGGTACTGCTGTCGGCGGCGCGGACCCGGGTTTTCTGGTTGCTGGCCGGCACGTTCGCCATCTGCGGGGCGAGCACCAACGGACTCGTCGGCACCCACTTCGTGCCGGCCGCGCACGACCACGGCATGCCGGTGACGGCGGCGGCGACCCTGCTGGCGGTCATCGGGATCTTCGACGTGATCGGCACCATCGCGTCGGGCTGGTTCACCGACCGGTTCGACTCACGCAAGCTCCTCGGCATCTACTACGTGCTGCGCGGGATCTCGCTGATGCTGCTGCCGATCCTGTTCGCGAACACCGTGCACCCGCCGATGATCGCGTTCGTCATCTTCTACGGCCTCGACTGGGTGGCGACCGTCCCCCCGACCGTCGCGCTGTGCCGCAAACACTTCGGCGGCGACGCCCCCATCGTGTTCGGCTGGGTGCTGGCGTCCCACCAGATCGGTGCCGGCCTCGTGGCGTTCCTCGCGGGACTGGTGCGCGACCAGTTCGGCGGCTACGACGCCGCGTTCTACGTCGCGGGCGGGCTGTGCGCGATCGCGGCCGTGATGTCTCTCGCGATCGTCGCGAAACCCCGCAGGGTGGCGTCCGGGGTCGCCTGACCCGCGCCGAAACCACTCCCCGGAGCGGCCCCGGTTCCTAAGATCGGTACATGGCAGCTCAGCGCGCATCGGACGAAGTCATTGACCGCTCCAAGATCGAGAATCGGGCTCCGTCGGTAGCCGCACTGTTCGTGGACCGGGTGGCCCACTCGCCCGGTCGCGAGGCGTTCCGATACGTCGACCCGGACGACCCGACCATGTGGGCCAGCGTCACGTGGTCGGAGGCGGGCGACCGGGTGCGCAACCTCGCGGCCGGTCTCATCGTGCTCGGCGTGCAGGCCGAGCAACGGGTGGCGCTGGCGTCCGCCACCCGCTACGAATGGGTGCTCGCCGACCTGGCCGTGATGTGCGCAGGCGCGGCCACCACCACCGTGTATCCCACCAGCACGGCCGCCGACGTCGCCTACATCGTCGCCAACTCCGGCAGCCGCATCGTCTTCGCCGAGGACGACGCGCAACTCGCCAAGCTGCGTGAGAACCGCAGCGAACTCGGCGACGTCGAGAAGGTCGTCCTCATCGACGGCACCCCCGGCGACGACGACTGGGTGATCACATTCGACCAACTGCACGACCTCGGCGAAGAACTGCTCGCCGAGACACCCGACGCCGTGCACGACCGGATCGAGGCCATCGACCCCGACGACCTCGCCACCCTGATCTACACGTCCGGCACCACCGGCAAGCCGAAGGGTGTGCGACTGTCGCACTCGGCGTGGACGTACGAGGCCGCCGCGATCGACGCCACCGGCATCCTCGACGCCGACGACCTGCAATACCTCTGGCTCCCGCTGTCCCACGTGTTCGGGAAGGTCCTGCTCACGCTGCCGCTGCAGATCGGTTTCGCGACGGCGGTCGACGGTCGCGTCGACAAGATCGTCGAGAACCTCGCGGTCGTCCAGCCCACGTTCATGGGCGCCGCCCCCCGCATCTTCGAGAAGGCGTACGCACGGATCGTCTCCACCGTCCGCGACGAGGGCGGGCCGAAGGAGAAGATCTTCGACTGGGCCATCGGCGTCGGGCTGCGGGTGTCGAAGGCGAAGCAGGCCGGCAAGGGTCCGTCGCTGCTCGACTCGCTGCAGCACGCCGTCGCGGATCGGCTGGTGTACAGCACGATTCGCGAACGCTTCGGCGGCCGCCTGAAGTTCTTCATCTCCGGCTCTGCGGCACTCAATCGTGATGTCGCGCAATGGTTCGACGCCGTCGGGATCGTCGTCCTCGAAGGGTACGGACTGTCCGAGACCAGTGCCGCCTCGTTCGTCAACCGCCCGTCGGCGTACCAGTTCGGCACCGTCGGCTGGCCCATCCCGGGCACCGAGACCCGGATCGCCGACGACGGCGAAATCCTCATCAAGGGTCCGGGCGTCATGAGCGGCTACCACGAGAACCCCGAAGCCACAGCCGAAGCGCTCACCGACGACGGCTGGTTCCACACCGGCGACATCGGCGAACTCGACGACAAGGGCTACCTGCGGATCACCGACCGCAAGAAGGACATGTTCAAGACGTCCAACGGCAAATACGTCGCACCCTCCGCGCTGGCGGCCACGTTCAAGGGCATCTGCCCCTACGTCGGTGAACTCATCGTCGACGGCGAAGGGAAGTCGTACTGCGTCGCCCTGATCTCCCTCGACGCCGAATCGATCGAAGAATGGGCGAAGAACAACAACCTGGGCGGCAAATCTCTCGCCGAGATCGCCAACGCCCAGGAGACCCGCAACCTGATCGGCGGCTACGTCGAGGAACTCAACGCCGGACTGAACCGCTGGGAGCAGATCAAGAAGTTCCGCATCCTCGAACGGGAACTCACCGTCGAGAACGGCGAGATCACCCCGAGCATGAAACTCAAACGCAAGGTCGTGATGACCAACTTCTCCGGCGAACTGGAAAATCTCTACACCTGAGTTGACCCTCACGCGACGTAAGGCCGCACGGTAGGAGTCGTGAGCGAGAAACACACGGTCGGCGTGGTCGCCAGACTGGTCGGAGTGAGCGTGCGCACCCTGCACCACTACGACGAGATCGGTCTGGTGACCCCGTCCGACCGCACCCCCGGTGGGTACCGCAGCTATTCGGACGCCGACGTGGAACGTCTGCACCGCGTACTGACGTACCGCGAACTGGGATTCCCCCTCGAGGAAATCGCAGCCCTCCTCGACGACCCGGACGTCGATGCCCTCGCGCATCTGCGGCGACAGCACGCGTTGCTGAACGAACGGATCGATCGCTTGCACGAGATGGCTGCAGCCGTGGAGAAGATGATGGAGGCGAAAAGCATGGGCATTCAACTCACCCCCGAAGAGCAGAACGAAATCTTCGGCGACAACTGGCCGGGCGAGGAGTACGCGGCCGAGGCCGAGGAGCGGTGGGGCGACACCGACGCGTGGAAGCAGTCCCAGCAGCGCACCGCGAAGATGAGCAAGGACGACTGGAAACGCATCAAGGCCGAGGGCGACGCGTTCGAAACCGCACTCGCACAGGCGATGACCGACGGCGTCGAACCCGGATCCGACCGGGCCGACGCACTCGCCGAGCAGCACCGCGCCGGCATCGAACGGTTCTACGACTGCGATCACGCGATGCAGGTGAACCTCGCCGAGATGTACCTCGCCGACGACCGCTTCCGCAGGCACTACGACGACGTCGCCCCGGGCCTGGCTCAGTACGTGCGGGACGTCATCGTCGCGAATGCGGAGAAGCAGTAGCACTATCCTGAGACGCATGTCCGATTCGCAGCGTCCCAGTCCCAGTCAGTACGTCGGGTATCTGTTCGGGCGGACGCTGCCGGATTCGATGCAGGACTGGGTCCGTAACGACCTCGTCGGGCCGGGCGCCTCGGTGCGGTACGTGCTCCGTTTCATGCTTCCCGTTGCCGCGGTGCTGGCCTTGTTTCTCCTCATCCCCGGTCCGATCTGGATTCCGCTGGCGATGATGGCCCTGCTGCTGCTCCCGTTGCTCTACTTTGCGGTCGCTCTGATGAACATCTACCGTCGCCACCGTCTGCTCAGCCACGGCCTCGATCCGGACCTGGTCGGCGAGAAAGCGCAGCGCCGCGCCGACCGCACGCGCGAGGACTACGAACGCCGCCACGGCCGCACCGAGGACCCGTAAGCGCAGGGTGACGCATCACACCGCCTCTGCGGAGTGATGCAGCGCACGTGAACGATCGATAAGTAATGCGTTAAAGTGGCGAACGTCCGAGTGGGTACTCCCACGAACCGCGTACCCCACAGGGTGCAGCGCAGGTTCCGACAGCCTCGACGGGAAGAGCAGTCATAGATGACAGTCACAGATTCGGCGGTCACGCCCGATATTCACACGACGGCGGGAAAGCTCGCCGACCTGCGTAATCGTCAGGCCGAGGCGCAGCACCCGAGCGGTGAAGCCGCGGCCCTGAAGGTGCACGCCAAGGGCAAACTCACCGCCCGCGAACGCATCACCGCCCTGCTGGACGAGGGCTCCTTCGTCGAACTCGACGCCCTCGCCCGNCACCGCAGCGTGAACTTCGGCCTCGCCGACAACCGCCCCGTCGGCGANGGCGTCGTCACCGGCTACGGCACCGTCGACGGCCGCGACGTGTGCGTNTTCTCCCAGGACGCCACCGTCTTCGGCGGCTCCCTCGGCGAAATCTACGGCGAAAAAATCGTCAAGGTCATGGACCTCGCCCTCAAAACCGGGCGCCCCCTGATCGGCATCAACGAAGGCGCCGGCGCCCGCATCCAGGAAGGCGTCGTCTCCCTCGGCCTCTACGGCGAAATCTTCCACCGCAACGTCCAGGCCTCCGGCGTCATCCCCCAGATCTCGCTGATCATGGGCCCCGCCGCCGGCGGCCACGTCTACTCCCCCGCCCTNACCGACTTCGTCGTCATGGTCGACCAGACCTCCCAGATGTTCGTCACCGGCCCCGACGTCATCAAGACCGTCACCGGCGAAGACGTCACCATGGAAGANNTGGGNGGCGCGCACACCCACATGGTCAAGTCCGGCGTCGCCCACTACGTCGCCTCCGGCGAACAGGACGCCCTCGACTACGTCAAGGACCTGCTCTCCTACCTGCCCTCCAACAATCAGGCCGCCGCCCCCCGGATGCTGCCCACCGACCCGATCACCGGATCACTCGAGGACTCCCTCACCGCCGAGGACCTCGAACTCGACACCCTGATCCCGGACTCGGCGAACCAGCCCTACGACATGCACGAGGTCATCCGCCGCATCCTCGACGACGACGAATTCCTCGAGGTCCAGGCCGAACGCGCCGGCAACATCGTCGTCGGCTTCGGCCGCGTCGACGGCCGCTCCGTNGGGATCGTCGCGAACCAGCCCACCGTCTTCGCCGGCTGCCTCGACATCGACGCCTCCGAAAAAGCCGCCCGCTTCGTGCGCACCTGCGACGCGTTCAACGTCCCGATCATCACCCTCGTCGACGTCCCGGGGTTCCTGCCCGGCACCGACCAGGAATACAACGGCATCATCCGCCGCGGCGCGAAACTGCTCTACGCCTACGGNGAGGCCACCGTCGGCAAGATCACCGTCATCACCCGCAAGGCCTACGGCGGCGCCTACGACGTGATGGGCTCCAAGCACATGGGCGCCGACGTCAACCTGGCCTGGCCCACCGCCCAGATCGCCGTNATGGGCGCCTCCGGCGCCGTCGGGTTCGTCTACCGCAAACGNCTGCTCGAGGCCGCCAAGAACGGNGACGACGTCGACGCNCTGCGTTTGCAACTGCAGCAGGAATACGAGGACACCCTCGTCAACCCGTACGTCGCCGCCGAACGCGGCTACGTCGACGCCGTCATCCCCCCGTCCCACACCCGCGGACAGATCGTGGCCGCCCTGCGCCTGCTCGAACGCAAGATGGTCACCCTCCCGCCCAAGAAGCATGGGAACATCCCGCTATGAGTGTCGGCGAATCATTGGACAGAGTGACGGATCTCCCCGAGGACGACATGCGCACCGAGACCAAGTCGGATGCGGCGTCGCCGGTCAACGGGTCCGCAGCCACGACGCTCCCGAACGGCGCGGCCACCGACCTGCCTGCCGACGTGGACGGTGCGGCCGGTCCGGCCCGCGAGACGTTCCTGAAGGTGGTCAAGGGGTCCCCGTCCGACGGGGAGATCGCGGCACTCGTCGCGGTGCTGTCCGCGGTCGCCGCCGCAGGCAGTGGTGATCCGGATTCGGGTGTCCCGCCCGAGTCCTGGGGCGCCCCCACCCGGATGCACCGGAGCATCGCCCCGTTCTCGCCGTACGCGTTCCCGAACGTGTCGGCGTACCGGCGTTGATCCGGGCCTCGTGACGTCCTTCGTTCTCGCCTCGGCGTCCCCGGCGCGGCTGGCTGTGCTGCGGAGCGCCGGGGTGGAACCGGTGGTGCGAGTCTCCGGGGTCGACGAGGACGCCCTCATCGCGGCACTCGGTGCCGCCGCCGCTCCCGAGCACGTCGTCACCGAATTGGCCCGCGCCAAGGCGAAGGATGTCCTCCCCGTTCTCGCACGGGACGGGATTTCGGATGCCGTGATCGTGGGATGCGACTCCATGCTGCTGATCGACGGCGCCCTGCAGGGCAAACCCGGGACCGTCGACGTCGCGCGCGAGCGCTGGTCGTCGATGGCCGGCCGTAGCGCGACCCTGCTCACCGGGCACAGCGTTCTGCGGATCACCGAGGGCGCGGTGGTGGGTGACGCACACGACCACAGCGCCACCGTGGTCCATTTCGCGAGCCCACCGGACGCCGATCTGGAGGCCTACCTGGCGACCGGGGAACCTCTCCAGGTCGCGGGTGCGTTCACCCTCGACAGCCTCGGCGGGTGGTTCGTGGACCGCATCGAGGGCGACCCGTCCAGCGTGATCGGGATCGGTCTGCCCCTCGTCCGGAGGTTGCTCGCGGACGTCGGCGTCGGCGTCGCCGAGTTGTGGGCGACGTCAGGCCGCGGCGACTGACCCGTCGTCGACAGGCTGGTTCCGGCGCGGCAGGGTCAGCGACGCCACCCCGATGGCCGCGGCGACCGCCGCGATGATCCAGAGGATGCGGCGTTCCGCCTGCAGGAACGCCTCGCCCGCCGCACTGCGGGTCGAATCCCTGGCCGCGACCACCGCGGAGTCGGCGATCTGCTGCTGGGCCTCGCCGAGCGGGGTTCCTCCCGATACCGGTGAACGGCACTCGTCGGGCACCTTCATCGGGGACGTGGACCCGAGCTGTTCCGACGCGCACCGCACGAACGTCTCCTCCGCGCGCGGGATCAGCCCCGGCGGCACCCCGACCTCGGCGAGCTGAGCGGTCAGCGCCGGCCGCTCGGCCTGCACCGCGTCCGCCGACTGCGTCGCGACGAGGTTGAAGAACACCACCCCGATCACCGCGAGCCCGATCGAACTGCCCACCTGCTGAACCGTCGGCAGCAGCCCGGAGACCGAACCCGCGTTCTCCGGTCGCACGGTCGCGAGGATCGCCGTCTGGAGCGGCGCCACGAACAATCCGAGCCCGGCTCCCCCGATGAACAGGGGCCCGGCCAGCGCCGACCACCTCGGATCGGTGCCCTCGTGCTGCAGTTGCGCCGCCAGCACGACGAGGGAGCCCGCGAAGAGCGCCATCCCCGACGGCAGGACGAGGTTGCCGATGCGCCGGTAGACGGCGGCGGAGGCCAGCGCCGCGAGACCGGTGCCGAGTGCCCACGGCAGCGTCATCATCCCGGCCCGCAGCGGTGAGAACCCGAACCCGAACTGCAGGGTGAGGGAGATGGTGAAGATCAGTGACGTGAGCGTGCCGAAGAACACGAACGCGATGGCCGCGCCCAGCGAGAACGCGCGGTCGGTGAACAACTCCAGGCGCAGGACCGGGTCGCCGCCGCGGCGCCCGAGCCGCCACTCGTAGACCACGAAGGCGATCAACACCGGAACCGAGCACAGCAGCATCACCACGATCGACGTCGGCCAACCACGTTCGCGTCCTTCCGCGAGCGGAAAGATCAGAAGGAACAGCCCGACTGCCGACAGCACGGCGCCGCCCACGTCGAGTTGGCGAACACCGTCCGGCTTCGCGTCGACGAGGTAGAAGTAGCCGAGGACCAGGGCCGCGAGACCGAGCGGGAGGTTGACGAAGAAGATGAGCCGCCAGCCCCAGCCGAAGAGGTCCCACTGGATGAGAAGTCCGCCGACGAGCGGGCCACAGATCGTGGCGAGCCCGATGGTCGCGCCGTAGATCCCGAACACCCGCGGGTGGGCCCGTTTCGGGAAGAGGCCCGAGATGATGGCGAACGTCTGAGCCGACATCGACCCCGCCGCCAGGCCCTGCAGCGCCCGCGACACGACGAGAGCGGTCGGCGTCTGGGCGAGCCCGCAGAGCAGTGAGGCGACAACGAAGGCGGCCAATGCGGTGAGGAAGACGCGCCGCCGGCCGAGGAGATCACCCAGTCGCGCCGCTGTGATCAGCGAACACGCGAAGGACAGGGTGTAGACGCTCACCATCAGCAACTGCGCCGACACCGAGGCGCCGAGGTCGACCGCGATGCTCGGCAGCGCGACGTTGACGATGGTCGCGTCCAGGAGTTGCATGAACACGGCGGCGAGACTGGTGGCCAAACCCAGCCAAGGGACCCACCGACCGAGTTCGCCCCGATAGAGTGCGTCACGCTGCGTCACAGGCATCCGGACAGGCTAGCGGTTCGAACCTCACGGGTTGCTGTGAGGTTGTTCCGAAGTTGCTGGATATTACGCGAAGAACTTGCAGCGTAGAACCCCTTTGCCCGACACTTGACTAAACTGGAACCGGCCTGTAATCAGTCTCATACTTCTTTACCTCTCGCGGTAAGGCACTCGGTGCCGCATCCTCTTGCGAGAAGGCCGTGCCACACCCGACCGATCTCGCAACCTCGATTCGACACCAGGAGCCGCTCGATGGACTTGAACTTGATCACCCACTGGAAGCCGGAACCTGGGCGGGTCGTCGAGTGGAAAGTCACGGACGCGAGTGCACGTGCGGCCGCCGAAGCTCCGGTGGATCCGGCACTGCCGACGACGATGCAGGAGCGGCACCTGCGGCGGGCCCGGCTGGCGGCGAACAACGGCGAAACCCAGTCGCCGTGGATCGGCATCGCGTTCGACTTCCCGGGCAGGCTCGACCGCGCGGCGATGACCCGGACCCTCGAGCGCTACGTCCTGCGGCACGACACGCTGCACAGCTGGTTCTCGTTCGCGGACGCGGACGCGGACCCCACGGACACCGGCAACGCGGTCCGGCGGCACGTCGTGCCCGCCGGCGCCATCGCGCTCACGGCACACGAGGGCGAGACGCTCACCACCCCCGAACAGGTCCGTGACCACATCGCCGCGCGCTTCGCGAACGACACGAGCGCGCTGGCCTGGCCCGCGTTCGTCTTCGGTGTTGTGGAGCACTACGACGCCGAGACCGCAGGGACCGAGGACAGCTTCACCCTGTTCCACGCCGTCGATCACGCGCACACCGACATGCAGTCGATGATTCTCACGTTCGCCGAGACGCGGATCATCTACCAGGCCGAACTCGACGGCACCGCGCCCGAACTTCCCGATCCGGGGAGCTACGTGGAATACAGCAGGCAGGAACGGGAGAAGGCGGCGACGCTGACACTCGCGTCCCCCGAGGTGCACGGCTGGATCGGTCACCTCACCCGCAACGGGGGCAGCTTTCCGAGCTTTCCGCTCGACCTCGGGGCGTCCGACGCGCCCAAGCCGGCCATCGGCAGCCGATTCGACCTCGCCGACGCCGACGAGTGCGAGCGGTTCGGCGCCGTGTGCAAGGCACACGGTTCCAACTTCATCGGCGGGGTGTTCGCGGCCCTCGCCATCACCGAACACGAACTGGTCGGACGCGACCGCTACATGGCGCTCTCCCCCGTCACCACCCGCAACGACCCGCAGTTCTACTGGTCCCAGGGGTGGTTCATCAATCTCATTCCGGTCGGATTCGCCCTCGAGGAGGCCACGACGTTCACCGGGCTCGCCGGGCGCGCGCAGGACGCCTACCGTTCGGGCAAGGCTCTCGGTGAGGTGTCCGTGCAGCAGGTGATCGACACCGTTCTCGCCGAGGCCGGCCCCGCGGCGACGTCGCAGCACACCACGCTCGCGCCGCCGCCGATCGTGTCGTACATCGATGGGCGACGGTTGCCGCAGACCGAGAGTTTCGTGTCGACCCGCGCGACCGGCATCGTCGGCGGCAAAGCCACCCAGATCGCGTCGATCTGGATCAACCGCGTTTTCGAGGGCACGTGGATGGCCATCTCGCATCCGGACACGGAGGAGGCGCACCGGTCGGTGACCGCGTATGCCGAACGGTTGTCGGCGATCATGAAAACCGTGGCCCGCGAAGGCGATTACACGGTGACGCCGTTCACGCCGGCGGCCGCGGAATCCGCGACTGCCACAGGGGTGGAGTAGTGCACGTCACGTCGATCGACCGGTACATGCTCGAACCCGGCCTGGTGACGGAATGGTCCGTCGCGCCGGGCGAGGTGTCGGCCTCGGCGGTGCCGCCGTCGTACAACCAGCAGTTCCATCTCGACACGGCGCGCACGCACGGGGTCGGCCGAAGCGTCTGGATGGCAGCGGCTTTCGACCTCCCCGGCCGGCTCGACCGGAACGCGCTCGCGCAGGCGCTGGTGCATTTCATCCGGCGTCACGACACGCTGCAGACCGGCTTCGATGTGAGCCCGGACGCGATGGCCCGGGTGGATCTCGACCCCGACGACATCACCGTCGTCGCGTCCGAGTCCTCGGTGACGACGTCACCGCACGAACTCCGCGACCATCTGCGGTACCGGTTCACCGAGGCGTGCGATCCGCTGACGTTCCCCGCCTACCTGTTCGCGACCATCGAGCGCGACTCGCACTACACCGTGGTCAGTGCGTTCGATCACACACTCGTCGACGGGTATTCGCTCGTCATCGCGCTGGGCGAACTCCGGCAGATCTATCAGCGAATCATCGGGCTCGGCCGCTCAGGTGTGCTCACCGAGGCGGCGCTGACGGAGGAACTCGGTGATCCGGGGAGCTTCCTGCGGTACTGCGAACTCGAGGCGGAGGCGCCGGTCACCGAGATCGGCGACCCCCGGGTGCGTGAATGGGCCCGCTTCTACCAGCGCTGCGGCGGCACCGCGCCCAGTTTTCCGCTCGATCTGGGTGTCGAGGCAGGCAGGCCCGCCCCGCAGGGTGCCGACGTGCGTCCTCTCCTCGGCGCCGCGGGCACCGACCGGTTCGAGGAGATCTGCCTGGACTCCGGGGGAAGCCTGTTCACGGGGACGCTCACCGCGATGGGTCTGGCCGTGCACTCGATCAACGGCACCGACCGGATGCCGTTGCAGTTTCCGCTGCACATCCGCCAGGACCCGCAGTGGGCCAACGCGATCGGGTGGCTCACGACGAGCGCGCCGCTGACGGTCGAACTGACCCCCGACTGCGACTTCCAGTCCTCGCTTGCGCACACCCACGCCTCGTTCCGCACGGCGCTCACGCTCAAGGGTGTGTCGATGGCTCAGGTGCGGGAGGCGCTCGGTGACGGATATCGCCGGACCCGCACCGATGTGTTCATGGTCTCGTACATCGACTACCGCAAGCTGCCGGGCACCGACGATCACGACGAATTGAACGCCCACCACATCAGCAACGTGACGGTCGCGGACGACGCCCAGTTCTGGATCTCACGCACCCAGCGGGGTCTCGCGCTGCGGTCACGGTTCCCGGAGACGCCGACGGCGCGGCATGCGGTCACGGAGTTCGTGGTACGGCTGCGGGAGATCATGCGCGACATCTGCGAGAACGGTGTCACTCCCATCGCGGAGCTCACCAGTCAGCTGAACCTGGAGGGCACTCCGGTCGTCTGACCGCGGGAGGGCTCGAACAGTTGCCGCCGCATCCCGAAGGCGATCCTGGCCGCTTCGGCCTTGGCCTGCTGTGCGACGTCGCCGAGGAACAACTCGTCGACGCTGGACGTCCACAGCTCGACCCAGCGGTCGAAGTGCCGGCCGGTGAATCCGTGCCTGCCGTGCAGCCCCCGGTGCACGGCACCGACGCTGCCGCGGTAGACGCCGGTGCGCAGCAGGATCGTCTCCCAGAAGTCGCACATGACGGGCAGGTGGTCGTCCAGGCCGATCACGGCGAGCGTCTCGAATGCCGGTTCGAGGACCGGGTCGGCGAAGGCCCGGCCGTAGAAGTGCCGGAGCAGCAGTTCCAGGTCGGCGCGCGTCGTGATGTCGGGCATGGGGCCTCCGTTCGGGTGCGAATCTACGCGCCCGCCCTCACCGTCCTCACCGTGCTCGGAAGGTAAGTGTGAACGCCGGTCGGAAGAACTTCCGGCGTCCGCCTAGAATTGATCCGTCCCCGTCGCATCTGCCCCAGGAGCCCACCCGTGCCCGTAGCGCCAGATCCCACCCAGTCCTTCGCCGAGTACGCCAATCCCGGTCGGCTCGTGTCGACGGAATGGCTGTCCGCGAATCTGGGCACACCCGGCCTCAAGGTCGTGGAGTCGGACGAGGACGTGCTCCTCTACGACGTCGGTCACATTCCCGGCGCCGTCAAGGTCGACTGGCACCTCGACCTCAACGACCCGGTGACGCGTGACTACATCAACGGTGAGCAGTTCGCCGAGCTGATGAGCCGCAAGGGCATCAGCCGCGACGACACCGTCGTGATCTACGGCGACAAGAGCAACTGGTGGGCGGCGTACGCCCTCTGGGTGTTCACGCTGTTCGGACACGAGGACGTCCGTCTCCTCGACGGCGGCCGCGACGCGTGGATCGCCGAGAACCGGGACACCGCGTTCGACGTCCCCGAGACCTCCCCCACCGACTACCCGGTGGTCGAGCGCAACGACGCCCCGATCCGCGCGTTCAAGGACGACGTCCTCGATCACCTCGGCAAGGGGCCGCTGATCGACGTCCGGTCGCCGCAGGAGTACACCGGCGAACGCACCCACATGCCCGACTACCCGGAAGAGGGCGCCCTCCGCGGCGGCCACATCCCGAGCGCGCAGAGCATTCCGTGGGCCAAGGCCGCCGCACCCGACAGCCGGTTCCGTTCGCGCGGTGAACTGAACGAGATCTACGGCGGCGTGTCCGCCGACGACGACATCGTGGCGTACTGCCGGATCGGTGAGCGTTCCAGCCACACCTGGTTCGTCCTCACCCACCTGCTCGGTTATCCCAACGTCCGCAACTACGACGGTTCGTGGACGGAATGGGGCAACATGGTTCGCGTTCCGATCGTCAGGGGTGAAGAGCCGGGAGACGTTCCCGGCGCAACGTCATGACCGCACTACCCGATTCGCTCGCCGAGATCGTCGACGACTTCGCCGCCGTCGACGGCTCGGACAAGCTGCAGCTGCTGCTCGAGTTCAGCCGCGAACTGGCACCCCTGCCTGCCGAACTCGAGCAGGACGCGATGGAACCGGTGCCCGAGTGCCAGTCGCCGCTGTTCCTGTCGGTCGACGACTCCGATCCGGAGCATGTGCGACTGCACTTCAGCGCGCCCGCGGAGGCACCGACGACGCGGGGTTTCGCATCGATCCTGCACCAGGGCCTCGATGGGCACAGTGCTGTCACCATCCTCGGCATTCCGGACGATTTCTACTCCGCGCTCGGGCTCGCCGACGCCGTCAGTCCGCTGCGGCTGCGCGGCATGTCGGCGATGCTCGCGCGAATCAAGCGGCATCTTCGCAGCTAGGCAGGGTCTGAACACATACCGATGGAATTCACCGAACTTGCCGACTACCCCGTTCCGGTGGGTGCGCTCACCGAATGGCTGCCGTGCGCCCGCTCGGAGTGGGAGGACGATCCCCGTCCTGCTTCGTACATCCACGAGGCGCATCTACGCCGGTGCGCCGACGCCGACGGTCGCGAATCCTGGCTGGGCACCGCATTCGAGATCCGCGGAACGCTGAACGTCACCGCGTTCCGGACCGCGCTGGAGAAGTGGACCGATCGCCACGAGGTGCTTCGCTCGCACACGACGTTCGACACGGAGACCGAGCGGGTGCGCCGGAGGACCGTGCCGCAGGGCGGGCTGCACGTGGGGGTCGTCAGCCACGGTTACGACGCCGCCGGTGGCGACAACTTCGCGCACCTGCAGCAACTGTTCGACGAGTACGCCTCGCCGCACAGTTGGCCGTCGTACGTCTTCGCGACGCTCGAGACCGTGCAGCGCGACCGGTTCACGGTGTTCTTCGCGGCGGATCACTCGATCATCGACGGGTTCTCCATCGTGCTCGTCGCTCACGAGTTGACCGCGCTGTACGAAGAAGCGCTGTCCGGCCGCACGGCCAACCTGTTCCCCGTCGGCAGCTACATCGACTTCGGCCGCGAGGAGCGCGAGATCTCCACCGCCGCCGACGTCAAACGTGAGGCGCTCGACGTGTGGCGGTCCGCACTCGAGGGGCCGGGACTCCCCGAGTTCCCCCTGGAAGTCGGCCCGCGCACGACGTACGCGCAGCAGAACCTGTCCGCCTGGATACTCGACGCCGATCAGGCCGCGGCGTTCAACTCGGCGTGCCGGGAGGCGGATGTGGGGTTCTTCCCCGGCCTGCTCGCGTGCCTCGGCCTGGCCGGTGCGGAAGTGGCGGGCGATGGCCGCTTCCGGACGGTCACTCCGGTTCACACCCGGCACTCCCCGCAGTGGGCGTCCGCGCTGGGCTGGTTCGTGGGTCTGAGCCCGATCGACTTCGAGGTGACGTCGGACGACTTCGCCTCCGTCGCCCGCGAGGCCGCCGACAGCGTGGCCCGGACGAAACCGATCTCGGTGGTCCCGTTCGACCAGATCGAGAAGGAACTCGACATCCCCATCCGGCCGCGCTTCGTCGTCTCCTACATGGACGTCCGGTTCGTGCCCGAAGCGGGCCGCTGGCACGAACGTAACGCCCGGGCGCTGCGGAGCCGGCAGTACACCCACGACGTGTACGCGTGGATCAATCGCACCCCCCGCGGCGTCAATCTGGCGGTCCGATATCCGGGCAACGACATCGCCGCCGCGAGCGTCCACACGTGGGTCGCGAGCCTCCGCAGGCAACTGGAACAGGTTTCAACCAGCTACCCTTCGGTAGGGTTGCACAGCGTCGGACAGGCCTGACGGCAATATTCGGTCCGGTGGCAACACCGATCGGTTCGGTGCCTAGACTCCGAAGAGATGCCGTAACCCACCGCCGGTGAACACCCCCGGGGACCACCGCGGAGACAGACCACGCGAACCACAGGAGGCTCAGTGCCCAGTCATGCCAGCGCGCACATCACGAAGGTGCTCGTCGCGAACCGCGGTGAGATCGCAGTTCGGGTGATCCGGGCCGCCGCCGACGCCGGCCTGGCCAGCGTCGCCGTCTACGCCGAACCCGACGCCGACGCCCCGTTCGTGCGCCTGGCCGACGAAGCCTTCGCCCTCGGCGGACAGACCTCCGCCGAGTCCTACCTGGTGTTCGACAAAATTTTGGACGCCGCCGCCAAATCCGGGGCCGACGCCATCCACCCCGGCTACGGCTTCCTCTCCGAAAACGCCGACTTCGCGCAGGCCGTGATCGACGCCGGCCTGATCTGGATCGGCCCCTCCCCGCAATCGATCCGCGACCTCGGCGACAAGGTCACCGCCCGCCACATCGCCGAAAAGGCGAAGGCCCCGATGGCCGCCGGCACCAAGGACCCCGTCAAAAACGCCGACGAGGTCGTCGCCTTCGCCAAGGAATACGGCGTCCCCGTCGCCATCAAGGCCGCGTTCGGCGGCGGTGGNCGCGGCATGAAGGTCGCNCACACCATCGAGGAAATCCCCGAACTGTTCGACTCCGCCACCCGCGAGGCCGTCGCCGCGTTCGGCCGCGGCGAATGCTTCGTCGAACAGTATCTGGACAAGGCCCGGCACGTCGAAGCGCAGGTCATCGCCGACCAGCACGGCAACGTCATCGTCGCCGGCACCCGCGACTGCTCCCTGCAACGCCGCTTCCAGAAACTCGTCGAGGAGGCCCCCGCCCCGTTCCTCACCGACGACCAACGTGGTCGCATCCACACCTCCGCGAAGGCCATCTGCCGCGAGGCCGGCTACTACGGCGCCGGCACCGTCGAATACCTCGTCCAGGGCGACACCGTGTCCTTCCTCGAGGTCAACACCCGCCTGCAGGTCGAACACCCCGTCACCGAGGAAACCGCCGGCATCGACCTGGTGCTGCAGCAGTTCAAGATCGCCAACGGCGAGCACCTCGACCTCACCGAGGACCCCACCCCNCGCGGGCACGCCTTCGANTTCCGCATCAACGGGGAGGACGCCGGCCGCGGCTTCCTGCCCGCCCCCGGACCGGTCACCAAGTTCGTGCCCCCCACCGGCCCCGGCGTGCGGATGGACTCCGGCGTCGAAACCGGATCNGTCATCGGCGGCCAGTTCGACTCCATGCTCGCCAAGCTGATCGTCACCGGCGCCACCCGCGACGAGGCCCTCGCCCGGGCCCGCCGCGCCCTCGCCGAATTCCAGGTCGAAGGCCTGGCCACGGTCATCCCGTTCCACCGGGCCATCGTCTCCGACCCCGCCTTCATCGGCGACGGCACCGGCTTCGACGTCTACACCAAGTGGATCGAAACCGAATGGGACAACCAGGTCGAACCGTTCACCGGCGGCGCCCCGCTCGACGACGAAGANANNCTGCCCCGGCAGAACGTCGTCGTCGAGGTCGGCGGCCGCCGCGTCGAGGTGTCGCTGCCCGGCCAGTTCACCCTCGGCACCGGCGGCGCCCCCGCCGGCGCCACCCGNAAGAAGCCCAAGGCCCGCACCCGCGGCGGCGCCCACGGCGGCGCCGCCTCCGGTGACGCCGTCACCGCCCCCATGCAGGGCACCGTCGTCAAGGTCGCCGTCGAAGAAGGCCAGCAAGTCGNNGAGGGCGACCTCATCGCCGTCCTCGAGGCCATGAAGATGGAAAACCCNGTCAACGCCCACAAGGCCGGCACCGTCACCGGCCTCGCCGTCGAACCCGGCTCCGCCATCACCCAGGGCACCGTCCTCGCCGAGCTCAAGTAGCTCCCGTGAGTACTTGTTAACCGCCCGGGGGCTGTTGCGGAATTGAGTGACGGTGGTGTGGCTGTGGTCGGCGTGTTGGGTGGGTCGGCGGAAGGTGCGGCCCGCCCGCCCCGGGCTGCCGGTCAGGTGGTGGCCGGGAGGGTGTTCC